>NZ_CP031393.1:302444-604888 GCF_017161265.1 Treponema medium | reverse complement strand
GATTAGTCAGCACATAATAGGTATTGCCGTTCTTACGAACGATAACACCCGAACCCATCCCTTCTGATTTATATTCCTGTTCACCGTTATCGTTCCCTTCGGATTTTTCACCGTTATTCTGATTAGGCATTCCAAAAAAGAACCACGGGAAACCGTCTCCCGAAAGGGGATTGCGGACTTTCTTAATTTCCGTAACCGATAGCGTTACTACTGACGGTAAAATTGCCGCCGATACTTGCCGGTTCGCACTTTGCAGCCCTTCCAACAAGGAAATCGTCTCTTTTGTAATTGCTTCCGAATGCTTTGTGTCAGCATATACTGTTGTTGCAGAAGCAGGACTTGCAGAGCAGGATGATACAAAAATCATTACAACCATGCTCAACAGTGCGGTAAATGACAGTACCGTTTGAAATCTTTGTCTTAAATGCATACGTTTACCTCCAATATGAGAACTTTGTAAAAGATGTAAGTTTTAGAAGCTCTCGTTTGTGTATCAACTGTTTCTTAAACATATAACATACTATTATGATACACGCATCGGCTAGAGCAATCGCATTAAAAAATTTTAACGATTGTCTTCCTTCTGTGCGAAATTCCATAGGTATAAGGTGAGCGTCTACAATGATGCCTTCATCAACTGATGAACATCCCTGTCCATCAGTTGATAACGAATTTTGGCAAAGCCAAAATATCGCTTCTGCTCTAACCACCGCCGTCCGTGGCGGATGTATTAACCGTCAAGTTTTCTTTCGAAAACTTGCGTATTGATGTGTGCGCTTTTCGCGCACGAATGCAACAGTTTCCAAAATTCATATTTTGTTCAACTGTTGCATTTTAAGGAAATAAAATTTCGCACATTTTTCCAGTAGATGGGTAAATGCATCAGACGAATAGAATATAGATCGCAAAATCAGGAGGGTGGGCAAGCATTTGAACCATCTTCAACTGTTGTACATCCGTGTACAACAGTTGAAGGCGAGTTTTGGCTTTGCCAAAACATCGCTGCTGTATAAAACCACTGCCATCCTTGGCGGATGTATTAACCGTCAAGTTTTCTTTCGAAAACTTGCGTATTGATGTGTGCGCTTTTCGCGCACGAATGCAACAGTTTCCAAAATTCATATTTTGTTCAACTGTTGCATTTTAAGGAAATAAAATTTCGCACATTTTTCCAGTAGATGGGTAAATGTATCAGACGAATAGAATATAGATCGCAAAATCAGGAGGCTGGGCAAGCATTTGAACCGCGAAGAGGTTCAACTCTGCTTGAACAGCCTCCTGATTTTGCGGGGTGATCAACAAAACGTCTGATGCGTTTACCCTGAGGCATCGGCAATAACTTGACAGAGCTTTTATATTTTGTTTGTATGTACGGATGATACGGTTAGTAAACGTAAACAAACGGTACGGAGAACTTCAAGCGGTGGATAATATCAGTCTTGAAATTCCTTCCAATACGATTTTCGGGATTATCGGAAAAAGTGGTGCGGGGAAATCGACGCTCGTGCGGCTGATAAGCCTTTTGGAACCGGTGGATTCGGGCGAGATTTACTATGGAGACTCCCGCGTAGACACCTTGACGGGCAAGCTCCTACGCAATCAACATAAAAAAATCGGGATGATTTTTCAGAATTTCAATTTATTTGCATCGCGCACGGCTGCGGGTAATATTGCCTATCCGCTTGAAATTGCCGGAATGCCGAAGCGTGCTATTGCAGCAAAAGTGGAAGAAATGCTGAATGTTGTCGGGCTTGAAGGACGCGGTGATGCGCGGGTAAGTACCCTATCCGGCGGACAAAAACAGCGGGTGGCTATTGCCCGTGCCTTGGCGGTTTCTCCCGATATCCTCTTTTGTGATGAAGCGACAAGCGCACTTGACCCGCAGACAACACGCTCAATTTTGGAGCTGCTCAAGCGGCTGCAAAAGGATATGAATTTAAGTGTTGTGATGATAACGCATCAGATGGAAGTGGTGCGCGACTGCTGCCAGCAAGTGGCCGTTATCGATAACGGCGCCGTGGCCGAAACGGGTTCCGTGCGTGAAATCTTTTCTGCGCCGAAGTCGGAAGTAACCAAAGACTTCTTAATGCATATCAACCCGCTCAATCCCGAAGACACGCAACTTATTCGATGGTCAAAAAGCGACGGCGCCTATACGCTCCGATTCTCCGGTGAACCCACGAGTGAGCCGGTCTTGAGTAAAATTTCCCGCGATTACAATATTGAATTTAACATCTGCGCAGGCGGTATGCAGAAGGTTGGAGAAACGGTGGTCGGAACCCTCTTTGTCGATATTAACGGTTCACCCGAAGATATGCAAAAAGCATTTGCTTATCTTAATCAAAACGGTATCAAAGTAGAGGAGACACATAAATGAGTTCATGGTCAACCTTAGTGCAGCTTGTAGGAACCGCGACGGCGCAAACGCTTATAATGGTATTTTTTTCTACGCTTTTTTCTTTTATACTCGGAGCGCCGCTCGGCGTGCTGTTATGCATCACTGCGGAGGGGAACCTTATGCCGAAACCGGTGTTACACCAGCTTATCGACCGGATAGTGAACGTATTGCGCTCATTCCCGTTTATTATATTGATGATTTTGCTCTTTCCGTTTTCGCGGCTCATCATCGGTACCAGTATCGGAACTGCTGCAACGGTCGTACCGCTTTCCATCGCCGCCGCCCCCTTTGTTGCACGGGTTATCGAAAGCGCTTTGCTGGAAATCGACCGCGGTGTTATCCAAGCGGCTCTCGCGATGGGCTCTTCTACTATGGAGATTATCTTTAAAGTGATGATACCGGAAGCGTTGCCGCCCCTCGTTGCAGGTGTTACGCTTACTATTATCAACCTTATCGGGTATTCGGCAATGGCGGGCGCAATCGGCGGCGGCGGTCTCGGCGATTTGGCAATCCGATACGGCTATCAGCGGTTCCGCAGTGATATTATGCTGGCGGCGGTCATCGTTATTTTAGTGATGGTAGAGCTTATTCAATTTATCGGTACGAGGATCAGTACGGCGCTTGCAAAACGGCGGTAGGAGATACATCGGTATTGTGAAAAACGGAACATTGCCTCAGTAGTAATTCATAATTTTAATTCAAAATTATGAATTACCAAACTGCTATTAATATGATGGCTGTTAAACGTGTTTACCGTCCCATACTTTGAGCGTAAGCTTTTGCGTTATGAACAAAAGTTTCTAAATTCATTTTATCAAAATGTTCGCTTTGCCATTTTGTATAATCGAATCGTTCTCTGCGCACAGCGGCAATAAAGTATTCTGCTTCAACGACCCCCATAGCTTCTACTAGACATTCCATACCACGTGAAAGGAGTTCTATCGTAGTTGGCGGTGCAATCATTTCAGTCATCATTTTTCATTACCTCCATTCAACAAATCTACGAATTCTATTGGGTTAAGTAATTTTACAGTATCACTTTTATATTTCAACATACCTTTGTCCGTACTCAAAAGGTAGTCGCATTTCATCATTTCAGCGCAAACTATATGACAAGCATCCTTCATCTTTACTCCTGTTGCAATCACTATTTTTGCCTTTGTAATGACCTCTTCTGATTTTTCACTACTTACATAATCGGAAACATTGTCTTCCAAAAAGTTCTTTACTGCAATTTTTCTATCCATATATGGGTTGCAAGAATTTTTATATTCCAAAATGAAAGAAGAAGTAAGTTCTAGGTGCTTTTCTTTTATAAGCAATTGAACAAGCAGCTTTGCCTGTGTTTCAAGTGAAATCGGTAGAAAACTTTGATCGTCATATGGTCGATTGTAACAACAGTTATCAAGATAAACTTTCATAGAAATAATTATATTATATTTTGAAAATTTTTGCATTACAATCAACAACCCCGACGTAGGGCATGGAGAATATCCGGAAGCCGATAGGCTTTCAGTTTTTTTGACAGCCCCTTCCTACTAAAAAGCTGAGAGAAAGGGCAAACATGTCAGATTCGTTTGCCCTAGTCCAATGCCTATTTTTTATTAATTTGTTCCGTATAGAATTCAAACGCTTCTTTGTCGGTATATTTGTGGTGAACGATTTTTCCGATTGCATCGGCCATTGCTACAGGATGAGCGCTCTGAAAAATATTACGTCCCATATCAAGCCCTCTGGCTCCGTCGCGGATTGCATGATAAGCCAATTCGAGCGCTTCTTTTTCGGGGAGCTTTTTCCCGCCGGCTACTACAATCGGTACCGGACATGCAGCAACGATTTCTTCAAAATCTTCACAATAATACGTTTTTATGATGTTTGCACCGAGTTCGGCAATAATACGTGTTGCAAGTTTAAAATACTGTGCGGTGCGTTCCATATTCTTACCGACTGCGACTACGCCAAGGGTCGGTATGCTATAACGGATTCCCGCATTAATAACCGCAGAAAGATTATCGATGCTTTCCAGCTGACCGTCGCCGCCGATAAAAGTCTGAACTGCAAGACAGTCGGCATTCATCCTTATCGCATCTTCAATATTGACGGCAACAACTTCATGGGTTAAGTCATCCTGTACCATAGAAGAACCGGAAGACACTCTGAGCGCAATAGCTTTTTTGCAATCAGGGCGTACACAGGTGCGCAATGCTCCTCGTGTTGCCATAAGGACATCGACATGATCATTAAGCTGGGGAATTAAAAGGTCGAGCCGTTCGAGCCCCGAAACGGACCCCATAAAATAACCGTGATCAAATGCGAACATCACGGTATTACCGGTTTGAGGATTAAAAATATTCGAGAGGTGTTTTTTCATACCCCAGTCGAGATTGCCGGCCCCCTTGACATAAAATGCACCGTCAACGGCAAAAGGGACATCCGTGTGATAATCGTGAGCTGTTTTTAAACCGTCTAAATCTGCCATACTATCATTCCTATCATTAAAAGTGATAACAGGGAACCTCTAAAAACGGCTGTGTCTTTAAAGGTTCCCCTATAACCTCTATTTAGAAGTTATACTTATCCATGTTTTCTTTTGTGAATACTGCACGCTCCGGAAGCAATACAACACCGGAATCGTTTGCCGTATAAGATTTCGGATCAAGTACCGTGTTCGGCTGAATAGTTACCTTACCGATGGTAGGAATATCGATTGTGTCGCCGACTTTCATACTGTGTCCTGTTGCTGCCCAGTAGGCGAGGTAACAGGAAATTGCACCTTGAATACCGCAATCCCACAAGCCCCAGCGAGTAAGAATACCTGCACGGCAATAGCCCTTAATCGCATTCGGTGTTGCAAAACCGGTAATGGTTACCTTTTTCTGATTAAGACCAAGGTTTTGTGCGGCTTGGCACTGACCGGGAAGAGCAGTCGAGTCGTTACAAATAATTAAGTCGATATCTTTGTGAGCAGACAGAACCGCTTCTCCAACTGTAATTGCACGCTCCGCATCTTGGTTCGAATAATAGTTATCCGGCGCAACATTAACCCATTTGGGATACTTTTGGCGAATATAAGCTTCGCCTGCGACATGCCATGAATTCTGATCGGTAACCGTTGCCTGAGAATAGTGCCAGCAGTATTTGATAACATCCGTATCGGGATTTTTACCTCTTTCTTTAAGAGAGGTAACGCCCATATCTACAAGCATTTTGCCGAGGATATCGGGGGTTCCCTGAGATGTCATAAGCTGCCGAGCATCAGGATTGGAATCGGAGTCCCATGTCATAACGGCAAGGCCGGCTTTGCGAGCTGCTTTCAATGCTTGATCGACACCGGCTGCATCAACGGTCGAAATTGAGATTGCATCGGCACCTTGCTGAATAGCATTGTTAATGATATTAACCTGATTCGCCACTGCTGCATCGGGGCTGCCGTCATACTTTACGGTAAAACCGACCTGCTTTGCCAGTTTTTGAGCGCCTTCATTTGCTACTTCAAAAAAAGCATTGCCGCTGATTTTCGGAATAAATACGACAACAACGTCTTTCTTTGAACCACCAGAGCCCTGATCACTTGAGCCGCCGGCAAATACCGGTACGCCGACCAAGAGCGCTGCCAACATAATCGACATCAGTTTTTTCATTTTTTACCTCCTGATTTTGTCGTCCGTTGTTTTCACCTATAGACATCTTTAAAAAATAAAATTTGTTTTTTAAAAATGCCCCCTATCGCTTGCGGAAAATACCGGTGAGATTGCTCGAAAAACCTTTCCCGGAAAATCCGCGAGATGCAACAATAATAAGCAGTAACATGCCGACCGGTATATCAAGATACTGAGTATTGACTCCAGCCATCGATAAACCGAATCGCATAATTCCGATTACCAGTGCGGAAAGCGCCGTCCCGAAAATACTGCCGCTCCCGCCGGTAATTGCCGTACCGCCGAGTACGACAGCTGTTATAACCGGCAGGGTTAATTCTTTACCAAAGTCCGCCTTTGCCGTGCCAAGATATGAGGTAAGTACAATCCCGGCGATCGCCGCACCGGCTCCGGAAAGCGCATACGTCGTCATCTTGATAAATCGCGTATTTACCCCGGAAAATTCGGCTGCATTCGAGTTAATACCGCACAAATACACGGAACGTCCGTAGGCAGTACGGTGCAGAATAATATAGGCAATTATCGCCATAATTAAAAACAATAAAATTTGAGAAGGAATAATTCCAAAAAAACGGAACTGCGTAACTGCCGTAAATGCAGCAGGGAAACCGCTGATACCCTTGTACAGTTCAACCTTTGCAATACGGGTAATCGAAACCGCTAAACCGGAATATAAAAACGAACCGCCGAGTGTTACGACCATGGGCGGCACATTGGTATACGCAATAATAAAACCGCTTAACAGTCCGCACAGTATGCCTGCGATAATTGCAAGCAAGCAAGCCGCATAGATATTTACACCGCTTTGAAAGAATACGCCCACAACAATCGACGAAAGCCCGACTATTGAACCTGCCTGAATATCCATCCCGCCGGCAATAATAACCATCGTTACAAAAAGCGAGATGATGCAGATTGAAATAAAGTCATTGATTGAACCGAGCAGTACAATCGGACGTAAAAAGCGCGGGTTCAACATACCGAATAAGATAATTTCGCATACAATAACGGCAATCAACAGTAATTCATTTGTAAAAGCAAACCGTTTCTTTCTCATATAGCTACCTACTCTCCGTTCCGGCTGTCTTTGCTAAGAGGCGCGTTCTCCGCGCCTTTTCAGCCGCATAGTGCTGTACCAATCCGTCTATCGTAACAATCGTAATCAATAAAATACCGGTAATCGTGCTGTCATAATCGGAAGAAAATTTTAAAAATACGAGGATGCGGTCTATCGACGCCATGATGATGGCTCCTATCAGCGCACCGAACAACGAACCTACACCGCCGGACAGACTGATGCCGCCCAGAACACAGGCTGCAATCGCTTTCATTTCGTAACCGTTTCCTGCAATCGGCGTAACAAATCCGATGCGGCTTACATAGATACAACCGGCTGCGGCGGCAAAGAACGAACTGAACACAAAGGCGCTTATCCGCGTACGCTTTACCGGAATACCGACCAGCTCGGCGCCGCCGATATTATCCCCTACGGCATAAAAATTGCGTCCTACGGCAATACGCCGCAGCAATAGTGAACCGCCGACTGCGATAATGAACGTTGTCAAGTAAATGTAAGTGATACCGCCGACAGTCGCTTGACTGATCGCCTTATACTCAAACGGAATGTTTTCAACCCATTTTCCGCCGGTATAGACATAGATAAGACCGCGGATAACACCGTTCATACCAAGTGTCATAATAATGGAAGGAATGCCGAGATATACGAGCCCATAGCCGTTTATGAGTCCGCATACAATACCGATTCCGACGGCCGCTAAAATAGCAAGCGTCCACGGACTACCGTCACGAATTAACGTTGCGCTTACCGCAGCAGTCAACCCCATCACTGCGCCGACTGAAACGTCGATTTCACCGATAATCAGTACAAATGCGATACCGATAGACAAAAGCGCAAATACGACGCTTGAGTTTACCGTCTGCATTAAATTTCGCGTACCGAGAAAATCGGGATTAACGATACCGACAAGAAGAAAAAGTATAACTACTACCGCAAGCGAAAAGAGGCTTCTTGCCTTAAAAATCCGCTTAAAGGATATATACTGCATTTATCCAACCATCCCTTTTTCTACACCGAATGAAGCAGCCATCAGCGCCTGTTCGTTTATTTCATCTTTTGAATTCATGATTAATTCTACCACGGTACATGGTAACGACCCGATCGCTCATCGTAATGATTTCTTCCATATCGGAACTGATCAGTAAGATAGCTACGCCTGTTTTTTTAAGCTCTTTGATAATCGCGTACACATCGCTGCGTGCTCCCGCATCAACACCGCGCGTCGGTTCGTCAAGAATAACAAGGTGCGGATTTGTAGAAAAACATCTTCCGATAATCACTTTTTGCTGATTGCCGCCGGAAAGAGAACCCATTATCTGGCCGTCGCCGGTAACTTTAATATGAAATTCATCGATGTATTTTTTTGCAAGCGATTTTTCTTGTACACTATTGATAAGCATTCGCTTTAACGTTGTAAGTCTTATGGAAGTAATATTATTACGCACCGTTGTCAATTTAAAAATCCCGTTTAAAAACCGGTCTTCGGGAAGATAATTGATCCCCTTTGCAATGATCCGCTTAGTCTTCAACCCCGTAATATCTTCTCCGTTTAAATACACTTTTCCGTCCAGTACCTTATCGCGGCCGTAAAGCGTCGTCGCGAGCTCCGTTTTACCGGCTCCTACGACACCGGTCATACCGAGAACTTCTCCGGGATAGACATCAAGATTGACATCGGCAAAACCGTAACCGCTGAGATTTTTAAGTGAAAGTACCGGTTCTTTTTTTTCAACTTCCGTCGTCTCAATCGTTTCTTCTTCGAGCATTTTTTCGACACTTTCAGGTGCGAGTCCTTTTAACAACATATCGTATGTAAAGTCTTTGGTGTCGCCATCCATCGTAATAGTACCATCTATCAAAAGCGCAATGCGGTTTGCTATAGCAAATACTTCATTTAAACGATGTGTTATATAAATGACGCCGACTTTCTTTTTTTTCAATTCGGCGATAATGTTAAAAAGAGAGTTAACCTCTTCAAACGTAAGTGAAGACGTCGGTTCATCAAAAAACATGATGCGCGCCTCACGCATCAGACCGCGTAAGATTTCTACCAACTGCTGTTCCGCAATCGAGAGCGTACGCGCTGTTCTATCAAAATCGAGCTTCCAGCCGAGCTGCTGCATAATATCCATAAGACGCTTATGAAGTTCTTTCTTTTTACCGGGAATCCCCATCAAAATATTTTCTTCAAGCGTCATATTTGAAAAAAGCATCGGCTCCTGCGGTATAAGATATACTCCCGCATGCAGCGAGGCCGATGGACTTCCGAAATGAATAGGTTTTCCGTCTACAAGGATATCTCCGCTTTCCGGTCTGTTTATTCCCATAATGGTCTTTACCAGCGTGCTTTTACCGGCGCCGTTACCTCCGATAAGGGCAAGGATGTCTCCCGGGTAGACATTAAGATCAACGCCTTTAAGTACGGCATTGGAACCGAAAGATTTATAGATTTTCTTTACCGACAGCAACGGCGCTGCGTTTTCATCCATAGGTTGTTTCCTCTCTCGCTCAAGAGTAAAAATTAAAGAACTTTTGTTCTTGATATGAACATTTATCAATAAATTAAGTATAAGACGAAAAAAACGATTTGTCAAATGTATATTTGATAAAATAGCAAAATTTCAGCGAGATAGAGATTTCTTGCTGTTTTAAAGTTTTATCAATTAATTTATGAAGAAAACGAATATTTAGTCCTAATAATCTGTTAGTTAAATCTTGTTTTTTTAGATCTAATGTGATAATATGTTCATAGTGTGATATTTTGTTCGTTTGGGAGAAAAAAATACAATGGCGGATGATTGGGAAAAAGAGCTTATCGTACGTATTGCATGGTATTATTACATACAAAAGAAAACGCAAAAAGAAATAGCTGATATGCTCGGTATTTCCCGTATGCGTGTTATAAGATTGCTTGAAAAGGCTGAACGGGAAAACGTTGTGCAAATCAGCATTCATAACGATTTTAGAGGCAGGTTGAAAACTGAGCAAGAGCTAATCGATATCTACCGGCTTGATGATGCCTTTGTAATCCCGTCCGATGAACGCCATACCCCCGAAACGCTTAATGATGCGGTTGCGAAGGCGGCTGCCATGTACATCGACGAACACTTTTCCGACACACCCATCATCAATATCGGATATGGTGATACGACCGGACGGTTTATGAACTATTTTTCACAAATTTCAAAAAAGAAACCGACGTATATCTCGCTCACCGGTGGAGTGAGTATTTATCTGCTCAACACACAGCTCTCTGCCGGAAATGCATCACTCTACCTTATTCCGGCTCCTTTCGTTGCATCAACAAAAGAAATTGTTGACGCAATCAAAAAAGAAACGGCCGTTATTGAAATTTCGCGGATGCACCCGACGGCAAGTTGTTCGGTTATCGGCATCGGCGGTATGGATGATAATGCGACTGTTATTAAGTCCGGTATCATACAAAAAAACGATTTCGATTTTCTCAAAATGCGCGGCGCTGCGGGTGATGTGCTTGCTCATTTTTTTGACGAAAACGGAACTTTTATTCCGGTTTCTACCGAAGAACGCCTTATCACATATTCACCGGAAGCATTAAAGAAACTGCACAATGTCATTGCTGTTGCTGCAGGAACGGTCAAACGCACCGCAATCAGAGCGGCGCTTCGGGGACAGTACCCGAATATTCTCATAACGGATGAAGCAACCGCAGAGTGGCTTATCGAAAATAAGTAAAGGAAGGTGAAACGCATCAGACTTTTTTTAGCAGTCCCGCAGAATAAGAGTCTGTTCAACCAGAGTTGAACCTCTTCGCGGTTCAAATGGTCGCCCAGCCTCTTATTCTGCGAATATGTTCTACTCGCCTCTGATGCGTTTGCCTTTATTCTGAAAAAGTTGTGGGAAATTTTAGATAAAATTTCCCACAAAAGGAAGGTACTATGAGTGAAAAGTATTTGATGGCTATAGATGCCGGTACGGGGAGTGTTCGCGCTGTCATTTTTGATGTAAACGGAAATCAAATCGAATGCGTGCAGCAAGAATGGGAACATCTTGAAGATCCGAAATATCCCGGGAGTATGAACTTCGATTGGGAAAAAAATTGGGACTATGCGCGCCGCTGTATCGCCGGGGTAATGGAAAAATCACACATCAACAATGCCGACATCGTTGCCGTTTCGACAACTTGTATGCGCGAAGGGATTATCTTATACGATAAGACAGGAAAAGAAATCTGGGCATGTGCCAATGTCGATGCGCGTAGTACCGACGAAGTGGTACAGCTTAAAAAAAAGTCGCTCTCCCTTGAACATGAACTCTACCTTGAGACCGGACAAACGTATTCGCTCAGTGCGTTGCCGCGTATCCTTTGGGTAAAAAATAATTTGCCGGAAGTATATGAGAACATTGCTTCTATCGGTATGTTTAACGACTGGCTCATCTATAAAATGAGCGGGAAACTGGTTGTGGAACCGAGTAACGGCTCTACAAGCGGGCTTTTTTCATTGACAAAGCGGACATGGGATAAAACGATTGCAGAGCGTTGCGGTCTTAAAAGCGATATCTTCCCGCTGGTACAGGAATGCGGTACGCTCGTTTCCCACGTCAGCAAAGAGGGCGCTAAAGAAACCGGATTGAAAGAAGGAACCCCTATTATTGTCGGCGGCGGAGATGCTCAGCTCGGCACAATCGGAGTCGGCGTAACGGAAGCGAACGAAGCGGCTGTTTTCGGCGGGACATTTTGGCAATATGAATATAACACCGCAAGCGGAAGCATATCGGACGACTGCGATATACGGGTGAACTGCCATGTACAGCCGAACCTTTGGCAGTATGAAGCACTTGCATTTAAGCCCGGCCTGATGATGCGCTGGTACCGCGACGGATTTTGTACCGGAGAACAAAAAGAAGCTGCCGCGCAAGGTAAAGATGTCTATGCGCTGATGGATGAACGCGCCGAAAAAATCCCGGTCGGTTCGAACGGTATGTTCTGCACATTTAGCGATGTTATGAATTTTTCTGCATGGCGCCATGCAGCCCCTACGTTTACGAACTTCACCTTTGAAGCGGAGCTGTTCAATAAATATACCTTTTACCGTTCCATCCTCGAAAGCACTGCGCTGATCACTTACGGTCATATGCAGCTGGTTGCATCAAAAGGCGGCGGAATGCCGTCCGCGGTAACGTTCGGCGGCGGAGCTGCGAAGAGCCGGTTGTGGGCGCAAATCGTATGCGATGCACTCGGCGTTCCTTTGCGCATACCGGTCGTAAAAGAAGCAACCGCGCTTGGGGCGGCAATGCTTGCAGCGACAGGTGTCGGTATATACGGCAGCATAAAAGAAGCGGCGGCGGCGATGGTGAAAATCGAAACGACACTACAGCCGAATATGGAACATCATAAAAAATACATGGAAATGTACAAGATATGGCGGAATATATACGATGCCCAACTCGATTTGAGCGATCGTGGCATCACGCAGTACATGTGGGTTGCGCCGGGCATTACCGGAAAATAGAAATAATAGGAGAATAATATGTTTATAGTAGATGAAAAAGATAAAGAGTATCGTTTTCAGGATCACGGGCCGAAGTATTTGATGAAAGGCCCCCGAATGAATTTTGCGATAGTGCAGTTCCAACCGGGACAGGATTTTAGAGCGCATTATCACGACATAATGGAAGAAAATTTTTATATCCTTGAAGGTGAGGTAGATATTGTTGTCGATAACGTCGTGCATCATCTGGCAAAGGGACAATTCATCCATATTGAACCTAAGGAAGTTCATTATATTATCAATCGATCAAATGCCGTGATGCGTATGGTGTCGACGCTTGCTCCTTATCAAGACAACGATAAGATTGAGGTGGATAATCCGGTTATTGATTCGTGCGGAGGGTTTAATACCCCGACGCTTGCGTCGTAACAAAGGGTATTAAAGCCGACTGCAACCACCTTATAGAACACACAGTGCGAAACGTTGAGCACTGTGCCCCGACGCTTGCGTCGGGGTTGTTGATTGAAATATTTGAAATTAGAAAATTTTTATGGAGGAGGTTTATATGAATAAGTGGAAGAAACAGGGAATCCGACTGATATTTACAGCGGCATTCATCGCAATTCTCGCATCTTGCGTATCGACCCGCGCTACAGTACTGACTGATCGTGTTCGTGTCATTCGAAATCAGGAAGACATGAACGCACTGCTTGGTTTTAACGGCGGGTGGTCGGCAAACAGTACCATCGGTTTTTTGAACGGTGATATCCGCGAATGGAAAGCGGCCGATACGGGTTTGCCGTTTGACGGTGTCGTCATCGAACGCGGTGCAGACGTCAAAGTGTGCGTACCCGGTAAAGTTATATCTTACGGACAAAAAACACTTTTCGTTCCGGCAGGAAAATTTATTAAAGTAAAATCGGGGGCAAAGCTTCAAATATGGAGCGGAAAAACCGTCAATGATTTCGATACGTTTCATTTTATCGTCGGCGGTACCGGAACAAGCAATCCTGAAGTGTCGCAAAAAGCAAATGACACGGCCGCGACAAGTGTTTTAAACGATACGTTCAATCATGCGATCGATGTCGATAAGGGTGGTACGCTCATACTCGGTTCAAACAATGCAAACGCAAACGATTCAGCAGTTCTCTGGCTTGCAGACGGCAGATCCGTCGGAGCAGATGGGAATCCGAGTCCGTACGCGGGGTCAATCCGCATTGACGGTGATCTCCAAATTTCATGCGGTGCCGGTGCAGGCGTTGCCAAAATCCGCACGGTACGAAATCTCAGAGGCGGCAGTTCGACGTTGATAGGGCGAGGTAGATTGTACATTCACGGATTAAATAAAATACACGGAAACGCAATCTTTGCAATCAACGAATTCGACCGCGGAGAATATTCCGACGGTATGGATTGGATTGATGAACCGTTTATTAAACTCGGTACGATCGAAATCGTTGCAGAAGGAATCGAAGGAATTTACAATCCCGATGGTACTGTCGACGGAAGCCCCGGCTACAGAAATAACGCGACGGCAGGCTTTTACTATGTCGCTCCAAGCGGTACAATCGACGTCGATCATATGATCGTAAAATGCAATAATAAAGGAACGACAGCGGATGCAACCGTTGCATTGGCGAATTTTAATACCGCACGCGGTATTCTCGGCGGTAAAGTAACGGAGACAGGACCGAAAGCTCGCTTGGGCAATGTATATGTCTACAATGCAGCCGAAAAAGACAAAGACGGTCCGCTTTCCGCGATATACACCGTGCAAGGTGTTTTCGAGGCGACTGTCGATGGCAAGGTAAAAGTGGAATGTCCAAACAGAGGCGCCGCTGCAATCGTCGCGACGGGGCATAATCGATGGACGGGTGCGGAAAAAACAATTTCGAGGATGGGTTCGGTAGAAGTGACTGCAAAAGGAAAAAACGCATTTTTTCAAAGTGCAGCCTTTGATGGCTTCGGCACCTATGTAAAAGGTGATGTCAAAATCAGCGGATACAATGACGGAAAAATTGCTCCGTTTATCGGCGCGGTACCGCCGGGACCCGATATGGGAAAAGGCGGCAAGCCCGGTATTGCTCCTGAGGCAGAAGACGTACGCAATGAACAGTTTATCGTTCAAGGTGGTATCGTCAATATAGGCGGAAAAGTATCGGTTGAAAATACGAATAAAAATTTCTACGTTCTCGTAAGCAACGAAAAAGGCGCGACAACGACGGTAGGTTCTCTGTCAATCAACGGAACGCCTATCAGTGCAAATGAAAATGCATCGTCAATCGGAGTAACGGGGCAATCTCGCTTTATAAACGAAGGTACATTTACGATTAAACAGTAATCCGCGTATAGAACGAATACTTTAACGCTAACGGCCGTGCATAACGCGCGGCCGTTTTTTTTTATTCGTGCGGTATCTCTTCTTCCCAATGTCTTGTTTTTCTAATTGACCTTTCAGCGATAGTGTGAGAAAATAGAAAAGATGTTCTCAACGTAACAAATAAAATCTACAGATGAGGGCAAGAAGGAGTATGGAACCTATGTTAAAAAAAATGGTTGGCGTTTTGTCTATGGGGCTGATGATTGTAGCTCTTATGTCGTGTACGCAGGAAAAAAAGGAAGAGGGGCCGATTACGCTTCATTATTGGACGCATGAAGATCCCGCCCGTACCGAGCTTGAAACAAAGCTTATCGCCGAATTTGAAAAGGATAATCCGAATATCAAAGTTGAGCGGACAACTCAGGGCGCTGCAAAGCTGATTGAGCTGGTACAGACTGCCTTTGCGGCTAATCAGGGGCCGGATATTTTCAATTTGTCTATTGAAGATGAATATTCTTACGTTGCGAATGGCAGAGTTGCTCCGGTCGATCCCAAAGCTGCCGGTTATGCGGATCAGGCTGCTATCTATGACAGCTATTTGCCGGAAATCCTCAATGCGGTAACGAAAGACGGAAAAGTATACGGTTTGCCGCTTGAAATTACCAACTGGTGTATCTATATCAATAAGAAAATTTTCCGCGATGCCGGTTTGGATCCCGAAAAAGATTATCCCAAAACATGGGAGGATATGGTTGCCGTTTCCGAAAAATTGGTTATCCGCGACGGTGATATTCTGGTACGCAGAGGGTTCGATTTCCGCTATCCGTATTATCTTGTTGCCTTTGTTCCGATGGTGGAACAGCTCGGCGGTCAACTGATCAGCGATGATGGCAAAACAGCGATTGTCGGGGATGAAGCATGGATCAAGTTCCTTACCTTTATGCGCGATTGGGGACCCTCCGGAAAGAACCTCGGTTCTCCTACCTACAAGAGCGCACGTAACCTGTTCAACAAAGACAATAACGATATTGCAATGGCAACGACCGGTTTATACCAGCAGGGACGAATCCGCAAGGATAATCCCGACTTCTATAATAGTGGTGAATGGATGGTTGTTCCGTTCCCTCAATTTAAAGACGCAGTTAAAGAAGTTCCCGCTTGCTATTACGGACATTTCTTAATGGTTAACAACGATATTTCCAAGGCGAAGCAGGAGGCTGCATGGAAGCTCATCGGCTTTTTACTCAAGCACGGGGAAGATTATCTGCGGGAAGGCGGTAACATTATCCAGCCCACCAAGGCCCTGCTCGAATCGCAAACACTCAAAGATATGCCGTATTCCGATGTGTTTATCAACGATATGAACAAAGGTCACATGGTGTACTACGGAGCGAACAGTGCAGAGCTGCAAACAGCAATCCGCTCGGCAGTTGAATCGGTTATGCTGTCCGGCGTAGCTCCCGAAAAAGCGCTGGATTCTTTGCGGGCAACGGCGCAAGAAATTCTTGACGAAGAAAACAAATAGTTAAAACAGTCATTAACAGCCTCTAAAAAACGGTGTTTTTAGAGGCTGTTTTATTCGTGCGGAGGGTTTAATACCCCGACGCTTGCGTCGTAACAAAGGGTATTAAAGCCGACTGCAACCACCTTATAGAACATACCGTGCGAAACATTGAGCACGGTACCTGACGCTTGCGTCGGGGTATGTTGATTAAATCTGTTCGACAACGAAACTATTGAACAGGTCTAGTATTCATCGGTAAAGGAAAAGCGGTTATGTCTAACTCAAAAAAGAGCGGCGGTATCGAAAAAAAAATCGCACGGTGGGGTGTTATCTTCGTTACTCCCGCAGTGTTGTTTTTTACGGTATTCAGTTTTTACCCCATTATAAATGCGTTCATCGAAAGTTTTTTCGATAAGCGTGTACTCAGCAATGTTCCCCCTAAGTTTGTAGGGCTGCAAAATTATTTCTATATTTTTGACGCTTCCCGATACGATAATCCGATGTCCTTCTTAAATTCACTGCGTGCAACGGTTGTGTTTACGCTCGGAACATTTATACCGCTCGTGATATTAAGTCTCTTGTTTGCGGTGCTTATCAGCTCATTGCAGCGGAACAGTTTAAAAAAAGTTTTTCAGATAGCCTATTATACGCCTGCTATTCTATCGTCGGTTGTCGCCGCTGCTATTTGGCTGCTTATTTTTGACCCTCGCGGATTGGGAAATTACTGGAT
Organism: Treponema medium; assembly: GCF_017161265.1. NCBI lineage: Bacteria > Pseudomonadati > Spirochaetota > Spirochaetia > Treponematales > Treponemataceae > Treponema > Treponema medium. Next base: position 587,728 of record NZ_CP031393.1, on the reverse strand, counting down.
TAATAAACTTCTTTCCACGCCTGGTGTTGACCATCAATGGTTGCTAAACAGTACGATGCTTCAACTTTCTACAATGATTGTATATTTTTGGAAATATATCGGATACTTTGTTATTCTTTTTATTACCGGTCTTTCGACCATCCCTCCGGTAGTATACGAAGCAGCTTTAATCGATGGTGCAAATAGATTCCAAGTCTTTTGGTCGATTACGCTACCGCTCCTGAAACCGACGGTCGTATTGGTTTCAATTATGGCGATGCTGCAGTGTTTAAAAACGTTCAGCACCCAATATCTTTTTACCCAGAACGGAGCCTCGCTCGGACCGATTAACGTTATCACGTTGAATATCTATCAAACCGGTATTAAGTTACAGCGGATTGGTCGTGCAAGTGCAATGAGTATCGTATTATTTTTGATCATGCTCTTTTTAACATGGCTACAATTCCGCTCGTCAAAGCCCGACGAGACGGATTATTAAGAGAGCGCCGCAAGACGCATAGGAGTTAAATATGAAACAATCTATGACGACAGGAGTGCTTTCGGTTATCAAAATAGTATTATTGCTGGCGCTTGCTGCTTTTACCGTAATGCCACTGATTTTTATGTTGACCGCTTCATTTATGTCGGGAAAAGAGATTATGCAGATGCCGTATAAATGGATACCCGACAGCTGGCAGTATGTCAACTTTATAACAGCAATTAAAGGCAATGACGGCAATTACATTTACGTTCGGAATATTATCAACTCGTTTATCGTGGCAATTAGCGTATCATTTACCACGGTTCTGCTCGCATCCATCACCGGTTACGGACTGGCTAAATTCAGATTCCGTGGACGAAACCTCATCTTTATGCTGATTATGGCAACGATGATGATTCCGTTTGAGGCAATTATGATACCGCTGTACATGATTGCGACGAAGCTGCATATCCAAAATACATACACAGGTCTGATATTGCCCTTTATGGTGAGCGCATTCGGTATTTTTATGATGCGCCAATACCTTATTACCTTTCCGAATGAGTTTTTGGATGCGGCGCGTGTGGACGGTATGCATGAGTTTTCCATCTATTCGCATATCGTACTGCCGAATTGTAAACCTGTTATTGCAACGCTCGCAATCCTTTCGTTTAGAACGCAGTGGGATAACCTGCTGTGGCCGTTGCTGGTTTCTCAGTCCGATACGATGAAAACCATCCCGCAGTATATCACCTCGTTTACGGCAGAACGGAGCACCGACGAAGGTGCAATGATGGCAGCCGCCGTTATTGCCAGCATCCCGATGATGCTGATCTTCTTCGGACTTTCCAAATACTTTATTGGGGGGTCGGTTGTCTATGAATCCCGCAAAGGCTAACCACCTTTTGAAATATACGGCACATCTGCGTTGTCGCTACGCCGAAATAAATGCTCAACGTACAGTAAGTACGTCTTCGCTTCGCTTTTGCTAAACTCCTTGTATCTGCGCCGTCTATTTTCAAAAGGCTTACGGCAAAAGCTTTTCAGAACCGCCACGGATGTCGGTGGTTCCACACAGCAGCAAGTTTTTCGTGAGAAAAACTTGTCGTTGAACAGCGTACATGAATGTGCGCTGTTCAACAGGGTATTTTCAAAAGCGCTGGCAGGGGGATACTCTTTTCGTTGCCGCACACAAATTAATCCTCAATACATCAGCATCGCTACGTGGCAAGTTCAAAAATTGACCTCCTTGTCAATTTTTGAACGCGAGTTTTTGCTGTGCAAAAACATCGCTGCTGCTTAGCTTCCCCGCCATCTATGGCGGTGCTGTATATCCAAAGAACGATACTCAACACTCACACGTACTGTATCTCTTTCATAAAAAGCCCTCTTATAATTCTAAGGCTATAAGATGGCTTTTTATGAAAAAATTGACAAAAAGTATTACATATTGTATAGTAAACTATGGAAAACGATAAAATAGCACAGCGTCTTTTTGAATGGGATTATGAAAAAGAACAACGCAATATAAAAATACACAAAATTTCATTTGAGACGGCAAAACTCGTTTTCAATGATAACAATCGTCTCGAATTTTTTGATGCAAACCACAGCGGTATGGAAGATCGCCTTATCACAATAGGAAAAGTAGATAAAATACTATTTGTTGTTTACACCGAACGAGGCGATAAAACACGGATTATATCTGCAAGACCCGCCACTAAAGCGGAAAGGAGACTCTATGGCAATAGTTACATCGGTTTTGTATGGTAATGAAAAACCTACCAAAGAACAAATTGAAGAGATCAGACAAGCTGCAAAAAAGCCTATTGTATACGATGAAGATTGCCCGCCGCTAACCAAAGAGCAACTAAAGGAATTTGCACGTATCGCAAAAGAACAGCGCAAGCTCCGAAAAAAACAGGTTGTAGCAATCCGGCTTTCTCCCGAAACAGCCGAAAAGGTCAAAGCGCTTGGTAAAGGGTATAGTTCAGTTTTAAGCCGCATTATAGACGAAGCATTCCGTAATCCCGAACTTTTGCATAAATGTCTATAATACACAAATCTCGTCGTTGAACAGTGTACACGGACGTACACTGTTCAACAGACTATTTCCGCTTTTTATAGGCGGCGGCGGAGCCTGTGCTGACAGGATGTTTCTTTCTCGTATCCTTTTCGCGGAAAAAGGCTTCGCGCCGGTTCCCTTCACGCAGCTTTCGTGAAGGGCTTTTTTTTGCATAACCGGCTGTGTGCGGGGGCTTTTCGTTTACAGGATCCGATTTTGTGTCGATGTGGATGTGCGGCATATTGGCTTTTTTCTTTGAAAGCCTCAGGGCTTCGTGAGCGGCATCGGCCGGTAAATCCGCAAGCGAAAAGCGGTCGAATAATTCGATACGGTCAACCGCGTGTTCCGGAATGGAAAGCAGCGTACTGAAAAACTGTGCGAGGCTCCGCTTGCTTGTCCCGTCCTTCCTGCCTAATCCGATATAAAGTCGGACGGTATTCCCGCCGGAAGATTTCCCACGCTTGTCTTCGGTACGGGGTACTTTGATATTTCTGTAATGGGAAGCAGACAGCACCGAACCGTAGTGCAGCTGTAGCACGGCGGCAAGCACTTCGACGCTGTCAATATTCTTGGCACTAGATACCGCGGCCTCAGCGCCGAAAGCAACGGCTTCGTCAACGTTTGCAGTATTTGCGGCCGCGCCTATGTTATCGGCGGCGTTTATGCTATCCGCAGGGCTGTCAATATTTTTGACGCCGCTTTCGGTATTCTCGCTGTAGGACACGGCGGCGTTTTCTTCAGTGGCGGCAAAGCTTGCTTTATTTCCGGCTAAGAGTTCCCGGGCAAGTTCGATAAAGGGCTTGTTGATCGTATGTTCGGCTCGGACGGTGTCCAACTGCCGCCGCAGATCGGAAAAGAGCCGCTCCTGTTTTTGCGCGAGGACTTTTTCTATAGAAGGAATTTTTCCTTCCTGCAACTCGCCTCGCGCATGGCGGCGCAAATAGTCGATCCTGCGCCGCTCATTCGGGCGGATAAAGCTTACCGCCGTCCCTTTCGCCCCCGCCCGTCCGGTTCTACCGATACGGTGCGTGTACGTGGGGCCGTCATACGGAATGGAATAGTTGACAACGTGCGTAATCCCCTCGATATCGATACCGCGGGCGGCGACATCGGTTGCAACGAGAATGCGGGTTTTCCCTGCCCGAAAACGGCTCAAGATTTTTTCGCGCTGTCCCTGCGGGATGTCTCCATGCAAAGCGGCGGCTTCGTAATGCCGTTCGTCAAGCTCTTTCGCAACCGCATCGGCGTCAACCTTAGTTTGGCAAAAGACCAGCCCGTAAAAGTTTTCGGCGGTGTCGATCAGGCGCACCAAGGCCTCGCTTTTATCTTCTTCCCTCACCATCCAAAAAAACTGTTCGGTAAGCGGCAGCGGTTCTTCCGACGCCTCTTCTTCTACAATTTCATATTCGCCCATAAAGTCGGCAGCGATTTTCAAAATCTGCTTGGGCATCGTCGCCGAAAACATCAGCACCCGCGAATCGGGATTTGCTTTTTTGAATATCGTTTCGATATCTTCGATAAAGCCCATGTTCAGCATTTCATCAGCTTCATCTAAAATAAAATATTCGATACTGTCCAAATTCAGCGAGCCGCGCTCCAAATGATCGATAACACGGCCGGGGGTTCCGGCAACAATTTCACACCCGCGTTTTAAGTTTCGTAATTGCTCGACAATCGACGCGCCGCCGTATACGGTCGTGATACGGGGATGGGTTCCTTCCTTAAACGATTCTATTTCCGAAGCGACTTGCAGCGCAAGTTCGCGAGTAGGCACCAGTACTAACGCACGCGGTTTTTCTCGCGGTTCCCTCAATTCCTGTACAAGCGGCAATCCGTAGGCGGCGGTTTTACCGGTACCTGTTCTCGCCTTTGCAATAACGTTCGCATCGCCGTTTAAGAGGCGCGGAATTGCCAACACTTGAATGGGCGTCGGCTCTTCAAATCCTTTTGCCGCTACCGCATTCAACACGGACTCATCGAGTCCCAAATCTCTAAAAGATATATCCATAATCGGTGCGAGTATATCAGATACGACGATAAGTTCATAGCCTACTTTACAAAAGAAACTTAATATGCTAAAGTATCCCCTCGAAAGCCGGCGTGGTGAAATTGGTATACACGATAGACTCAAAATCTATTGGGGGCAACTCCGTAAGGGTTCAAGTCCCTTCGCCGGCATGTTCTTCAATTCACCACTTGTTAATCCACCGGTCTTCAATCTATCAAAACTACTAAAAATGAAACATGGAACGAAAAGACGCAGAACTTGCATTTTTATTGCAATACGAAAATGTCGCATGGTATGAAAAAGGACGTGTCAGAATCCTTGACCGGCGCATCTATCCCGAAAAAATAACGTATGTTGAATGTTCTTCGTGGCAGGAAGTCCGACAGGCGATTGCCGATATGGTAACCCAGAGCGCCGGGCCGTACACGGCTGTCGCTATGGGGATGGCGCTTGCTGCATATCAAGTACGGAATGAAGGGGCGGAAAAGCAGCGGCACTTTCTTGAAGAGGCGGCGCAGGGGTTGGCTCATGCCCGTCCGACGACGGCAAACAGAATGGGACAAATTACTGCAGGCAGTCTTGCTGTGGCTGAAAATGCCTTGAACGCGGGGCAAGATGTAGTAACCGCCCTTTTTAACACTGCAATAGATTCGCTGAATCGGCGCTACGGTATAATGGAAAAGGTTGGAAGCTATCTTGCAGAGCTTTTCCCGCAAGGAGGCGGCGTTCTTACCCAGTGCTTTGGGGAAACGATTGTCGGGATGATGCTGAAGGCAGCCCGCGCGCGCAATAATCCCGTTAGAATAATCTGTGCCGAAACGCGGCCGTTCTTGCAAGGCGCCCGTTTAACTGCAAGCTGCGCCGCCGATATGGGGTTTGACACCACCGTTATTACCGATAATATGGTTGCCTATATGATGCAGCAAGGGCAAGTTGATCTTTTTACCTCGGCAGCGGATACCATTACGCGGGACGGGCATATCGCGAATAAAATCGGCACGTTTCAGATAGCCCTGCTTGCAGAACGGTTCGATATACCGTACTATGTAACCGGCATACCGGATGCAGATAAGAAAAGCGCCGCCGATATCCGCATCGAACAGCGTAACCCTGAAGAAACGCTTTCGTGCCATGGAGTACGGCATACTCATCCTGCGGTAAAAGGGATCTATCCCTCGTTTGACATTACTCCGCCTCAGCTTATCCGTGGGGTTGTAACCGATAAGGGGATATACCGTTCCCAAGAACTTGGTGCGTATTTTGATACGCCGCAGGATCGATTCTATTAGATAATTACGAGATTGCTAGGTTATTACTATGGATATACAAAAAGTTCCTTATACCCGCATTATTACTCCGGCTCCTCGCCGCCCCATCGAAAATGCAGTACCGCTGTTTGGGTCGTACTCGGGGATGTTCCATACCTTTGACATACGAGGCGTCAAGAAGCCGTTTGGCGATTTACCGTTTCCTACTTTTCTTACGGATATCCGCATAACCGACACATTGCGGCTCCTTTTTTGCGATGATAACCTTATCGGCGAAATTGAATTTTTTTATGGCGGATATTTTGCTTTTATGGAAACAACGCTGTGGAACCGGCAGACGAACCGCTTGCTTGCCTACCGGCAACTTTTGCCGCTGGGGTTTGTGCATCTGCCTAAATACATTGCATACAGCGTTGCAACTTGCCGCGTTAAACGGCGATATGTTCGCATTTTTTCCCGCCTTTCCAAAGGGATGCTCTATGCCGATTTCGATTTTCTTGCTGCCAACGACCGGCCGTCATGCGAGGGCAGGCTTGATTTTGATTCGCGTTCGTCGCAATGCACCGACTATTCTGCTGTCATTCCTGCTTTTGTGAGCCGCCGGTGCCAAGCCGTGTATTTCCGATCATTTGCCGTAAACGGCTGGGTTACGTTTGGACATAATCAAGATATACAATTAAATAAAACGACCGCGGTCGGCTTTTTAGATTTTAGAAAAACCTATACGCCTCCCCGTACAAAGCGGAGTGTTGTTATCGGACTGGGCATTATTGACGGCACCCAAGTTTCCTTCCATTTAAGTAATTCCATCGCTCCTGATAGCTACAGCTATAACGACAATATTTTATTTTACGGTGGAAAACGCATTCCATTACCGCCGGTGCGTATTACGTACCCGTTCGGTTCTTCTAAGAATTGGATTATTCAAGATACCGAAAGCATGGTCGATTTAACCTTTACCCCCAGTGCAATTTCGCAGCGGAATCTGAATATCCTCGTCTGGCGGCGGGACTATAAAACCATCTGCGGTACTTTTGAAGGCTCTTTTTTAATTGAAGATGGCGTTGTGCTCAAATTAAAAGGGTTTCCCGGTATTGCAAAAAAAGTACGAATGAGGATGTAAGTTTTACTGTATGGTGTATGTTACTCCCGTAGAAACATCTGCCATACTTTCTCTCCCTCATTCTATGCTTCCGGAAAACGATAGATAAAATCGGCAATGGGTTCCAGTCCGTTTTGAATATGCATCGTGTCGATTTTCTGTTCTATAGAGTTCAATATGGAATCATCGGCGATTATCTCTTTTACTTTTTTTATTATCTTTCGTGGTTTCGGAATATACCAGCCGAGATTGTTATTTACAACGTAAAGCATATTCCCGAGTTCCTGTCCGCGGACATAGCTCGCAAGGATTAACGGCTTACCGGCTGACAGTGTTTCCATAACGGTAGCGGGGCCGCCTTTTGTGATGACGCAGTCGGACACATTGATTAAGTCGGGCATAAACGAAACAAAACCGAATACCTGAATATTGGAAATGTTCGTGGTTTTAAGGAGAATTTCCAGTTGCGTTTTTAACACTTTATTTTTGCCGCAGATAACGATTAAATGAGCAGGACAGCGCTGAAAAATAAAAGCGTTGACAATAGCAAGCGTCGCTTTTAACCCTTCTCCGCCGCCGACAACCAGTACAATTTTCTTATCAAGCGGAATGCCGTGTTTTTTCTTAGCGGCATTTTTTTCTTCAAGTGTATATCGCCGATCAAAACTTCGTGAAAGCATAATGGGAAATTGGTGAACTCGTTCCTGCTTAAAGCCGTAGTGTACGACTGCTTCTTTTTGTAGTTTTTGAGAAAAGACAATAAGCTCGGTGTCCTTTGCATAAAACCATGAAGGGTGTGCAGTGAACGGATCCATCACAATAGAAATTAACGGAATGTTCGGGTTTACTCTATCGATTGCAATCCGCGCAAGCGGGATAAGTATTTCGTGTAAACAAATCAGTTTGGTGATTTTTTCGGCTTTAAGAAATGTTACCAGATTTTTTACAATAAACGGGCGCAACAGCCATCTACAAAATGTCAAAACGGTTTTCGATTTTGTTAATTGATAGAATGCGACATAGCCGAGTTCAAAGTAGTTTGAAGTTGCGAGATATCCTTTTTCAAAAAAAATACGCGAAATCCGATTGGAATTCTTGAAGCCGTTTTGCGGTATATATTCGGCATTATCCGGATATTTTTCTTTTAAGCGTGCAATAAGTGCATTTGCGCCGGAAACATGTCCACCGCCTGTTTTTAGATATAAAAAGCCAATACGTTGTTTCATTATCAACACTATATCAAAAAGAGGTTATAAGCGTAAAGACGATGGAGTTAAAGCGTTATAATCGAGTTTTTCCGCTGCCGTCATAAATCGGTTGATTTGACAACGAGTTGGTGTCTTGACAAACTATATATTTTGCCGATAGCATAAACAAGTACTATTTTAAATAGCACGTAGGTATGCCCGGTGGTATCTAAAATGAGGAGAAAACTATGCATTTACATAAAAAAGCAGTTGCGGTGGTACTGTTGACCGTAATTGCTATCCATTTATATGCATTTGATTCCGGCTTTACGCTGGGACTAAAGGCAAATTTAACCGGCTCTCTTACCGATCCTCGGATAAATAAGAAGGATCTGGACTACTTAGGCGGCAACAGAATGAAGGGAATGCTTGGCTATATTACTACCGGCGAAGCTGATTTAACCTATCTTTTTGATTCGATACGCTACTTTCGCTTGCAAGATAACTCGGTATTCGGCGGCTTGGGATGGAGCTTTGCGCTTGGACTTGGGCAAGGCTTTTCGGGACAGATATCCGGTCAATTTAATGATAAGCTGAATGGGGGTAAAGGAAAACAAATCGATGTTTTTTGCCGTGTGCACATGACGCCGGTGCTGACCCTTACCTCAGGGGTTCGTTCATATTTTTTGCGCAACCGTTTGTCATTAGGCTTGAACACCGGCATCAGGATGCCGCTTGATCCGCAGCCTATCTATGAATTGTACACAAACCTTACTCCGGATGAAGTGGAAGAATTAAAAAAAGAAAAGCTTGATTTTTCCAGCGAAACGGGAACGCTCTTAATTACGCAAGAGCAGATGAAAAAAATTAACCCTGTCGGGTTTATCTTTAAGGGTTTTATTGAGTATAATCAGCCATTTCTGTCCAATATGGAAATTGTATTAGGCGGTTTCTTGTCATATACCATATATAAGCCGAAATATGTAACCATGCCGCAAAAGCTTATCGATGCGGCAAAAGCTGGTGGAGCGGCAAAAGGTATCACGGTTGATGTGGTAAATACCCCTATTAATTCATTTTATATGAATTCACTCGATTTTGGTATAACAATCGGGTTGACGTTTAAAGTATAAGGAGGAGTTCTTATGCGTTTGTCTAAAAAGATTATCGATACGATCACTTTAGTATTTTTTGCTGTAGTATCAGCGCTTGTATTTTCAGCATGTAAACCGGCAATCGGTACCCCGTGGTATCCGCGGTCGGCATCCTCCTCTTCCGGCAGTTTTGTTATTACCGGCATACAGGTAAAAGGATTGGATGTCGTCCCTGTTCTGGCGGAAACTCCGACCGATGATGCGGATAAAATAAAGAAATTCTCGGAGGCAAACAGCTATGTCGTTACTGTTCCTGCCGATGTTACAGAAATAACGGCCGAGAACATAACGGTTACGGCGATCAGCTCGTTGTCCCATAAAGAAGCGCTCCCGGTGGAGGTAACGGTTAACGGAGGGAGTGTTCCGTTAAGCGCCGGACAGGTTGTTCCCGTTACTATAAAAATAGCGGATCCTGACGGGAAATATGCTGTTCAGGAAAAAATAATAAATATAACGCAACACGAACCATACGAATTGGAATTAAAACGCCTTACCGTTTGCGGTATCGACGCAATGGCGGGAAGCGTTACGGTTCCTTATAAAGAAAACGTTATTGTTGCTTCCAAAATTCAGGCTGAATTTTTATACGGTGAAACTCAAACCGTAATACCGGTAGAAGTGGAAAACGCCCCCGTGTCTTTAAAGGAGAACGAAGAAACCGAAATCAAACTGTTTGTTAGGGGACTGAAGGGGCAATATAAAGATTTTGCACATGTTATCAGCGTAACCAGAGCCGAAAAACCAGAGAATGGAGAGGAAGCCTTAGAGCTTGAAGCCGTATATGTACGGGGCGTGCCCGGCAATACCGCCGGTAGTATAAGCATACCGGAAAATACGGAGAAGCTTACCGCGGACGATATAATCTTATCGTTTAAGACATTCGGCTATATAGCTGCGGAAATGACGCCGCCGGAACTGGTATTTAAGGGAAAGACCGCATCCGCAAAATTTAAGATTTCTGCAAAAGAAGGAAAATACGAAGAATGGGAGCGCGAGTTTACGTTTAAAAAAGACGCTGCGGCGGTATATAATCCGCGGGATAAGCACGGCAACAAAAAGTACATTGTAAAGGTTACGACCGTAACCGAAGAAGTCAATCCATTTGACCATTACGATGAAAATTATGAGTTCCCCGCGTCCAAATTCGACGAATGGGTTCTGCACATGCCTTCTATGTCGGGTATTATTGCCTCATATAAGTTCCGCACGGGCAGCTGGGGTGGAAGTCCCGAAATGGTCGAAAACATTCCTTCAGGAATCGGTTCGGGGCTTAAAGCAATTTCCAATGTAAAAATCTACCGGTATAAAACCAGAAAAGACCGAGGGAGTGCACACGGTACCGATGCCGAACTTGCACCAAATCCTCATGATAACCGATTCTATTTTTACCGGTTTACCGCAGATGCTTCAATGGGGATAAAAGCCGACAATTCCATGTTCTGTGTAGACCGGTACTCAAAGTTCCTTTTTTATTATAGTGATCCGGCTAAGATAAAAAGTATTGCTGGCAGCAAGCTCCCTACGGAATGGACTGACTATGCTGCTGCTTCTATAGGAGACCACATCCAATTTGCAGAACCGTTTTATATGAGCGACCCTGTCGGCTATGTAAAAGAAGACGGATCTGTTGTTATGTATCAATGGATAAAGGATAATATAAATGCAGCGAATTACCATGCACAGAAAAACCCCGCTTACGACAAACCTGCCGGTAGAAGTCCGGGAAAAGCGGGCTATTCGCCGTATCGAAAAAATATCATAATAAAGAAGACGGAAGTTACCACGGAGGTAAACCCCCATTATACGGTATCGGAACCGGTTATCGTAGGGCAGCCTGCTTCCGTTTATGCGCGAGTGGGAGATGCCGTATCGCTTGAAGTAAAGGTTTTACCTGTTCCGGAAGGAGAGGTGCTTTCATATCAATGGTATAAAAAGGATAAGGAAAGCGGCAGTGTAGAAGAAATTTCAGGGGCAAATGCAGCCGTTTATACGCCGGATACATCCTCTGAAATAAACGCATATTGTTATTGTACCATAAAAAACACGAATTCCGCTAACGAACAGGGTACTGAGGTACAATCGGAATTCGCACGGTTGTATATTTTAAGCGGAACGGGGTCGATAAGCGTTGATGCCGAGCCGCCCAAAATAACAAAACAACCTGAAAGCCAAACCGTTCCGATAAATGTCACTGCCGAAATAAAGCTCGGTATAGAAGCGGTTTCGGTAGACGGTGGTGAACTTTCATATCAATGGCATAAAAACACTACCGATAGTACTGCTGGCGGTACATTGATTGATGGTGCAACAGAGGCTTCTTACAGCTTTACTGTTAATACTGCATCGGTAACGACCGAATATTACTACTGCAAAGTTACCAACACCAATAACACAGTAGACGGCAAGAAAACTGAGTCTGTTTTTACCAAAAGGGCTAAAATAATGGTGGAAGAAGCGTATAAGGTTATCTTTACCGTGGACGGAAACGGCGGCTCTCTTACCGCCCTTTATGACGGAAAGGTAATAGATTCGGGTTCTTACGTAAAAAAAGGCGGTGTGGTTAAATTTATCGCAACCCCCGAGCCGCGGCACATTGTCAAAGAATGGGCAGGTATTATGCCTGAGGCTTCACTGCCGGATAAAACCTTGGCGCAATTAACGGTCGGAAACGAAAATGTCGCCGTTTCCGTCTCTTTTGAGCCGAAGATGCGCCTTACCGTAACACCTAAAATACAGAATGTAGATTTACAGTCATGGTCAACGGCAGGTTGGGCAGATCATAAGAATCATAAATATATTGACGGTGCTCATTTTGCTCATGATCTTGCCGTTACGGTAAATGCAAATGGCGATACGGGCAACATACAATGGAAATACGACTTTCCCTTTGAAGGAAGCGGTTCAGGCGGTTGGTTTGACGGCGGATACGGTGAATATGTGAAAGAGGACGATTACATAAAAGTAGGGGAACATATTCCTAAGGAAGACAATAATGTTGTGCTAGCTAAGGATTTCTCTGATTTTTCAGAAATGGATATTGTATTTAAAACCTATCTGATAAAATCAAACCGGCTTGATTATTGGCGATCGGAATGGACAACGGCTGGCGGTGGACCGGTATACCCCAAGCAGCCCTTAGATAATAACAGCATCATTAAACTTGTCTACAACGAAACTACCGGAACATGGCGTTTAGATGCAGCTGCACTACAACTTAATCAGCCGGAACGTGTAACGATCTCCTGTGACGAAAACTTTGCCCTTGCCGATGGCGAAGAAAAAGACTTTGTTATTACGTATACGGTTAATAACAACGGCTATAAACATGACGAAGACAAAAAATATAAAAATATGGACGATGGTGGAGAGAATGAAGCTAGTACAAGATCAAAGGGTACGGTAAAAGTAATTTATACGATAGGGTGGAAGTAATTTAATTTGTAATATACGAATGGGTAATTGGTAATTTCGTGCCCAGCTAAAAGCCGTTTTATGTTGAAGAAATTCTGCATAAAACGGCTTTTTTTATGGGTAGGGTGCGATTTGCTCCTTTACTAAGGTTTTGGCAGCGGGGTAGGACGAGCTGGTTGTTTTGTTGTATCGCATCAGTTGAGATGTTATAAAAAATTCTACTTGTTTACGCAATACTGTTCATTTTTAATACAATATGTTAAAATAAATTAAATAGGAGAGATTATTATGGCAGAAAAAAGAGAAAAACCAAATAAAAAAATTCCTACTGTTTTACCGTCCGGTTTTGTGATCAGAGTTAATAAAAGAAATATGGCTATGTTAGATTTTGTAGATATAGATTATGAGGATAAGGCAAATGTTATTGGTTCGTATGCTTTAGATAAAAAAATGATAAAAGATTTATCGAAAGCAATACAAGATGTATTGAAAGAAATAAGTGAATAAAAATGCTTAGAAATGTATTAAAAACAAATTATTATGTTCCTCAAAAATACAAGTCTTATTTTAATAAACCTGAAGAATTTTTTACAAGAGAAAGTGAGCTTCTTGAATTCACAATAGTTAAAAGAGAAACTCAAAAGACAATAAGGAAAGGCTCATATATAACTTATAGAAAATTAATTTCTGAAAGATTAAAATATTTATTTGATAATCTTGATGAGGATCAGGATAAAGAAATTTTCAATTTATCAAAGAATACCGTAAATCATTTTATAAAATATATAAAAACAACAAAAACTCCTTTAGTAAGTGTAGACAATGTAGGTAATATATTATTTGAATGGAGAGATTATAACAATTATAATATTATAATGTTGCTGTTTAAAACAAATGATACTATTTCTCTGACAGGGATAAAACAGGACAAATGTGTGATTAAAGTTTCTGGTATTATATCAGAAGTTTCCGATGCATTCTTACGGCTTATAAATGAATAAAGAAACTGATTCAATTATTAGATATTGCAAACCAACGCAGATGCAAGATAATCAAGTTTGTGCAAGCGCTTTTTTTCTTAGAAAGAAAAATATTGATTTAAAAAGGCCGGAAGATGAAAAAGAATTGTCTGTTCATCAATTTGAATTTTTCCAAATGATTCACTAAAAAATTTAAAGGAATATTTACAAAATAATAATTTTAACTTGAAACCTGAAGGCTGTTTTGCAAAAATAAAGTACTCAGAACTTGAAAAGGACATAAAAAATTTCTTATTTTTGGATATTGATATTAAGCAAGATATCAGTTCTCCCCATTGTCTAATATTCAATCTCTATCAACATGATGAAGATGCTGCATATTATTTTATTAAAAATATTGAAAATTTTACAAAAATAAAAGATATAGGAACCTCTTAAAACTTCAATTTTGAGAGGTTTTCCTTAGATTTAGTTGTGATATTGAAATTTGAGAGAGGGCATTATGCAAATATCACTTGCAACGGTAACTGTTGCGAAAGCCCTGTCGCTTGAGCAGATTTCTGCAGGTGGATAATCCTATTAATGAAAAATATTTTCTTTTAATAATATCCTTGACAATATATCCTCATCAATATATATTTTTCTTATGGGAAAAACAATTATAAGTAAAGATAATCGTTTTGAGTGGGACGAAGACAAAAATCTTGCTAATATTGAAAAGCATGGAATAGATTTTGAAGAGATATTGGAAGTATTTGATGACCCAGCCTTTTTAACAGGATATGATTTTGAGCATTCTGAAACAGAAGATAGATATTACGGAATCGGCAATTTGAACGGAATATTGATAGTGTTGGTCTTTTTTACTGAAAAGAAAGACAGAATACGGTTAATATCTGCGCGGCAAGCAGACAAAGACTTGAGGGAGGCATATTATGATTACTTCAAAAAAATTAACGGCTGAAAGATTGGAAGAAATAAAAAATTATCCTATATTGTATGATGAGGATAGTCCAAAACTGACAAAGAAACAAATTGCAAGGCTTAGACCGGCGCATGAAGCATATTGGAATGTAACACCCGTTAAAAAAACAATTTCTATAAAAATAGATGCGGATATTCTTGCTGTACTCCAGTCTTTAGGTAAAGGCTATCAGACGAGAATAAACAGTATTTTAAGAAAAGCTATTACTACAGGTGATTATTAATTCCTCAGCTTCAAGTACGGCATTTGTTTTAGCACGAAAATTGTTTTAAGTTCTCTTTGCTCAAGCAAGCGCCTCCACTTCTGCTTGAGAAAGCCCTGTCGCTTTGGCTATGGTTTCAACTGATAAGCCAAGCCCCAAAAGATTTTTTGCCGTTTCGAGATTTGCTTGATGGAAACCGCGAGCTTCGCCTTCGGCAAGGCCGCGTTTAAGACCGGATTTGAATTGAACCTCAGAAATGGTCGCAATGTCGCTTTTGAGCTTCATCCGCGATTCATATAGTTTCCGTTCCTCAGGATTCAAGCTGAGAACATCTATTTTCTCATTCAGTATTTGTAATACCGGTGAGGTTATTGCTAGCATAGCTCGCTCCTCCTTATCGTCTGTCGCTATAAACCGTAACCAGTTTATCAGTTTTTGCTGTTTTTCGATAGGTTCTTTCTGTATATCAAGCGCTTGCGCTGCCGATAGATTAAGAAAGTGTATCTCTAGTAAATCAGTTAGTTGTTGATAACTCTTTTGCTCAAGTATGCTATAAGCGGAATGAACCGCAGTATTCATATTAAATCCTTGCGAGACCAGATTGATTGTAATACATCTCGTAAGCCCAGTATACGGCTCTCCTTCTTTGAATTCTGCAATGTACATTTTAGACCAATAAAACAAAGTGCGTGGAATAAACTCGGCAGACCAAGAGTTCTGGATTTCAATGTCGATGGCAGTTCCATCCTTCAAACGCAGTTTAACATCAAGAATACCGGTTTTATCGGTTACCGCATCTTTGGTAAGTTCTTTATCCAGCAATTCAAGATCAGCAATAATTCTTGTTGGAATGTCTAGGATACATTCAAGTAAGTCTTGCAAACAGGCTTTATTCTCTTCCGAACCGAGCAAGAGCTTAAATAGGTAGTCGTTTCTCAGTGTAAGTGTTTTTGTGTCATTCATCTTTGCTCCTCCATGAATATATGTTCTATATGCGTCACGAAAGCAAAAATGGCTTGAAAAACGGTCATAATCGGCAAAAATAAGGTATCAATTTTCATTAAAACTTATGCATCGATATTACCAGTTGTCGAACTGTATCTAGTTACAATTAGGCTCTCTATAATTTCTTTCCCCAAAAGTGTATAATACTTGATACATGGAACTGCTTATACTTCTTTGACTGGTAAGCGGTACTTCAATTATTATAGAGGGAGGGTTTTTATATGGATCAAAAAAAACGGAAAGTAACGATTGTCGGTGCAGGCTCTGTCGGGGCTACATTTGCGTATGCGTTGGCTCAAAGCGGTTTTGCCGATGAGATTGCAATAACCGATATGAATAAAAACTTTGCAGAAGGGCAGGCGATGGATCTTGTCCACGGCTTGCCGTTTTTACCGCAGGTTGATATCCACACCGGCAGTCAAACCGATTATGCCGACAGCGATATTATCGTCATAACTGCCGGTGCAAAACAGCAGTCGGGAGAAACAAGAATAGACCTTCTTAAGCGCAATGCTGCCATCATCAAAACTATCGCGACTGAAATCGCCGCAAGCGGCTGCAAAGGCGTCATGCTGCTTGTGAGCAATCCCGTCGATATTCTTACAAAGGTGGCGCTCGAAGCAAGCGGCTGGGATCGCGGAAGGGTTATCGGTTCCGGCACCGTCTTGGATACCGCGCGATTCCGCTACGTACTCAGCAAAGAATGCGGCGTCGATGCCCGTAATATACACGGGTACATTCTCGGCGAGCATGGTGACAGCGAATTTGCCGCATGGTCGATGACCACCATAGCCGGACGGCGCATCGATGAATATTGCGGAAACGGCACGTGCAATTCAGGCATTCACTTTGATAAGCAAAAAATCTTGGACGAAGTACGCCATTCCGCCTATCATATCATCGACTACAAAGGCTCAACCTATTTTGCCGTCGGCTTAGCCCTTACCAGAATAGCCGGCGCCATTCTGCGGAATGAACACAGCATCCTCTCCGTCTCGATGGCTCTAAACGGAGAATTCGGCTTGCACGGCGCTTGTTTGAGCGTTCCCTGCATTGTCGGCAGAAACGGTGTCGAAAAAATCATCGAAGGCGAACTTCCCAAGGACGAACAGTCAGCGCTTGAAGCCAGCGCACAGCGACTTCACGACGCATATCTGTCTATCTGTTAAAAAGCATATTTTTTATGTAGGATTTTATGGCGGCTTTTTGTATCGTGTGCAAGGAAAGAAGCACACGATACAAAAAACGGTCTCCGGCTCCAATCTTCTCCCCTCTACTGTTCATCTTAAAGAGGCTTTTCCGCTGCCCTTCAAAGCCTCTCTCCTGTTTAATTTAATCGGGGAGAAGGATATCCGCCTCCGCCCTGCCGCTGTCCAAGAATTGACCTCCTTGTCAATTCTTGGACACGAGTTTTTGCTGTGCAAAAACATCGCTGCTGCATGGAACCAGCGGCATCTACTGTGCATCCTTACCTCCAACGTTTTTGGAAACAACCTGTTGAGCAGTTATACATCCTTGTCCGTTCTGATACGTTGAGTATTTTCAGAAGCGGCATATACTGTAAAACCTTTCCGTAAGCCTTTTGAAAATAGCCTGTTGAACAGTGTACTTCCGTGTACACTGTTCAACGTCGAGTTTGCGGGGCAAACTCGCTGCTGCTCAATTTCACGGACATCCCTGTCCGTTCTGAAAAGCCTTTTACCGTAAGCCTTTTGAAAATAGGCGGTGCAGATACAAGGCGCCTAGCAAATTCCAACCGGAGGCGTACTTGTTGTACGTCGAGCATTTATTGCAGTGGCGGCATTTACTGTACAGCCTTTCCGTAAGCCTTTTGAAATAGACGATGCAGATACAAGGAATACGGCAAAAAAGTACCGCAGGCGTATCTATGATACGTTGAGGACACTTTTTTACCGTATGACGTAGTAGATGCGTCGTATATTTCAAAAGGATAGCTTGCAGGGACAGTGTAACCATGCTACACTTATCTTATGAAAACTATTAATAAAGATTTACAGACTATTACGGAACATTTTCCTGCCGACTTTACGGAAACTGAAAAAGCAGCGGCGAAAACGCTTTTTTTAAAAAAACTTTCGCTTTTAACGCACGAATTTTACGGCGGAAAGCTGCAAACCGTTCCCAAATGTGGGATTTACGGATTTAACTGGTTCAACGTTTGGTATACGCCGGGCGTATCCGCCGTTTCTACCGGCATCCGCGATAATCACGACAGCTCCTTTATGCTCTCCAATCGAGGAAACCTTGTAGCAGTTGTCAGCGATTCCACTCGCGTACTGGGTGATGGGGACTGTTCTCCTTCCGGCGGACTTGGTGTTATGGAAGGTAAATGTATGCTGATGAAGTATTTAGGCGGTGTTGATGCCTATCCTATCTGCATCGATTCTTACGTCAAGCCGAATGAAGAAAAGAAATACAACTTTCCTGCCGGTAAACATTGCCCTGATAAGATTATCGACTTTGTGAAGATGCTGGAACCGAGCGTCGGCGCAGTCAATTTGGAAGATATTCAGCAGCCGGATTGCTTTAAAGTTCTGGATACGCTGCGGGAAGAATGTGATATTCCCGTTTGGCATGACGATGCCCAAGGGACTGCCTGCATTACGCTTGCCGGTTTGCTGAATGCGTTGAAACTGGCAGGCAAAAAAATTGGAGACTGCCGCATCGTGCTGCTTGGCGCAGGCGCTTCCAACACGACGATTGCTCGTCTCATCCTACAGGACGGCGGAGATCCTGCGAAGATGATTATTTGCGACTCCAAGGGTGCGCTCCATGCAGGTCGGGAAGACATCAAAGCCGACACACGTTATTACCGCAAGTGGGAGCTGTGTCAAGCGACGAACCCCAACCGGATAAACGACTTTAACGAAGCGCTAAAAGGCGCCGACGTGCTGATCGCTCTGTCCAAACCGGGTCCCAACACGGTAACCAAAGAGCAAATTGCCTCTATGGGCGATAAACCCATCGTGTTTACCTGCGCCAATCCCGTCCCCGAAATTTGGCCGCACGATGCCAAAGCTGCCGGCGCCTTTATTACCGGTACCGGACGTGGAGACTTCCCGAACCAGATCAATAACTCCGTCTGCTTCCCCGGAATTTTGAAAGGTGCGTTGTTGGTTCGTGCACGGAAGATTTCCGACGGTATGGCTATCCGCTGTGCGCACTCCATTGCCGACTATTCGGAAAAAAAAGGCATTGATCCCGAAAACATCGTTGTAAAGATGGATGATGAAGATGTCTTTGCCGTCGAAGCGGCCGATGTCGCAATGCAGGCGATAAAAGAAGGTCTTGCCCGTATCACCATTACATGGGATGAAGCGTTTAAACAGGCTAAGGCCGAGATTGCAGAAAGCAGAGCGCTGACACAGCAGCTGATGGATAGCGGGTTTATCAAAGAACCGCCGCAAGACTTTTTTAATCAAGCGATGGATTACGCGATTGAACAAATCAAAAATCAGCGTACCAAATAAGAGCTTTTGAGGCTTTGGAGCATGCCCGTGCTGTCTGCCGGTGTTTCCTTATTCGGAAACATCGGCAGTTCTTTTAGAAAGCAGGTACGACCTCTTTTTCCGGTACGGTTTCTTTACGCATGTCGTCTAACGCATCGGCAGGTTGTTTCCCGTTTTTGAATAAGGGCTTAAATTCGATGTGCTCGGCTACCACTTTAATCTTGCTGTAGTGTTTGCCATCGGTACCTACCCAGCGGTCTTGCTTTAAACGTCCGACAACCCGCACGCCACGGCCTTTCGTGCAATTTTCTCCGCAAAGTTCTGCCAAGCGCGCCCATGTTTCGACATCAAAAAATGAAGTTTCCTGCGTCGTTTGATCTTCCTGCTTAAAAAAACGGTTTGAAGCAATGGAAAACAAACAGAGCGGTGTCCCTTTAGGCGTTGCCTTTACAATGGGGTCGCGAACTACATTTCCCTCAATGATCAATGAATTCAAATTGTGCATAATAGCCTCCTAAAATAAGAGTACCGAATTGCCGCTCTCTGCGGTGCCGGTCTCTTTTGATCTTGTAGTACCTGTTATATAAAGCATTCATTTAAAAATGGCTTGAAATTTACGGTATTTTTGCAAAAAAAATAAAAAAAATTACACATTTCTTTACATGCACTATTATATAGAAAAATCGATACGGTTAGAGCGATAGTCTTGACATTCGCCGTTATTCTAGGCTAATATACAGACCGATTATGGAGCGGTGGCCGAGTGGTTTAAGGCGGCGGTCTTGAAAACCGTTGTGCTGCGAGGTACCGGGGGTTCGAATCCCCCCTGCTCCGTAAAATAGGCGGCACGTTCCTTTATACGTGCATATATAAAACCGATAACTTAGACAGGTAATAACTTTGGAGCGGTGCGAGAGTGGCCGAATCGGGCTCCCTGCTAAGGAGTTGTACCCATCCGGGTACCGGGGGTTCGAATCCCCCCTGCTCCGTAAGATAAAACCGAATAGTATTGTGCATTAAACGATAAAAATACGTTATTGGACAAATCATATCGGGGATATTTGAGATTATAGCTCAGTTGGATTAGAGCGTCAGATTGCGGATCTGAAGGTCGGCGGTTCGAGCCCGCCTAGTCTCATCGGTTATTTTTGTTTTTGAGATTATAGCTCAGTTGGATTAGAGCGTCAGATTGCGGATCTGAAGGTCGGCGGTTCAAGTCCGCCTAGTCTCATCGGTTATTTTTATTTTTGAGATTATAGCTCAGTTGGATTAGAGCGTCAGATTGCGGATCTGAAGGTCGGCGGTTCGAGCCCGCCTAGTCTCATCGGTTATTTTTATTTTTGAGATTATAGCTCAGTTGGATTAGAGCGTCAGATTGCGGATCTGAAGGTCGGCGGTTCGAGCCCGCCTAGTCTCATGCTACTGGAGAGATGCGAGAGCGGTCGAATCGGGCGGTCTCGAAAACCGTTGTACCGCAAGGTACCGGGGGTTCGAATCCCCCTCTCTCCGTTTTTTTAACGGAGCCGCACGTTCAAGCATCTTCTTTATGCACTTTACGAAACACCTTGAAAATTTCAATACTTTCAGGTGCTTTCAACACTTTGGAGAGATGTCCGAGTGGTCGAAGGTACACGATTGGAAGTCGTGTGTGCCCGGAAGGGTACCGAGGGTTCGAATCCCTCTCTCTCCGTACCGGGACCTATGCAAAGAAGGTTTTTCAAACCCCGTCAGATCCGGAAGGAAGCAGCGGTAGATTAATTCTTCTTGTGCCGTAGTGCTCCCGGTTTTTTTATATCCGCTATAAATTTCCTTTCTCAGTTAACCGTATCCCTGCAATTTATTCGTGCAGAGGGGTAATACCTGCCGTTTCTCGGCAATGCTCTGCGTCGGGGGTGTTGATTTTATAAAAAGGGTAAGCCATCGGCAATTATGCTGCTTGTACATTTAGACCGATAACGGTATGATGGCGGTTGCTTTATAACGCTTTATAATAGGAGTAATGATGAACGAACATAAATTGTTTACCTCGGAATCGGTGGGTGAAGGCCATCCCGATAAACTGTGTGATCAAATTTCGGATGCAGTGTTGGATGCTTGTTTGCGTGATGATCCCGGAAGCCATGTCGCATGCGAAACCTTTGCTTCAACTGCGTTAATCCTTATCGGTGGAGAGATTACCACCAATACCTTTGTTGATATACAGCAAACAGCCCGCAATATTGCACGGGAAATCGGCTATACCGATTCCGCATTCGGGCTTGACTGTAACTCTATGGCTGTTTTAACTATGATTCACGCTCAGTCCCCTGATATTGCACAAGGTGTAAATGGCGAAGGGTTAAGCGAGTATCACAACCAAATGGGTGCAGGGGATCAGGGGATGATGTTCGGCTATGCGTGTAAAGAAACGCCGGAGCTGATGCCTGCCCCTATCATGTATGCGCATAAGCTGCTGCGGAAAGCATCGCAATTGCGTAAGTCAAAAGAAATCGATTGGCTGCGTCCCGATGCAAAAAGTCAAGTAACGGTAGAATATGAGGGCGATAAACCCGTGCGTATCGACACGGTCGTTATTTCCCATCAGCACGACCCCGAAATTGCTTATGGTTCATTAAAAGAAGCGATTATCGAAAAGATTGTCAAACCCGTTCTTGAACCGACCGGTTTACTAGATGCAAAAACTAAATTCTTTATTAACCCAACTGGACGCTTTGTTATCGGCGGTCCCTTCGGCGACACCGGTTTAACGGGGCGGAAGATTATCGTAGATACCTATGGTGGTATGGGGAGGCATGGCGGCGGCGCTTTCTCGGGTAAAGACCCGACCAAGGTAGACCGTTCAGCTGCATATATGGCGCGCTATGTTGCAAAGAATATCGTTGCTGCCGGTTTAGCCGAACGGTGCGAATTGCAGCTTGCCTATGCTATCGGTGTACCGTTCCCCGTGTCGATTCGGGTAGATTCCTTCGGTACCGCAAAGGTTCCTGAAGATGCAATCGAAAAAGCCGTTCAGCAGGTATTCGATTTGAGCCCTGCCGGTATTATCAAAACGCTTGATTTACGTAAACCTATTTACCAAGCGACCGCTGCCTACGGACACTTCGGTCGCCCCGAATTCAGTTGGGAAAAAACCGATAAGATTGACGCTCTAAAAGCAGCTATAAAATAGTAGCGACATGCATATCCTGCTGCGGGGCGTTCTTGTTTTAGTTTTTACCTCTTGGTTATGTACCTCTTGTGCCGATTCCGCGTCGTCGGTATCGCTTGCATTGCCGGCAGACAGGGATGATACTGCGGTTTATCTATTAGCTGCATCTGCTTCCGGTATGCAGAGCCGGTGCGTACCGCTCAAGGCTTTAAATACAAATGCCCAAACGGGTACGATAGATGATCCGGAAAAATCTGATGTCATGTGCTTCGCTTTTGAAAAAAGCCCTACGATGTTCGGTTTAACCGGTTCCAATTTATATGCGCTTGAACTGGAGTTTGAACCGCTTACCGATAAACCTGTGCGGAAGATTTCAGCCCCTATTCAAACAGATTCTGTCGAATTTGCCGTAGGGTTGCTGTATGCAAACGATTTTTCCGCTTCCGGTAAGTTAAAAAAAATTGTTCGTCCGCAGCATCCTGTTACGGCAAAGGTACTGCCGCACGGAAGTCTTACCGTCAGCATCGGTTTTGCTGGCATAGCGGTAGGGATGGCGAATATTCGCGGCTTTATGGTTTCGGCGCAGGTAGCGCTCAAGCTGAACAGTGCAGCGATTGTCCCCATTCGGTATGGCTGGTTAAAAGACGGAGCTGCACTGTGGTATGGTACAACTGCCGACGGAGATGTTATCCCGCCGGAATTATGCACCGAATCAAAAGTACCGTTATGTGCGGAATTACCGAAACCGTCGGCAGTAATACAGGCTGGGGATAGCGCAAAAGGCGGCAGGGACCTTATTGCTATTCATTTTGACAAGGCTTTGCCGGTAAATCTGACGGCAGAGCAAAAACAGCCGCGTCTTTCGTTCCAATGCGGGAATAAAAACATATCCGTATACCGCGCGCCGAATATATACCGCCTTACGCTTGATGGAAGCCTCTTTCCCGATGCTTTTTTTACCATTGAGCAAACTGATGAACAATCCCACGCGGAGCGGCTGTCTAATACGGATATGCTTTCTGATACGAGTGAGCAGTCAGATACGGTTGGGTTTGATGATACGCCCGATGCGGCAACCATGGTCTGTGGTATTACGATCGAATATTCTACCCCCTCTCTGATAACTCCTATTACTGCTGATCCGGGGCTTATTCCGGGCTGGCCGCAAGAGCAATGGCGGCAGCCGTCTTACGAGCTGTTTTCATGGGAACAGTTTCCCTCTGTACTTATCTTCGATTTTGCCGACTATTCAGTGCAGGATGCCTATCTTAAACGGCTTTCGTTCTTTGCGGAAAAAAAAGGCTTTACGGGAAGACTGCTTTTTGATGAAGAAATAGCTTCTTTTCATGGGTTTAATGCCCACGACTACAGAGCTAAAACGCTTGCGTCATTCTTTCAAAAAGCTGAAGAAAAACATTTTCCGCTTAACAAATCAGAATTACATTTGCGGACAATCCTTTTCCATAACGGCGTCATCATCCGAACGGAACAGGGGATTGAGGCGGGGGAGGGAGCCATCGTATCTATAAGCCGCCAATCCTCGGCTTATCTCCGCTATCGGTTTATTACTCATGAATGTCTCCATGGTATTTATTTTACGGAAGAAAGTTTCCGCGATAGAGTAACGGAGGTTTTTCGGCAGACAGATCCGCGTGCCGTGCTGTTTTTACGCCGCTATTTTGAAATATATCCGTCGTTGCAATATAACACCGATGATAACTACCTGCTACAAAATGAATTTATGGCCTATCTTCTCCAGCAAGGTAGCGATTTTCTTCAACAATATTACAATCGGATTGCATGGTTTCGGGCGATGAATGAGGCGGAACCTGAGCTTTGCAGGTATATACGGAATACCAATGCGGTAGATTTTATGCAAGCGGCGGCGCAAATGGATTCTTTTTTATATACAACATGGGGAGTAAAAGGTGGAAGAATCTATTTGGCAAATATGGAAACTTTATAAAAAATCGATAAATTTCAATATTGTTGAAACGTTTTTTGTATTTTATGGTTTAACCAATTATCTATATTCCTGTGAGGGAAATTATGAATTTTGAAGAAATCCTGAATCAATGGGAAACGCAAACACAACATCCTTATGGAAAGAAACGGCTGCGCAATGAGGCGAAAAATCCTGTAGCAGTAGCATATACCGTTGAAAATACTCAAACGCTCAATCTAATGGATTATTGGCTCAGGCGTTATGGCGTCTATGATAAAGATGCTAATAGTTCTGAAAATACTACTCTGGTTGATAATCAGGCCGAAAAACGGCGGTTGAGGACAATGCGTCCGCAGGCAGAAATCGACTTACACGGTATGACGCTTGAAGAAGCTTACGGTGCGCTGGTTACTTTTTTCGAAGATTCCGTACGGAGGGATTATCAAAAAATACTCATCATTCACGGTAAAGGGAATCATTCTCAAAACGGACCTGTATTGGCGCGATTCGTACAAAAATTCTTGGAAACAAACACCCATGCAGGAGAAACAGGCCATCCCAAAGGACGCGACGGAGGGACGGGATCAACGTGGGTTATATTGAAATAAATACCTTTGCGTAAAATTTTGCCCAAAATTTTACGCAGTTTATTCGTGTGGAGAGTAAACGCATCAGGTAGAGTAGATTAAAATCGCAGAATATTTGAGATTGGGCAAGCATTTGAGACGCAGCGCGGCGAAACTCTGCTTGACCAGTTGCAAATATTCTGCGGGAATATCAAAAAATACCTGATGCGTTTACCTTGACTAAACTTATTGCCATAACAGTTAAAAAGAATTACAATCAGCAATTATTATGGATACCCAATCGGATATTGTATCTACGGAAAAGACAATATGCTTACTCGGCATGCGTTAGTAATGCAGATAGCGCTCTACGCCGGAGAACTGCTCGTGCGCAATGGTGCGGAAATGTACCGTGCCGAAGAAACGATTATGCGGATAAGTGAAGCGGGCGGGGTACACGATGTTACCCCCTTTGTTACTCCCACCATTCTCTTTATCGCAAAAGGCGAGGGGGAAAACGTACTTTATACAAAGAACATCACAAAGCGAAGTAATAATA
The DNA here is from genome assembly GCF_017161265.1 of Treponema medium. Classification (NCBI taxonomy): domain Bacteria; kingdom Pseudomonadati; phylum Spirochaetota; class Spirochaetia; order Treponematales; family Treponemataceae; genus Treponema; species Treponema medium. Next base: position 562,213 of record NZ_CP031393.1, on the reverse strand, counting down.
TCACTAAAATTACACTTGTCAGCGATTTTTCCCGTAAATTTGTGGAAGGTACTGTTGACATATCCGAAGCGATGGACTATTTACGCAAGATAGATGAATACAAAGGCTATTCGTATCCATTTTTGCTATTTGCTGCCGGTATCGGATGCGGTCTTTTTGCGGTCTTAGTAGGCGGAAAATTCGGGGATTTTGTCGCAGCATTTTTTGCTTCATATATTGCTGTTTTTATCAGTGATAAAATAATGGTGCGTTCTCGTACTGTTTTTACCGGCAATTTTGTTGCAAGTATGTTTGTGGGAATTATTTCCATTATCTCTTTTGAAATTAAATTAGTTGACAATCTTGACAATATTATCGTCGGTGCGGCATTGGCTCTTGTCCCCGGTGTTGCATTTACCGCTGGAATTAGGGATTTTATTTCGGGTGATTTACTCTCCGGTATTGCACGTATTGGAGAGGCGATTCTTGTCGCAATTGCCATTGCATTCGGCGTTGGCAGTATTTTAATGCTCTACTCGATTCTAGGAGGACTGTGATGCCGATCTATGCCCATACCGTAATCTCTTTTGTCAGCTGTCTCGGTTTTGGCGTCCTTTTTAATGTTCAGAAGCGGACATTGTTGCTCGCCGCGGTTAACGGCGCAATCGGGTGGACAATATTATTAGTTCTCGATATCCCGCAAGTCAGCTATATTTTTGCAAATTTGCTTTCTGCGATAGTGGTCGGTCTCCTCGCGGAACTCTTTGCCGTTATTCAAAAAACTCCTGCGACCTCTTTTATTGTTATCGGTATTATCCCTTTAGTACCCGGTTTCCGCGTTTACCGGTCGATGCTTTTCTTTGTGAGGGGCGATCTGGATCAGGGGCTTGCAGAGGGGGTTCATTCGTGTTTTATGGCAGTCGCGATAGCAGTCGGCATCATTCTTTCCACCTCCATTGTTCGCATGATTCGACATCCTATCAAAGACTATATCAAGAAGAAAATATAGTATAAATCACGGAAATCAATTTTTGTCTAAAAGCGGTAATAAGTCGTGAGGATTCATAAGCGCGCGGAACATAATACCGTTCAAAGCCAGTTTTGATTGAGTTTCCCGCTTGTATATGCGCACGATATTAAGCGCTACTTTATGGAGCATATTCAGATTCTGCTGTATATTCTTACTCTGAATCCTGCATTTATCTTCGTCAAAATGAACATCAAGCAACCAGTGCATCGATTCTACCGACCATTCAGTTCTCGCATGATGTAAAAGCTCCTCGGCACTCAACACTTTACTTGAAATATAATAGTGCCATTGCTCCGTTACCCCTTTGTCTGTCTCAAATCGTGTATGCACCACTCCAATGCATTTAACAGCCGGCCATACCCTGCCTCCCGGCTGCCATTCAACATCATCAGTAGTATACGCACTTCTCGTTTCTATCCGTCCGTGTCCTTTTTCCGTTTGGGTAACGCTATCCATCGTTGAACGTAGTTTTTCATCTTGGACATACGCTGCTATATCGTTCATCAACTCTTTCTGATTACCTTTCGCACTTAATAAATAGTCGGCTTTTGCATCGATAATTGCCTGTGCAGTCTGTATTTGACAGTTTAAAGCATCGGCAACTACCATGCATCCTTCTATCTCAAGTGTCTTTATCAGCTCTTGTACCGCCGGTATCTCGTTACTCTTTGATTGCACTGTTTCCTGCGCAAGAGTGAGCCCTAGTTCGCCTATCTGCGCGCTGACAATGTGTAACGGACTGTCATACTTCTTCATTTTCCCTGTCGAGCGGATTTCTTTCCCGTCTATTGCAATCGTCAAGCTTTTTTTCTTCTTCTTATTTTGCTCTTCTTCTTCCGCTTCAAGCTTTTCCGCAAGATGCGGTACCAATGAGCTTACCCAGTTTTTCATACACCGATTAAGTGATTCAGGGCTTACCATTGCCAAAAGACTTAACAGCCACCAGTAACACGGTATTCTTTTTATACCGAATTCTTTTTCAAGAAACACTTTTACATGCTCACTCGTTGCCCACGCATGTATTTTCTTTACGCTTTTCAGATCGCAGAGGCTTCCCAAAATAACGATGATAACCGCATCTTTTATGCTGCAAAAATATCCGTCGTACTCCCGCTCGCTTTGAAGCACTTCAAGTGCATCTTCTAATTCTTCCCACCTCATGCTCTCACTTTAGCATTTTTTCTTCTGTTTTAATACCTTCACTCAAAAATTGATTTCCGTGAGTATAAATTGACAGCTTAGATTAATTGCAATAAAATAGTACAGTATACTTAGGGGATAGTCTGCCCCTTTCAAAAAAGTATAGGAGGTCGATATGAAGCTTGAACTGGGAATTATCCCTATTCATGAGATGCGGTTTTCCGATAAAACTGCTATCAAAGGAACTTGTCTTGAAATAAACAAAGATGAGCTGATATCTCTCATTAAAGAAGATCCGCTTATCATAGATGTTTCACTGACAATTACCAAACCGGGCGATAAAACCCGTATTATTTCCGTTAAAGACGTTATTGAACCACGGTGTAAGATTGAAGGCAGCGGTGTATGTTTCCCCGGATTCTTTACCGGTGAGGAAGACACTGTCGGGTCGGGTAAAACTGCCGTACTTCGCGGTGCAGCAGTCGTAACAACCGGTACCGTTGTCGGATTTCAAGAAGGAATTATCGATATGAGTGGTCCCGGCGCCGAATATACGCCGTTTTCCCGCACGGTTAACCTTGTAGTAAAAGGTATTGTCAAAGATGATACTACCCGTGCAGTTAAAGAAAAATCGTTGCGCTTGATGGGGCTGAAAACTGCCCGCTATTTGGGTAACGCCGCAAAGTCCGTTGCTCCGGCAGAAACCGAAGTTTACGAAACCTTGAACCCGATCGAACAGGCCAAGAAATATCCCAATCTGCCGAAAGTCGGTTATGTATATGCACTTCAAAGTCAGGGATTGCTGCATGACACCTACTACTACGGTGTCGATGTTAAGCAGATTGTTCCGACCATTATGTACCCCACAGAGGCAATGGACGGCGCAGTTGTAAGCGGTAACTGTGTTTCTGCCTGTGATAAAAACCCGACGTATGTACACCAGAACAGCCCCGTTATCCACGAACTGTATAAGCGGCACGGAAAGGATTATAACTTTATCGGTGTTATCGTAACCAACGAGAACGTAACGCTTGCCGATAAAGAGCGCTCCTCTTCTCTGACTGCACGACTTGCGGAACAACTGGGTCTCGATGCGGTTATTATCTCCGAGGAAGGTTTCGGTAACCCCGATGCCGACTTGATGATGAACTGCCGCAAGATTGCTGCAAAGGGTATTAAAACCGTATTGTTGACCGACGAATATGCCGGACAGGACGGTGCGAGCCAGTCGCTTGCAGATGCTCATCCTTCTGCGGACGCCGTTGTGTCGAACGGAAACGCCAATCAGGTTATCAAACTGCCTAAGATGGACTTGGTTATCGGCGATCCCCAACAGGCCAATGTTATTGCGGGTGCATGGGACGGCAGCTTACATGAAGACGGAAGTATCGAAGCGGAATTACAGGTTATTACCGGCGCAACCAATGAGCTGGGCTTCTGGAATTTATCTGCATGCGGATTATAAGAGGTAAACAATGAAAAAGATTGTACACTATATCAACCAATTCTTTGCCGGAAAGGGCGGAGAAGATGTTGCCGATTACAAAATTGAAGTGATCGATGGAAATGCCGGTCCCGGTATGGGGATTCAGGCAGCGCTCGGCGACGGGGGAAAAATCGTTAAGACGATTGTCTGCGGTGATAACTATTTTAACGACCACACCGACGAGTGTATGGCATTTATTCAGGATGTTTTAAAGAAAAATGAAGCGGATTTGCTGATTGCCGGTCCCGGTTTTAATGCCGGTCGTTACGGTATGGCATGTGGCGGCGCTGCAAAAGCGGCTGCTGCGCTTGGCATTCCTGCCGTCTCCGGTTTATACGAAGAGAACCCCGGGTACGATGTGTTTAAAGCATTTATGTACACCGTCAAAACGAAAAACTCTGCTGCCGATATGCGTCATGCGGTACCGGCAATCGCAGCTGTCGCAAAAAAAATATTAAACGGTGGAGCTATTGATCCGGCTGCAGACGGTTTATTGCCGCGCGGTATTCGCCAGAATTACTTTGCAAAAGAGCGCGGTGCAAAACGTGCCGTTGATATGCTCGTGCAGAAACTCAAGGGCGAAGCTTTCGTTACCGAATATCCGATGCCGGTGTTTGACCGGGTACCGCCGCACGCACCTATTACCGATATTTCCAAGGCGGTTATCGCGTTGGTTACCTCCGGCGGTGTTGTTCCGAAAGGAAACCCCGATCACATTGAAGCGTCTTCCGCTTCTCACTACGGGGAATACTCTCTGAAAGGTATTTCTGAACTGACTTCCGAAAACAGCGAAACAGCGCACGGCGGTTATGACCCCACCTATTGTAACGCTAACCCCAACCGTGTATTGCCGGTTGATGTATTGCGTGATATGGAACGCGAACATAAAATCGGAAAGCTGCACGAGCTGTATTACACGACGGTTGGTAATGGCACCAGCGTTGCGAATGCAAAGCGTTTTGCGTCCGAAATTGCCGGAAAGCTTGTAAACGCCGGAGTGCAGGCGGTTATTCTTACCTCCACGTGAGGTACCTGTACTCGTTGCGGTGCAACGATGGTTAAAGAAATTGAAAAAGTTTTACCGGTTGTGCATATTGCGACCGTAGTCCCGATTTCAAAAACAGTAGGAGCAAACAGAATTGTACCGGCGGTAGCAATCCCGCATCCGCTCGGAAACCCGACAATGAACGCAAAGGACGAAAAAGAATTACGCCGTGCGCTTGTCGAAAAAGCCTTAAAAGCCTTACAAACACCCATCACAGAGCAGACTGTGTTCTAAAAGACCGGCTAACGGCTTCGGCCGTTAGCTGATGTTGGAAGCAAGAAGTTCTTGTGTGAACGCCCTCTAAAACGCATCGTCTTAGAGGGCGTTTTTATAACGGATGCTTTTACCGATAGTCGGCATTTACGGCAGCAAGCGCGGGGAGCAGGTTATCGGTAAAAAAACGGTCTTCAATCGGGAGATGGGCTGCGGTTCTGCCTAAATACACATCTTTACGGTTCTTACCGTGGAAGTCGCTGCCGGCGGTAACAATCAATCCGAGTTCTTCCGCCAATGCTTGCAGCCGCACACATTCCCCATAACGTGCTCCCGAATGCCATGCTTCAAGGCCTACTAAGCCTTGCTCCTTGAATTGCGCAATCGTTTCGGGCAGTTTTCCCCACGAAAGATAGAGCGACATCGGATGCGCCAAAACGGGAACTCCGCGAGCGGCTTTAATAGCCTCTATCGCTTCCGCAAGCGGTAAACATTCCTTTTCAATATAAAACGGCCGTCCTTTGGCTAGATATTTAAGAAAGGCGTCTTGAATGGATTTTGCTTTTTTTCCCTGTACAAGATACTTCGCAAAATGAGGCCGTCCGATTACCGCCCCTCCGGCAAGTTGGGCAAGCTTTTCTTCATCGATTACAATTCCCGCCTCATTGAATTTTTCTATTATCTTACGGTTCCGTTCCAGCCGCTTTGCCTGCGCATACTGCATAAGACTGCACAGAGTTTTATTTTCAATATCGATTCCAAGTCCGAGTAGATGCAGCTCTCCCGGCTGCCATTCAACGCTGATTTCTATTCCCGGTAAAACACGGATGCCGAGCACTTTACCCGCTTGCTGAGCTTCCGCAACCCCTGCTACCGTGTCGTGGTCGGTAAGGGCAAACAATGAAAGACCGGCTTTATGGGCTTCCGCTGCCAGTTCCGCCGGTGAAAAAGTGCCGTCGGAAGCAGTGGAATGAGTATGCAAATCTATCATAGCGATCATTATAGCAAAAAGATGTATAATACACTAGGTTTTTTCCGCGAGGTGTGGTATAATCATCGCAGGTAGTTCTTACCGTTAATTACAGTTGAGAACTGCGTGTGGTACGGAGGACAAAATGCCAAAGGCTGTTCAATACAGCGCAAATTCAGTAATTTATTTTTCAGGCGATTTTGATGCTCGGGTATTTTTGCTGCATAGCGGACATATTGCACTTAATTCGCTCGATATTGAAACCGGCGCGCAGGTAACGGAGTATATTAAAACCGGTGAGTTTTTTGGGGTGAAGTCCGCACTTGGGAATTATCCGCGGGAAGAAAGCGCAATGGTTTTAACCGATTCGCTCGTATATACCTTCTCGGTTGCCGAATTTGAAAGCTTTGCTCAAACGAATACTCGTATTATCCTTCAAATGTTGAAGGTTTTTTCCAGACAACTGAGAAATATTCATCACCAACTTGAATCGTTGATGGATAGTAAACAGCAAACGAATAACGAAGACGGTTTATTCACGGTTGCAACGGCTTTTTACAAGTCACAGCATTATCAAGCAGCTGCCCAAGTAGCTGCGCGCTATCGGGCGCTCTATCCGGCCGGTAAGTATTTGGCTGCTATCGGGCCGATTATTGCAAATTCGACACAGATGGCAGGGCGCAGCTTCGGTGAGGCACGGCAAACAGGCAGTGTCAATGCCGCGCCCGGCGGCGGAGCTGCTCAACCAGAACAGAGCAATGATGCCTCTGTAGAATTGACGTTCCAACTTGCCGAAGATTTGGCAAAGCAGCAAAAGTGGGCTGATGCGTATAAACAATACCATACGATTATCGAGTTAAAGCAAGGTGCAAATATCGAAGCATCCTATTTAGGGGCAGCCCGCTGTTTATATAAACAAGCGGAATATGTCCGGTGTATTCAACTTGGCACCGGCTTTATCACCCAATTTCCCAAATCTTTAAAACTTGCAGAAATTCTGATGTTCCTCGGCCTCTGCTATCAAGGTATGGATCGCCCCGATAAAGCGTTGCCGTTCTATGATAAAGCTTTGACGATGGCAGGTCCGCTGCTGGTGCCTAAGATTAAAGAATTGCAGGCTACATGCGAAGGAGCTATTCATGCCTGATTTATTTGCCTCGTTTGCCCGTTTTGCAAAAAAATTCCCCAAAGGTTCGGTTATTTTTTCCGAATTTGAACCCGGTGCTTCCTTTTATTTAATTCAATCGGGTCGTGTTCAGTTGATTAAGATCATCAACGGAGCGGAAAAAAATCTCGATATTTTACAACAGGGAGAGATCTTCGGCGAGATGGCTGTTTTGGATAATTCTCCCCGTTCCGCTTCCGCAATCGCGTATGACGATGTTGTTGCGCTCGAGTTTAATAAAGAAAACTTTGAAATTCTGTTAACCGGCAATCCGGCCATTGCAATGCGTTTGTTAAAGACCTTTGTAAAGCGTATTTACGTCCAAAAGCGGCGATTTATGATTTTGACGATACAAGATAATGTTGCCCGTGTCGGCGATGTATTCTTGATGCTTGATGAAACGCAGCCCGATCTTGACCGTTCTACCCAGATGCGTACCTTTATCATTACGCCTGAAGAAGTCGCCCGATGGGCAGGTCTTTCGGCAGAGGCAACCGGCGATGCGCTGCGGAAATTCGCCGATCAGGGGCGGTTAGAGGTATACGGCGACCGTATTATCGTAAAAAATATTGTTGACCTTGCCCGTTTCGTAACGACCCGGCGTACAAAAGACAATTTCTTCGGATAATCAACAACCCCGACGCAGAGCGTTCCTCAAAACTATACATTCGTGTATAGTTTTGACTGCAATGGTGTGGCTCTGTCACACCATTGCTACTCTGACAGGATGTCAGTGGTTCTAAACAGTATTGAGTTTTTCATTAGAAAAACTCAATGTTCAGGAATAAACACGGACGTTCATTCCTGAACGATGGCGTCCGTGGCGCTGTTGACCAGTGTACGTCCGTGTACACTGGTCAACGACAAGTTTTTCTGACAAAAAACTTGCTACTGCTGACAGGACGTCAGTGTTTCCAAGCAGAAACGAGTTTTTCGGTAGAAAAACTCGTAGTTCAAGAATGTGTAAGGACGCACATTCTTGAACGATGGCGTCCGTGGCGGTAAAAAATGGCGGGTATGAAACCCTCCACACGAATCATTGGTGATGAAAGAACATACATTACAAGACAGTATCCATTCTTGGAAGACCATGCAAGACGCTTTTTCCTCTTTGAGGGAAGGGCGTTTTCCGTATCATATACACGGACTTTCAGGTGGTATATTCGCTTTTTTTCTTGCCGAATATGTTCGGCATTTTAACGCTAATCTCTATATCGTCGTACCGACGGAAAAAGAAATAGAAGAGTTACGCGCAGACCTCGATATTGCAGGATTACAAGCTCAGATTTTGCCGTGGTGGGGCAATATGGCATATCGCCCCGTACAAAACTCTGCGCCAGTGTTTGCAGAACGTGCTCAAGTTTTAGCCGAACTCTGCGCAGGGGCACCGGTCTCCGGTTCGGTATCGTCCGGCTTGACGTCAAAGGCGGTGTCCGGATTGGCGGCACCAAACTCAGCGATATCAAACTCGACAGCAAACACAGTAACGGTTATGACCCAGCGGGCATTTCTAACGCCGGTTCCGCCGCCCGACTACCTTAAAACACTTACCTGTACTCTCTATAAAGGTAAGGAAATCGATACGGAAAAAATAGCCTCGCTGTTGGTGCAATGGGGCTATACGCGGGTGCCGCGGGTAAGTGTCCGGGGCGAGTTTGCGCTCCGTGGCGAGGTGCTTGATGTCTGCGCCGCCGCTAACAAAGGGTCGCAACACACCGCTTACCGTATCCAATTCGACTTTACTACTATCGAAAAAATAAAATCCTTCGATATGCACACGCAGGCCTCGGTTGAAGAATTTGACAGCCTTACGCTCTATCCGATGAAAGAAGTTATCTGGGATGATGAGCGGATCGCCGCGTTCGAACGGAATGTGCAGAATATGCCTGAATTTACCGCCGAAGGCATGGAAAAGCTTATTGCGCACTTAAAAGAACACCGTGCTTTTGACGGTGAAGAGCTTTTTTATCCGCTCTGTTTTGAAAAACCTGCGAGCGTCCTTGATTATCTTGAGTATCTGCACGGCGCTGCATCAACACAGCGGAATGCAGATGGCGCTTCAAGACATCAGGGTACAGGCGGCGCTACGAAACCTGCAGTTCTCCTGTATATGGACTACGACCGGCAGCGGAACGCGGTGGAGGCGCTGGAGCGGGAGTATCACGGCTTATATAACAAAATCACCCGTGCCATTGACGACGACCTCAAACATAACCTTTTAATTACCGAATATCCCATGCCGCAGCGCCTTTTGTTGCCCTTTGCGGAGTTGACCGAAAGCTATCCGCAGAGCCTTTTCCTCCGAACGCTGAAAGAATCGGACGAAACCGGAGCGTCGATTGTGTTTAACTGCGACCCGCCGCGCAGTTTTTTCGGCAACATCGTGTATCTAAAAGAAGAATTAACGCATTTGCAGCAGGAAGGCTGGCGTATTTTTGTGTTTGCGGAAAGCGATGCGCAGGCGCTCCGTATCGGCGAATTGCTCAAGGATATTAAAGCTACCGTGCTGCCGCTCACACTTTCTTCCGGCTTCGGCATCCCCGAGCTGAAAATACTCGTTATTCAAGAAAACGAAATTTTCGGCAGGCGGCGGCGCATCCCGAAATCGGTTAAGCAGGTTAGAAGCTCGGTTATCGATACCTTTGTGGAACTCAATCCCGGCGATTATGTTGTCCACGTCAACTACGGTATCGGACAGTTTAAGGGGATTGAACGCGTTAAAACGCTGGGGCATGAGCGCGACTATATCAACCTGCTGTACGCGCAGGACGAAACGGTGTTTATCCCGATCGAGCAGGCGAACCTCGTGCAGCGGTATATCGGCAATGAAGGCGAAGCACCGCGGCTGGATATTATCGGTTCTAAGGCGTGGGAAAACCGGAAAAACAAGGTTAAAAAATCGGTTGAAGATATCGCCGATAAACTCATCGACCTGTATTCCCGCCGTAAAGCCGCCGCCGGTTTTGCCTTTGCGAAAGACAACGAATGGCAAACCGCTTTTGAGGCTGCCTTCCCGTATGAAGAGACCGAAGATCAGCTGACCTGTATTGCCGATGTAAAGACCGATATGGAAAAACCGATACCGATGGATCGGCTCATCTGCGGCGACGTCGGATACGGTAAGACGGAAATTGCAATGCGGGCGGCTTTTAAGGCGGTGATGAGCGGAAAGCAGGCTGCCTTTTTAGCTCCGACCACCATTCTCGCGGAGCAGCACTTTGATACCTTTCAAGAACGCTTTCAAAAATTTCCGGTAAAACTCGCACGGCTTTCCCGCTTTGTTCCCAAGGCTGAACAGAAAAAAGTGCTGACTCAGCTGAAAAACGGCGAACTGGATATCGTTATCGGTACACACCGAGTTATCCAAAAAGACGTGCAGTTTAAAGATTTGGGACTGATGATTGTTGACGAGGAACAGCGGTTCGGGGTTAAAGACAAGGAGCGGCTCAAACAGATGAAGACGAATATCGACTGCCTCTCTTTGAGTGCGACCCCCATCCCGCGTACCCTGCATATCAGTCTGTTAAAAATCCGCGACATGAGCCTTTTAACCACACCGCCGCAAAACCGCCGTCCGGTAGAAACCGTTATTTCTCCGTTTGACCCTGAAAAAATTGCGCAGGCGATCCGTTTTGAAGTTGACCGCGGCGGACAGGTGTTCTATCTGCATAACCGCGTGGAGAGCCTCGAAGAAACACGGTATAAAATCCAGCAGCTCATCCCCGAAGTGCTTATCGATATTGCCCACGGACAGATGAGCGCTACCGAACTTGAAGATATTTTCCGCCGCTTCAACATGGGCGGCTTTCATGTCCTTATCGCGACTACTATCATCGAAAACGGTATCGACATCCCCAATGCGAACACCATCATCATCGACCGCGCCGATATGTACGGCGTTTCGCAGCTGTACCAACTGCGCGGCCGCGTCGGGCGTTCCGACAGAAAGGCATACGCGTATCTCCTCTATCCCGAAAACAAGGCGTTGTCGGAGGTTGCGATGAAGCGGCTGCAGGTTATCTCCGATTTTACGGAACTCGGCTCCGGCTTTAAAATTGCAATGAAGGATATGGAAATCCGCGGCGCAGGGAATCTGTTGGGAAAAGAGCAGTCAGGCGATATTTATTCCGTCGGTTTTGACCTTTACCTTCGCCTGCTGGAAGAGGCGGTGGAACGGCTGCAAAACGCCGGTTACGAGCCTGAGACGGAACCGGTCATAGAGCTTGAGTACACGGGCTTTATCCCCGACAGCTATATCCGCGTGCCGGAAACAAAGATGGAAATATACAAAAAAATCGCCGCCGTCCGTACCGCGGAAGAACTGGATAGGCTCTACGCGGAACTGTCCGACCGGTTTGGCCCCGTTCCGGAAGAAGCAGAAAGCCTGCTTTCTCTTGCCGAAATCAAAATTATCTGTGCAAAACTCGCAATCGCCTCGCTTAAAGAGCGGAACGGCACCGTGCGCATCACCTTTGCGAAGGTCTCAAAGATTTCTATCGATAAATTGCTCCGCATGATAAAAGAGTCGGCCGGGCGGGTTAAACTCGATGCAAAGCAACCGAACGTCATCATGCTCGAAACCGGCTCTATCGGCTTAAAAGAAAAGAGCGAATTTATCAGCGAAAAACTCAATCAGCTGATATAAACCACCGAAAGAAAGGGTTGCTTCCGCTTACCCGCGCCGTACACGGTCAAACCAAGTTTCGGGTTCCTTGTTCCATTCAAGCGCGATAGCGGCTTCTTCGGGGCTTAAATACTTTTCTTTTTGCAAGAGCTCAATTAAAACCGAAAAACGGGAGAGCGATTCAAATGGACAGTTTTCGTTTTTAAAATTGGCATCAGCTTGCGCAAATTGATAAGAAAAAATCGTTTTTAAACTCACCTCGGCGGCTCCGGCTGCACGTAAGGACTTCACCGCACCGAGGCTGCTCTTCCCCGTCGAGATTAAATCTTCGATAAGCGCTATCTTCTTACCTGCAACGGCCGCTCCTTCTATTGTGCTGCCCGTTCCGTGATCTTTCGGCGCGGAACGTACGTAGGCAAGCGGTTTGTTCAAGGCATTTGCAATGAAGGCAGCCCACGGAACCCCTGCCGTAGCGACACCCGCAATCACATCGGTATCGGCAGGAATTAATTGTGTAAAAGCCTCTGTAATGAGAGTGCGCTGTTGAGGCCAACCTAAAAGAGAGCGGTTATCGCAATAGATAGGGCTGCGTATCCCCGAAGCAAAGGTAAAGGGTTCCGCAACGTTAATCTTGACGGCTTTTACCTCAAAGAGCGTGCGGGCAACCGCAATTTCTATTTCTTTTTTATCACGACAAATCGAATTACACACAATACTCATCATCATACTCCTAATCGGGTAAATGCATCAGACTGTTTTCAACGCCCCGCAGAATAAGTGAGGTCGTTCAACCAGAGTTGAACCTCTTCGCGGTTCAAATGGTTTCCCTACCTCACTTATTCTGCGATTCTGATCTATTCTGTCTGATGCGTTTACCCTTCTCTTGAAAAAACTGTACGAAATTTTATTAAAATTTCGTACAGAAGGAAGCCAACCGCTTAAAACAAATTGTGATGCGGTTGCCCTATGTCTGAAATACGAAACGTCCGGCGGGACGTTCCTGTAAATCGGCGGCAAAACGGCCGTCACGGTAGACTATGTTGCCGTTTACAATAGTCATATAATTTTTACCGATAAAGTTCCAGCCCTCAAAAGGCGACCATCCGCATTTCGATGCGATGTCCTTTCGGCCAAGCTGCCAGTGTACCGCGGTGTCGGCAACGGTAATATCGGCATCGGCGCCTTTTGCAAGTACACCTTTGCGCGTTAGCCCGAGGATTGCAGCAGGATTTTCACTCATCAGCTTTTGAAGCAGCGGCAGCGTGATATCTCCTTCCGCCACCGCAGTGAGCATCAGCGCCAGCGAGGTTTCGGCGCCCGGTATGCCGAAAGTCAGCTTTGTCAATTTCTCATCCAGTGTGTGAGGCGCGTGATCGGTGCCGATGGTATCGACGTAGCCGTCCCGAATGGCCTGCATCAAAAATGCAGTATCGGATTGCGCTTTCAGTTCGGGCTTCATCCGCAACAGCATATTGGCTTCGGTACTCGCTTCGCGCATACCGGTGTGTAAAAAAAGATGATGAGGCGTTACTTCCGCATAGATGGGATGCTGCCGGTTATGTAATTCAGGATTTTGCTTCGCCTTGATGACCGTCCGCATCTCTTCTTCGGAAGAAATATGGCAAATATACAGACCGTTCCCATAGCGGGCATTCAGCTCAATCGCTTTGTCGATCATCTCCGCTTCGGCATGCACAAAGACCAAGCCGCCGACCTTAAAAATTTCAGCCAGCAGAGCGGTGTCTTCAATCAGCATAAGACCGGTGCTTACATTCATAAACACCTTCGTACTGCGCGCCTGACCGCTGCCGATAACGCGCCGGATTTCATCAATATTATTGTTTTTTGAAGCGCCGAAGTGAAAGCCGAAATTAACGGCTGAAACCCGCGCCGCCTGTGCAATTTTTTCCGTAAGCGCCTGAGCCGTTACCGTCGGCGGCTGCGTATTCGGCATATCAAAAAAAGTCGTTATGCCGCCTTTTGCACAAGCACGCGAACCGGTATAAAAATCTTCTTTATGAGTAAGCCCCGGATCTCTCATGTGGGTGTGCAGGTCGATAATGCCCGGCATAACGAGGCGGCCTTCCAAATCAATCTCTTGTGAATCCTGTACGGCATCCACTTCTTTTATGCAGTGCTGAGCGGACAGCCCCTGTTTGATGATGATATCTTCAATTATATCGCCGTTGATTACAAGGTCGATAATTTCGTTGCGGACGGTTTTTCCGTTTTTGAGTATGAGCACCGTTTAGCCCTCCGTTGCCAGTCTAGGGCATCTCTAAAAACTCGGTTAGATTTTTAGAGATGCCCGACGAGTTTTTGTTTAAGTCTCTATGTTATAATGACTTAAACAAAGACATCGCAAATAAACTTAAGGAAAACCTCTAAAAAACTGAAGTTTTTAGAGGTTCCCTCTAATTTCCTCCAAAACCGCATATACAGCCTGAACGGGATCGGGATGTTGGGTAATCGGGCGACCGACCACCAAATAATCGGCTCCGTTTTTTACCGCTTCATAGGCAGTCATCACCCGCGCCTGATCTTCTTTGCGGCTTTGAGCATACGAGCTGCTTTGGGTAAAGGCAGGTCGAACTCCCGGACATACGGTAATGAAATTCTTGCCGAAACGCTGTTTAATAGCGCCAGCCTCCTGAGCGGAACAGACAATACCCTGTAAACCGGCATTGCTGACAGCGGCCGCCATCGCTTCGACGGTTGTTTTGACATCGACGGCTGCTCCGTAGAATTGTTGTAAGTCTTGTGCGTTTAAATTGGTTAAGACCGTTACGCCGATGCAAATGCTCCGAGAACCTTTTTCTTTGAGCATCTCGGCGACTGCCCGCATGGTTTTTTCGCTGTTGGAACAATGCACATTGAACATGAACACGTTTTGCTCCGCCGCAAAAAGGCAGGCCTGTACTACCGTGTTGGTAATATCGTGGAACTTTAAATCCAAAAATACTTTTTTGTTTTTTCCGTGCAAATAATCGACAATGGCTCCCTTCGTCCGTAAGAAAATTTCCAACCCAGCCTTATACACCGTAACGCTATCGCCGAGCTGCTCCACGAGGGCGGCTGCTTGGTCGAGCGTGTCATAGTCCAACGCAACAATCAATTTTTCACGAACAGCGCTGCTGATAGTTCCGCATTGTGTCTTTTCCATATTGTAAAACTCCTCCGGGATCAGGGTATCCCAAAAGCTGTTTGCTTTCGAGACTCCCTTACTCTCTTCTTATTGAACGGTACTGCGAACAGTGCCGCGGTGTTTGAGTCTGCTGCGGTATGCAGTTCCTCTATCGGGATGGCTGCGGCCAACCAAATCCGTAACGGCAGTTTGATGCTTTTCACAGTATCGTTCAAGACCGTCAAGTATTTCTACCGCAGCGCAAGGATTGTTAAAAAGACCGCAGCCGACCGCAACTGCCGAAGCGCCTGCAAGTATAAATTCGATTGCGTCCTCGGCAGTCCGTATACCGCCCATTCCGACGATCGGCAGCGACGTAACCTGCGACGCCTGATAGACCATCCTGACCGCGATGGGTTTTACCGCAGGTCCGGACAGTCCGCCGAAAATATTGCCGAGCAGAGGCTTTTGCGTATTGATGTCGATTGCCATACCGGAAACCGTGTTAATCAGCGACAGCGCATCCGCTCCTTGAGCCTCCGCGATGCGGGCAAAAACCGTAATGTCGGTAACGTTCGGCGACAGCTTCACGATGAGCGGTTTCCGGCTTGCCGCCCGTACCAGCGAGACCACCCGCTCCGTTTGCGCCGGATCGGTACCGAAAGCCATCCCTCCATGCTTTACATTCGGGCAGGAAATATTGAGCTCTATGGCCGCAACTTCCGCGATGTCGTTCAGACGGGCGGCAAGTTCCGCATATTCTTCTGCGGTTTTGCCGTTAATATTAATAATCAACGGAATGTGTAGCTGCGGAAGGATTTCCGGCAATACCCGCCGCACAAACTCATCATAGCCGACATTTTCCAAACCGACGCAGTTGAGCATACCGGACGGCGTTTCTGCAATCCGCACTCCTGCATTACCGTCCCGCGGCTCAAGCGTTAAACCTTTCAGCACCGCTGCACCGAGTATATTCGGATCAAAGAAATCCGCATAGTCGGTACCGTAGCCGAAGCAGCCGCTCGCCGTCATCAACGGGTTCGCTAAATGTAAACCTAAAAAATCCAGTGTAAGTTTGCTCATATCATTCTCTCATTGTTACGGCAATTCGTGCGGGAATAAAAGCGAATCGAAAACAGGGCCATCGGCGCATACTTTTTTAACCCCCGCAGCCGTTTGAATGGAACATCCCATACAGGCGCGCACACCGCAAGCCATCCGGCGCTCAAGGGAAAGCTGACAGGGTAACTGCGCCGACTGCGAAAACGCACGTATTTTATTCAGCATTGCAGTTGGCCCGCAGGCATAGATCATCGCAATGTCCGCAGAGGAAGCCCCTCTACTGCGATATTTTTCAATATACGCTGAAAGTACGTCCGGTACAAAGCCATTAATACCGAGGCTGCCGTCATCACTACAAAGGATGAGTTCAATATCCGCAGGCAAAGCAAAAAAATCGATAAGTTCTTGAATATGCCGGTCGCGTCCTCCTGCAAAAAAAATAATGCGCGCTTCCGACTGCCTACTCCGAATCGTCCGTATCAGTTGAGGCAGCGGTGCAAGTCCTATACCGCCGCCCGCAATAATATGACAAGAGCCGGCGGAAGGAACCATAAAGCCGTTCCCCAAGGGGCCTTGAATAGCAAGGCTTTCACCGGCACGGTACTGCGTTAATTCTTGTGTGCCGGCGCCTATGGGGCGATATACAAAGCTCAAAGACCCCTGTTTCTCATCAAATGAATGCAGACTGATGGGGCGGGGTAAAATATGGGATTTATCGTGCAAACTGATCATGTAAAACTGTCCCGCACGGGGAAGATCGGTGCCTTCCAGCCTCCGCGGCAATCGGACGGTAAGACAGTAACAATCGGCTCCCGCATATTCATGGGAAACAATTTCGGTTTTTTCAAAATGCTTTTTTCCGCACCGGTGTTCCATACCGCTTCTCCGCTAATTTAAATTAAGCTTAATGTCGGCGACCGGAGTGACCCGTTCACAGTAAAAACACTTGTAGCAGTCCTGTCCATGCGAATGTACCTTTATAAACCGCGACGGTACCGCTTCATTATTTGAAATACATTTAAAATTTTCGCAGTGTATAAATGCTTCAATTTCATCTGGCAATTCAAGCGGTATTTTCTGTACAACCTTACTGTCTTTAATAATATTCACCGTCGCATGAGGTGCCAACAGCGAAATTTTTGCCAGCTCCGATTTGGTCAATGTTTTATCGGCAATCTTAATCAGGCCTTTTTTATTGTGCGCCTTGCTATGCAAATTAAAACCGACGGTTACCATATCGGTATACTCTTTTAATTTCAGCATTTTGACGATCGCAAAGGTACGCTCCGGCGGTATATGGTCAATCACTATTCCGTTTTCCAATGCAGTTATCTGTAATTCCATCATTCAACTCCTTCTTGTAGTTCCGTTATTCGCACGGACGGTTTAATACCTCATTGCTTCTTGAGCTTTTATTGTTCTAGAGAGAGCATCATCATTGCCTGTCTAATCGGGATGCCGTTCCGCGCTTGTTCAAAATAACGCGCATATTTTGTAGTGTCCAAATCCACATCGATTTCATTCACACGCGGCAGCGGATGCAGGATAATCATATCGTCTTTGCACTTCCCTTCTATGTTGCCCCTATTGATGATATAAACGCCTTTCACCTTTTCGTATTCTTCCGGATCGGGGAAACGTTCGCGCTGAATGCGGGTCATATAAAATACATCGAGTTTATCCAAACAGCCGGTAAAGTTTTCTTCTATATAGTAGGTAACCCCTGCATCATCCAAATCGTCAAGCAGATATTGCGGCATGGCAAGGTTTGACGGAGAAACAAAGTAGATAACCGGATGAAAATGCTTGAGGGCTTTAGCCAACGAATGGACGGTACGCCCGTATTTTAAATCACCGGTAAAAGCAATATGGAGATTTTCCAAAGTGCCTTTTTCTTTCATAATGGTATACAAATCAAGGAGCGTTTGACTTGGATGCTGGTTTGAACCGTCGCCGCCGTTTAACACCGGCTTATGCGAAACGGAAGCTGCAAGGCGCGCCGCTCCGTCCATCGGATGGCGAATAACAATGATGTCCGAATAGGATTCCACCATGCGTATGGTGTCCGAAAAGGACTCCCCTTTTTTAACCGATGAATGTTCCGTATCAAAATAGAGGATATTTGCACCGAGCCGCATCGCAGCCGACTCAAATGACAGTTTTGTTCGCGTGCTCGGTTCATAAAACATAGTTGCGACAATTTTGCCGTGCATCAGCGAAAGTTTTTCTTTATCGGACATTTTTTCTATTGCTTCCGCCTTTTTCAAAATGAGCAGAATTTCTTCTGCGGTGAAATCATTCATTGAAATGATATCCTTCTTTCCGTTTATCATAGAACCTCCCATAAAAAGTCAAGAAGAAAGTATCAACTTTCGATTGACTTTTTACGCGCGTTCGCAACGAAGTGAGAACGTGCATAAGATATACAAGTTTGCGCTTGAGCAAACTTGAGTAAATAAAAGCCGTGCTATTTGTACGGCTTTTATTTTACACTCCTCAAGCAAAAAAAAAGGATACTGTCTTCATTTAGAAAACAGTATCCTTATCGGTTACGGTAATAATGCTTACCGGCAGTTGAAAGGGTGAACCCTTGCGGATTATACCCCCGAATGGTACACAAGGATTATACTGGTGTTGCCGTAAGCGCTTTGTCATTATTGCCTCTTTCAATTTAAATTGCAGGTTTATAACATAAAAAAGAAGGATATGTCAAGTATCCCTGATTTGTGTGATTTCTAACAGTATTGTGGCCTTTGGTTCGTCTACTTTACTTTTCAAAAGAAATTCATTATGCTGTGTTTCGATATTTCAATGTTATCCATCGCAAACAATTACGATGATACGGGAATATCCGAAATTTTCTTTAATAGGAGGAAGGAATATGAAAAAATTCACTTTCGTATTATCGGTTCTTTTTTTGACAAGTGTTCTTGCGTTTGCATCCGGAGCTGCCGATGCTACAGCTTCCAATGCTAAAGCCGATGTCAAAATCGACTTTAGAATGAACATTGCCAAACAAGATTATGAATCCAATTATTTTAATTGGACGCTTGGAAAACAAGAGACGGTGCATGACAAATTCGATGCGGTTTCGGGCGCCAGTTTGAAAGGTTCTACAAAAGCATTTAATGCCGTTCGCTATGCAGGTAATGCTGCAGATAAAAAAGCGGCAATTCCGGCAGCGCTTCGCAGTCTGTTTTTGTTTCCGCTTGCCGATTGGAAATTCGTCGAGGGATACGGACTCCAAGTAACAAACACCGACGGTGCTTTTATAATACGGTTTGCCCGCAAGACAACGGCTTATGAGTTAACGACCGATACAAATGGTGATTTTAACATCCTCACCGGAGCTAAAATTGCAAAAGATATTACTGAAAAGACAGATACCGGTTATGTCATCAAGCCCGAATACCTCAAAGCCGGCGGTGATCCTACAAAAATGTCCGATTTGGATTGGGATAAATTACCGTTGAAAATCGACACTTTTGCTTCCGATGCAGCCTATCATTATGAAGGAACGCTGAAGTTTGCGTTAAAGGATAACATTTTAACAGCTAAGGGTACATTAAACCGTAAATAAGTGATTGACGGGGTTGCCGATGATTAATCGAGCCTCTAAAAACGGTTAGGTTTTTAGAGGCTCTCCTGAATGAATACTTAAAGAAGTAAGAGCCTCTCAACGTTTTTTGTTTGAGAGGTCTTTTTTTTACTCCGAGTAAAGACCGATTGCGTGTATTTTTTTGCGGCGGTAGCGCACCAAGACTTTGGGATCGCGCTTACAAAGATCGGCTAGGTCGTGCAGGATTTGTGCGCGGATCTTATCGGCCGCCTGCTGCGGGTTGGTATGGGCGCCATCGACCGGCTCTCCAATAACGCCGTTAATCAACTTGAGTCCGAGTACCTCGTGGCTGGTAATTTTCAGCATCGCGGCGGCGTCCTTTGCCTTGCTTGAATCCCGCAATAGAATCGATGCACAGCCCTCCGGAGAGATAACCGAGAAAATCGCATTTTCCAGCATATATACCTTATCGCCGACTCCGATGCCGAGTGCACCGCCTGAGCCGCCTTCTCCAATGACAAAGCAGATAACAGGGGCTTTTACACGGCTCAGTTCTCGTAAGTTTACCGCGATAGCTTCGGCGATACCGCGTTCCTCCGAACCGAGTCCCGGATAGGCGCCCTGCGTGTCAACAAAGGTGATAATCGGACGGTGGAATTTTTCCGCCTGTTTAATCAGTCTGAGCGCTTTACGGTAGCCTTCGGGGTTTGCCATACCGCCGTTCCGGTCGATGGTTTCCCGCAAGTTCCGTCCTTTTTGGTTACCGATAACCGTTACCGGTATTCCATTGATAAATGCAATACCGCCTATCAGTGCAGGATCGTCCCCAAAACAACGATCTCCGTGCAGCTCGATAAAGTTATCAAAGATCATATCGATATAATCGAGGGTACGTGGACGGTCATTGTGTCGGGCGAGTTCGATTTTCCGCCACACTTGCGAAATTGCAGAACTTGCTTGCAGTTTTTCATTTATCGTTTTAAGTTCTTTGGTAATATCGAGCCCATATTTGTCTGCAATATCACGGAGACTTGACAGAATTTCACTTTGGTCGGTCAGCTGTTCGTTTTCTTTATTCATGTTACTTCCTTTCCTTGCCGAACGGCGGATTCATGTGCGCGTCGATCATCACAGCAAAAAAGTGTTTTTGCTCGATGCGCGGCACAATGCGGTCAACAAAGCCTTTTTTGAGCTGGAACTCGGCGCGCTGAAAGCCTTCCGGCAGCTGCTGGTGGATGGTACCTTCAATAACACGCGGCCCTGCAAAACCGATAAGCGCATTGGGTTCCGCCGCAATTACATCGCCGAGCATCGCAAAACTTGCTGTTACGCCGCCTGTCGTGGGGTCGCAGAGCATAAGAAAGAAAGGAACTCCCTTGTCGTCCAACTCCGCCGCCGCGCTTGAGGTTTTTGCCATCTGCATGAGCGAAAAAAGCCCTTCCTGCATACGCGCACCACCCGACGTTGCGTAGATAATCACCGGTATCCGTTCCGCTGCACCCTTTAGCATAAGCCGGGAAATTTTTTCTCCGACAACTGAACCCATAGAACCGCCGAGAAAGTCGAACGACATAATGCCCAGCAGTGCATCTCTGCCTTCGATCTTACATTTGCCGGTAACAACGGCTTCATTCATCGAGGTTTTTGCCTCCGCGGCGGAGATTTTTTCTTCATAACCTGCCATTTGAATGGGATTCATCGTCCTAAGCGTTGTATCAAGCTCTTCAAACGTATCTTTGTCGGTAAGATAGGCAATCCGGTCGGGGACATCCATCCGCATGTGGTAGCCGCAGTCGGGGCATACCATTAAGTGTTTCAAAAGTGTTTCTCGTTCATATTGTTTTTTACAATGAGGACATTCCATTATTTTTCTCCCTCAAATAACTGTGCATAGAGACTGGTGCCGAAGGTTCCCGATTGGAATTGAGCAGATCGTAAAATCTTTTTTTGCTCTTCGATATTGGTTTGGATCCCTTCGATGTGTAGCTCATCCAGCGCACACAGCAGTTTTTTAATGGTTTGTGCCCGATCCGCTCCATGCACGATTAGCTTAGCGGTCATTGAATCGTAGAAAGGCACTACCTTATAACCCTGATATAAAAATCCATCGAACCGGACACCATTTCCGCCGGGTACTCGCAAGTTTGTAATCAACCCGGGTGTGCGCGCATTGATACGGGCTTCGATTGCCCAGCCCTTTACCGGTAGCACACCATCGGGAAGCGTCATCTTGCCGCCCGTACACACGGTAATCTGCTCACGGATAATGTCGGTGCCGGTTACCATTTCGGAGACGGGGTGTTCCACCTGTACACGTGCGTTTACTTCCATAAAATAGAACTGCTCGCCGGAAACGAGAAACTCGATGGTACCCGCTCCGCAATAGTTGAGCGTAGAAAAAAGCTTTTTGGCGCCGGAGCACATCGCATCGTACATTGCATCGCTGACTGCCTGAGAAGGGCTTTCTTCTATCAATTTTTGGTGATTCCGCTGTACCGAGCAATCACGTTCACCAAGGATTGCAACACCTCCGGCTCCATCGCCGATAACCTGCAGCTCAACATGTCGCGGGTCGCTCAAGTATTTTTCAATATAGACTGTGCCGTCGGCAAAATTGGCTTCCGCCTCCGAAGACGCGATGGCGAGGTTTTCGGCTAAGTCGGCTTCTTTCCAGACAATACGCATTCCCTTGCCGCCGCCGCCTGAGGCTGCTTTAATGATAACGGGATACCCGCATTTATTTGCGGTTTCTATAGCTTGCTCTTTTGTCGTAATTGCACCGGCAGACCCGGGGGTAATCGGCAAGCCGCTTTTTTGAGCGGTTTCCCGCGCTCTTACTTTATCGCCGAGCATTTCGATAGTGTCGGGTTTTGGTCCAATCCAGAACATACGGGATTTTTCTACCTCACGTGCGAAATCTGCATTTTCTGAAAGGAAGCCGACACCGGGGTGTATCGCATCACAGCCGGTACAGAGGGCGGCGGTAATCAGCGCGTCCTTGTTCAAATAGCTTTTGGAGGAAGGCGGCGGTCCGATACACACTGCATGATCCGCTAATTGCACATGCAGACATTCTTTATCGGCAGTTGAATATACGGCGACCGTTTCAATACCCATTTCACGGCAGGCGCGGATAACGCGGACAGCAATTTCACCGCGGTTTGCAATCAGCATTTTCCGTATCATATCTAAATCCTGATTATAAAGAGCGGCTGGTCAAACTCAACCAAATCACCGTTTACCGCAAGAATTTCTTCAATCGTTCCGTCGTATTCGCACTCAAGGGTGTTCATCATCTTCATTGCTTCGAGGATGCACAGCGGCTGCCCTTTTGAAACCTTAGCCCCCTTTTCAACATACGCGGGAGCATCAGGGGAGGGTGAGCGGTAGAATGAACCGACAATGGGGCTTTTTACCGTTACGAGGTTTGCATCAGTACCGGAGATGGTATTGGCCGCTGCACCTACGGAATTTGCGCTTGTCGGATTGCTTTCTGCCCCAGTCGATATTCCCGTTGCAACTGCGGGGGACATCAGAGCCGCTCCATGAGGAGCCGCTCCGGCGCTCATGGTGCCTGCTGCCGCATATCCGTTTGTGTCCACACCGGCAACAGGCTGCATCGGTGTATTTTGCACTGCAAACGGCACGGCAGCCTGCACATTCTGATACGCCGCTTCTTTTTTCAACGTCAGCTCCGCTTCGCCTTCCTTTATATGGAGCAGCACTGCCGAGCTCTTTTCAAATTTGTCAAAGACATTCAAAATAAATTTTTCGTTCATATTCTTACTCTGTGTCGATGCCGGTTCATCTTCAACTATATCGCCGGCATTGTGTAAAATATCCAACCTGATCCTGTTAACATACACCGGCATAGGTGGTTCCGTACCGTTGTACTCAACAGGAGAGATGGCTCTTATATCCGGTCGAACCGGTCAATCTCGGCATCATAATCGATGCCGGCAATATCAAACCCGTTAATCGCCAAAAAGTCGTGCCGATATTCATCCACATCGGTAAGTTCGCGGCTGGTTTCGTCGGTAACGGTTGCCATAATCGCGGCAACGGCGGACTGCACCCCTTCGTCCAACTCCCAGTCGTCGATGCGGATACGGTGTTCGCTGTCCGTTGGGATAACCCCGTCCACCGTATACAGGCGGCTGTCAAAAAGGCGGTTGATCTGTTCGATACAGCCTTCGTGTGTGCCTTTTTCCTTCATCACCTTAAAAAGGCTAGCCAAATAGAGCGGAATAACCGGAATAACGGCGCTTGCACGGGTTACCAGTCCCTTGTTAACCGACACAAAGGCTTGTCCTTTTAGGGCAGCGAGCTTGGTGTTCAATGCATGGGCGGTGGCTTCCAAGTGTTCCTTCGCTTTACCGATGGTGCCCTTGCGGTACAGCGCTTGTGTAGCTTCCGGCCCAATGTAGGAATACGCAACCGTAATACATCCTTGTGCAAGCAGATCCGCAGCGCCGAGTTTTTCTATCCAACGCTGCCAATCCTCACCGCCCATGACCTTTACGGTAGCGGCGGCTTCTTCGTCAGTTGCCGGTTCTGCGGTAATTTCCGTCAAAGCGCCGGTGAACGGGTCGAGGGTTTTGCCGGTAAACGGCTTTCCGAAGGGCTTGAGCGCCGAGCGGTAGGTAACGCCGGTCTCGGGATCGGTACGCACGGAGCTTGCCACACTGTAGACAATCAAATCAAACTGTATGCCCAGTTTTTTTGCTTCGGCAATGACCTGTTCTTTGATGGTATCGGAGAATGCATCGCCGTCGATGGTAACGGATACAAGCCCCGCCTCTTTTGCAGCGGTATCAACCGCTAAGTTGTTGTACCAACCGGGGGTTCCCCATTTTTTTTCGGAACCGGCTTTTTCATAGGACACGCCGATGGTTGTAGCCCCATAGCCGAACGCTGCCGTAATCCGGCTTGCCAGTCCGTACCCGCCGGAACAGCCGACCACCAACACGTTTTTCGGCACAGCCGTTCCCGCCGGATGGGTAGCAGCTCGCTTTTTTGTATACGCGATTTGATCTTCAACCGCTTTTTTACACCCTTGAGGATGTGCATTTAAACAGATATTGCTCCTCAACATCGGTTTCATACTCATTCTTTCTACTCCTTACCATATAATAAGCCACTGAGCTTTCATAATGCATAATTATGCATTAATTGGCAATGCCGTAATACACGGATTACTCTATTCTCTATATCCCTGTTTATGTCGGCTGTGGCCGTGATACTCTTAATAGTTTAATCAATTTATTAGTTTATCAGTTTTTACCGTTTGCCGATAGTACCTTTCATTTTTCCAGCAAAGAGGGAAAAGCATCAGACGGGTAAATATAAATCGCAAAATCAGGGGGCTGGGCGAGCATTTGAACCGTGAAGAGGTTCAATTCTGCTTGAACAGCGCCCTGATTTTGCGGGGAAATCTGGGAAGGAGTCTGATGCGTTTCTCCTGATTTAATCGTGGATTTTTTCTTGACTGAATATATGATGTTTTATATAATAAAAGAATGAGTACTAAATCATTTAAAGGAGGATGCCATCCTCCCGAGCGGAAATTTATTTCCGCCGAATCCGAAGTCTTGGCCGTTATGCCGTCTACAAAGATGGTGTGGATTCCGGTTACCCAAGGCGGTGCTCCGAATACTCCGTTAGTAAAAGTTGGAGATACGGTTGTACGAGGTCAAAAAATAGCGGAAACGGACAAATTTATGTCTGCACCCGTGCACGCTTCGATCTCCGGTACTGTAAAGAAAATAGAACCCCATCTCGTTACCGGTAACACGGACGCACTTTGTATCGCAATTCAAGCGGGCGAGGACACTTCCGAGTCTTTTATGGAGCCGCTTGATCCCTTCACCTGCACAAAAGAGGACGCTATTAAGCGTATCCGCGAGGCCGGTATAACCGGTATGGGCGGCGCTTCTTTCCCTGTACATGTTAAATTGAGCCCTCCTAAAGATGCTAAAATAGACTACATTTTAGGTAATGCTGCAGAATGCGAGCCGTATCTATGTACCGATGCCGCTTCGATGTATCATTCCGCCGAAACGATTATAGACGGAATGGCGATCATTATGCACATTACCGGCGCCGATAAGGGGATTATTGCGCTTGAAGATAACAAAACACATCTGGTTCCGGTGTTTGAAAAAGCGATTGCAAAGATAAAACAAAATCCTGTCGGGCCGGGCGCCTACGACATTTCCGTTGAATTATGCAAAACAAAATATCCGCAGGGCGGAGAAAAAAGCTTGACGTCTGCTGTTGTCGGTAGAGAAATTCCTTCCGGCGGGCTTCCGTTCCAGATCGGGTGTATTGTTCAGAATGTGGGAACAATGAAGGCGATTTCCGATGCGTTCCGTAAGGGGATGCCATTAATCGACCGTCCGCTTACGATTAGCGGCGGCGCTTGTGAAAATCCGATTAATGCGATAGCTCCGATTGGTACTTGTATCGGCGACCTTATTCCCGAAGTAGTACGTTTAAAGCCGGGCGTTACCAAGATTATTTCCGGCGGTCCAATGATGGGCTTCGCGATGAAAAGCGCCGATTTTCCCATTCAGAAGAATACGTCGGGCGTTCTTTTCTTAACACGGGAAGAAGTCAATATTGATGAAGAAAGTCCCTGTATCGGCTGCGGTAAATGCGTAACAAATTGCAGCTGCCGCCTTTCACCGGTGCTTATTGTTCGCGCTCTAAAAGCAAATAAGCTGGATGAAGCCGTTCGCTACGGGCTTATGGACTGCATTGAATGCGGTGTCTGTTCTTATGTATGTCCTGCTCGTATAAAGCTTGTCCAGCGATTCAAGGTTGGAAAACAGCTGTTACGTGAAGCGAAGCAAAAAGAAGCTGCAAAAGCAGCCGCTGCGCAAGGAGGAAAATAAATTATGGGCGAATCAGACAAGAATGAAATTTACCTTTCCCCCGCACCGCATATTGCAAGTCCCGTAACTTCCAGAAAACTGATGATACACGTACTGATTGCGCTTGCTCCGCTTGCGCTGTACGGTATTTATCTGTATGGGGTGCCGGCGCTCATCCGCATTATTGTTTCGGTAGGCGTTGCAGTCGGTTCCGAAGCGGCATTCCGTAAAGCTATGGGCAAGGATATCCGCATAAAGGATTGCTCTGCTGTGGTAACCGGTTTACTGTTGGCGCTTGTTTTACCGCCGCTTATTCCTATTTG
Organism: Treponema medium; assembly: GCF_017161265.1. NCBI lineage: Bacteria > Pseudomonadati > Spirochaetota > Spirochaetia > Treponematales > Treponemataceae > Treponema > Treponema medium. Next base: position 535,618 of record NZ_CP031393.1, on the reverse strand, counting down.
GATTGTGGTTGTTTCCGCAATCTTTGCTATTGTTGTTGCAAAAGAGTTTTTCGGTGGGCTCGGCGCAAATCCGTTTAACCCTGCATTGGTAGGCCGTGCGTTTGCCTTTGTCAGTTTTTCACGCTTGATGACTTCGTGGGTTGCGCCGCATCACGGTTTTGATGCAGTGAGTACTGCCACACCGCTTTCGTACCTTAAAATGTCGGAAGGCGGTATTTCTACCGCAGCTGCAATCGCAGAGAAGATGGGATTATCTTCCTCAAGCGATGTATATCTTAAACTCTTTTTAGGAGATCACGGCGGCTGTATCGGCGAATCGAGCGCAGTGCTTATTCTCATCGGTTTCGTCTACTTGCTGGTTACCCGCGTTATTGAATGGCAAATTCCCGTTTCTATGGTAGTAACAGCTGTGGCGGTAACCGCGCTTGCCGGTATCGATCCGTTGCTCACGCTGTTAAGCGGCGGTTTGCTGTTCGGCGCTGTTTTTATGGCTACCGATTATGCAACATCCCCTGTAACCTTTAAGGGGCAGATTATTTTTGGCGCCGGCTGCGGCTTAATTACCGCCTTGATGCGCCTGTTCGCCGGAATGCCGGAAGGCGTTATGTACAGCATTTTGATTATGAATTCGGTCGTTACATTCTTAAATAGGCTGATTCAGAAGAAATACGGATATGTAAAGCCCGTTAAGGCAGCCAAGGAAGGTGCAAAATGAAACAGATGATGAAATTATCCGTTACGTTGGCGCTCTATACTGTTGTTGCTTGTCTTGCGCTTGCGGCGGTCAATATGCTTACCTCTCCCCGCATTCTCGCCTCAAAGGAAGCAAAAACGAAACTTGCGCTTCAAGCAATTTTTCCCGAGGCGGATTCATTTCGACCTGTTACCGAAGGAATGCCGAAGTTAGTTGATAAAATAGCGTTTGGCGATACTTTTATCGCATTGCAGGGGGATAAGCCTACGGGAATCATCGTAACGGTGAGTGGTCATACCTATGATCAGGCGACTATTCTTATCGGTATCGACACGGAAGAAAAGCTGAGGATGATTCAGTTTTTGGTATTAACCGATTCACCCGGTATCGGAACAAAAGCGAAGGATGAACCGTTTATCGGACAGTTCCGTAATAAGCCTACTACCGATGCTTTTGCGCTGGGAAGCGATGTTCAAGCGATTGCCGGCGCTACGATTACCTCTACGGCTGTTACCCGCATGGTAAAAATCGCCGTCGATGCCGCTTCTTCATACATGAGCAGCCAAGGTCTCGGCGGCTCCGGCAGCGGAAACTAAGGAGAACGGTTATGAAAGAGTATGTACGCATTTTTACAAACGGGTTGGTGAAAGAAAACCCCCTCATTATGCTGATGATTGGACTTTGTTCCGCGCTCGCCATTACCACTTCCGTTGCAAACGGTATTGGAATGGGGCTTGCAATGACTTTCGTTATTGTGTTGAGCGAGATGATTATCAGTATGTTCCGAAAGTTTATTCCGAATGATATCCGTATTCCTATCTTTATTATTGTTATCGCATCGTTTACCACTATCGTAGACCTTCTGATGCAGGCCTTTTTACCGGAGCTCTCCGAATCGATGGGTATTTTTATTAAACTCATCGTTGTAAACTGTATCATTATGGGACGTGTCGAATCGTTTGCTTCAAAGGAATCTCCTTTAAAAGCGATGGCGGATGCATTGGGCATGGGGATGGGCTTTACGTGGGTGCTGGTTGTGATGTCTGCCATCCGTGAGCTTTTGGGTACCGGTACCGTGCTTGGTGTGCGCTTGTTGCCGGATGACTACCTTATTAAGTTCTTTGCGAATTCTCCCGGCGGTTTCTTTGTATTTGGTGTAATGATTGCCTTAACCTATTTGGTACAAGATCAGCAAAAGCAGCGGAAAATACGGAAAGCAGCCGTATTAAAAGAAGCGGCACTGAAAGAGGCTGCCGCATTACGGGAAGCTGAGCTGGCGAAAGAAGCTGCGCTCAAGGCGGAGGCTGCACAAAAAGAAGCCGCGTTAAAGGCTGAAGCGGAAAAACAAGCCGCTGCCCCTGCGACCCAATCTGAGGCTGGTGCCGAACCCGCGGCCGTTGCAGCGCCTGCAAAGGAGGGAACTGAAAATGGAACTGTTTAAGATTTTTCTTGCTGCGGTATTCGTTAAGAATATCGTCTTTATCCGCTTCCTTGCACTGTGTTCGTTTATCGGTATGACCTCCGATGTGAAAAAATCCACCGGTATGGGATGGGCGGTTCTCTTTGTTACGGTTATCGCAACAGCGGCAACTTATCCGTTATATAAGCTTGTGCTGGCACCATACGATCTCGGTTTCTTACAGACATTGCTCTTTATCTTGGTTATTGCGAGTTTGGTTCAGTTGGTAGAGTTCTACTTAAAGAAGTCGGCGCCTGCTCTGTATTCGGCGATGGGGGTGTACTTACCGCTGATTACCACGAACTGTGCCATTCTTGCGGTTACGCTCGATGTTATCGCTGCCGACTATACCTTTATTCAGTCGATGGTATACTCAATCGGTGTCGCAATCAGCTATATGTTGGCAATGGTTTTGTTTGCCGGTTTGCGCGAGCGTATCGACATTGCCCCGATACCTAAGTACCTCAAAGGTACTCCTATCCTGTTTATCGCTGCCGCTCTGTTATCTTTGGCATTCGGCGGCTTTGCAGGCATGATTTAGAGGAGTGTAAAAAAGAGTATGCAAATAATTATTTTAACGCTTATCGTTTCGCTGATTTTATCGTTAGCGATAGGCTTTTTATTAGGCTTTTTTAAAAAGCTGTTTTATGTAGCGCCTGATGAAACGGTTGCGAAAATCCGTGAGGTGCTTCCCGGTGCAAACTGCGGCGCATGCGGTTTTCCGGGCTGTGACGGTTTTGCGGCTGCGGTTGCAAGCGGCAATGCGCCGGTAAACGGCTGTTCCGTCGGCGCCGGTCCCGTTGCGGCGAAAGTCGGTGCGATTATGGGGGTAACTGCTGATGCGGATGCTAAAGTAGCGGTTTTACTTTGCCAAGGCTCCCATGATGTCTGTAAGGAAAAGGCGGATTATGTCGGTGTTAAAACCTGCCGTGCTGCAAAGATTTCCGTAAACGGATTGCGGGAATGCGATTGGGGCTGTATCGGTCTCGGTGACTGCGAAATGGCCTGTCCTTTTGATGCCATCCATGTTGGGGAAGACGGAATCCCGCACGTCGATTATGAAAAATGTACCGGCTGCGCAGTCTGTGTCGCGGCGTGTCCTCAGCACATACTGACAACCGTATCTACTTCCCGGAAAGGTTCCATTGCCCTTTGTTCATGTAGAAATCCGAGAAAAGCCGTTATTATGAAAAATTGTAAGCGCGGCTGTATCAAATGTATGAAGTGTGAAAAGAACTGTCCGAAAGGTGCAATAAAAGTTATCAACGGAATCCCCGAAGTTAATTACGATCTGTGCGATTCTTGCGGTATCTGTATTACGGGCTGTCCGACAAAGGTGCTTGCCTTAGTTGAAGATAAGATTGCAGTGCAGTTGCCATGCAGTACGTGCGAAGCGTGTTAATTTGTGCAAAATATATTAAATTACGGCTTTTACCGGTATGTTTATCGAATGTTCGGTAATATCGAGCGGGACTATTAAATATGCCGGATAAAAAAATGCGGAGCGGCGTCGTATGTATTATCGGACGCCCCTCTGCCGGAAAATCAACATTTCTAAACAGTGTTTGCGGCGGGACAGTATCGATTGTTTCTGCACTGCCGCAGACCACGCGCAGCTCCGTCCGCGGTATCCTTACGGCGGAGCAGGGGCAGATTATCTTTCTTGATACGCCCGGTTATCATATCAGTGAAAAAAAAATAAACCGCCGTATGCAGCTTATTGCGGAAAACCGTCTCCAAGAGGCGGATGCCGTGCTGTATCTTATCGATGCATCGCGTCCGTTCGGCGAAGAAGAGCTGGCTATCTGTGCATTGCTGAAAAATAAACAAGATCGCTTGATTGCCGGTATTAATAAAACCGACAGTCCCGCAGCACGTCCGGGGCAAACCTGCTTGAGTGTGATGCAAGCCTTACCCGAACTACTCCAAGAGCGAATTTTCGAGCTGTCCGCGCAGGAAAAAACGGGACTAGAGCCCGTGCTTGCCGCACTGTTTGCTCTCCTACCCGAAGGTGAACTTTTGTATCCCGAAGACTTTTATACCGACCAGCCGGTGGATTTCCGTATTGCCGAAATTATCCGCGGGCAGGCAATCAGCCGCCTCTACGAAGAAATTCCCCATGCACTGTATGTTGATATTCAGGATATGGAGATGAAAAAGAACGGCAAGGAGCTTTTTGTCCGTGCTTTCCTGTGCGTAGAGCGGGAAAGCCAAAAGGCGATGGTTATCGGTAAAGGCGCAGCGATGATTAAAGCAATCAGGGTAGAATCCCAAAAAGAGCTGCGTAAAATTTTTCCCTATCGGGTACAGCTTGATTTACAGGTGCGCGTCGATAAAAATTGGCGCCAAAAAGACCGAGTGCTGCAGTCTGTGTTACAGGAATAGTACCACTTTTGAAAATATACTTTCCGTTAGCCTTTTGAAAATAGACTGTTGAGAAGCGTACATCCGTGTACGCTTCTCAACGACGAGATTTGTGCATATCACAAATCTCGCTTCTGTTAAATTTCACGGACATCCCTGTCCGTTCTGAAACCACAAGGCGCGAGCAAAAATAAAGCGCAGGCCTGTTGAACAGTGTACGTCCGTGTACACTGTTCAACGACAAGTTTTTCTCGCGAAAAACTTGCTGCTGTGTGGAACCACCGACGTCCTTGTCGGAAATGATACGTTGAGCGTTTTCAGCAGCGGCACGGATGCCGCTCGTATTAAGCAGACACAAGTTTGACACTGGTCAAACTTGTGTTCAGCGAAGTGCATGGACGTACTTCGCTGAACAAGTAACGAAGTAGATGCACCGTATATTTTCAAAAAGGACTTCGAAGCTTTTTGCGTATCAATACAAGCAGCAGCATAAAAACCGAAATAAGCGCGGTAAAGCCGCCGGGGGCGACGTTCAAATAGTACGAGCAGACAAGTCCGAGCATGATATCCGCGATCCCGAAGCAGATTGAGAAAAACACCGTCCGCTTAAAGCCTACGTGCAGCTGGAGCGCTGCTGCAACCGGCAGGGCAATCATCGAGCTGAGTACGAGAATGCCCACTATCTTGATGGAAACGGCAATTGTTGCCGCTACTAAAATCGAAAAAATATAATTGATTGTCTTTACACGGATGCCGATGACATACGCGATGTCTTCATCGAGCGTTATATACAGCAGCTTATGATACAGCACAGCCAATACGGCAACGGCAAAAAAGCTCAATACAATCACGGTGATAACATCGGAGGTTGAAACCGTTAAGATACTTCCGAACAAATAGGCTTCGGCATTGGTGCGTATCAACCCCGAACTCATCAAAGTTATGGCAATACCGACACTGAGCGAAAGGACGATGGAAAGGATGAGATCGCTGTATTCTTTAAAATAGTTTCGCAGCGCTTCGATGAGTGCACCTGCCGCAGAGGTAAAGGTAAAGGCTCCGATGATGGGATTGACACCGGTAACCAGTCCAAGCGTAATCCCCGTCAGCGATGCGTGTGCAAGGGTGTCTCCGATAAGTGAGTACCGCCGTAAAACAAGGAAAATACCGATTAACGGGCAGAGAATGCCGATAAAGAACGACACAATAAAGGCGTTCTGCATAAAAGCATATTTCAACATAGCGGTTATAGTATCAGATTTTATGGATAAGGGCTATCAGGGGGCGTTAAGGAGCGGAATACACAACCGAAGCTGCGTATTCTCAGCTCCTTAACGGTTAATTTTTAACTGCTACAGTCCGGTATGGCGGAGCGTTGCCCGCTTTTCCAGTTCTTCCAGCGTAAGCTGCGGATAGCGTACTTTTGCAAGGAAGATCATTGCGGCGATGATGTACGGCTTAAAGCTTGCTTGCTTGTAGAGCGGCACGCGGTAGCGGTCGAACACCGAACCGGCAACTTCACCTTCTTTGCAGCTGACACCGGTGATATCTGCCGGTAAGCAGTGCAGATAGAGTGCTTTACCGTCTTTGGTCAGCTTCATCATATCTTCGGTGCATTCCCAATCCTTGTGCTTGCCGTTCTGAGCGAGCAGCTCTTTTTCAAGCGCTTTGATACCGTCAAAGTCGCCTGCACCGTAGAGGTTCGTCCGTTTTTCCATTGCGGTAAAGGGCGCCCAGCTCTTGGGATACACAATGTCCGCATCTTTAAACGCTTCTTTCATGCTGTTGGTCTTGGTAAAGGAACCTCCCGATGCCTTTGCCTGTTTTCTCGCGACTTCTTCAACCTCAGGCATTACTTCATATCCTTCCGGATGTGCAAGTACAACGTCCATTCCCAAGCGAGAGAACAGGCCGATTGCTCCCTGCGGAACGGAAAGCGGTTTGCCGTAAGAGGGTGAATATGCCCATGTCATCGCGATTTTCTTACCCTTGAGGTTTTCCAACCCGCCGAACTCGTGGATGATATGGAGAGTATCCGCCATAATCTGAGTGGGGTGATCGATATCGCACTGCAAGTTGACAAGGGTGGGACGCTGTTCGAGCACGCCGTCCTTATTGCCTTCGGCAACCGCATTCATAAAAGTGTGCATGTAAGTATTGCCCTTACCGATGTACATATCGTCGCGGATACCGATAACGTCTGCCATAAACGAAACCATATTAGCGGTTTCACGGACAGTTTCTCCGTGGGCAATTTGAGATTTGCCTTCGTCCAAATCCTGTACTTCCAAACCGAGCAGGTTACAGGCAGATGCAAAGCTGAACCGTGTGCGGGTTGAGTTGTCGCGGAACAGCGAAATGCCGAGACCGCTTTCAAAAATCTTTGTAGAAATGTTTGATTCCCGCAAGGTGCGCAGCGCATCGGCTACCGTCCATGTTGCAAGAATTTCATCGAAGGTCTTTTCCCATGTAAGGAAAAAATCATTGTTGTACATTTTTTTAAAGCTCAAGCTATTGAGCTTTGTAATGTACGGATCCATAATCAAGGCCATAATTACTCCTATCTAGGCATCTCTAAAACTCGAAGTTCCTGAGACTCCTTTTATAACTTTTCAACGTATATGGACGGCAATGCGGCATATACGGCTGCGCAGGTTACCAAGTCCTGTTTCCACGTAATTTCGTTCGGGGCATGAGCCTGTGCTTCCGCGCCCGGTCCGAAACCGATACAGGGAACTTTATTCCGTCCCATGATGGAAACGCCGTTTGTAGAGAATGTCCACTTATCAACGAGCGGGCGTGCTTCGCGCATGGCAAGCTGATCTTTCGGGCCGATACGCTTATCACCGTATAAATTGTTATACGATTCGATCATCGAACGTGCAACGACGTGCTCTTTCGGCAATACCCATGTGGGGAAGAAGCATTCGATCGGGTATTGTTCTCCTGTCCATGAGGGCCGGTCGTAGTTGTACATCGAGACCGTTACGTCTTTTCCGTATTTTTTGACGGCGGGAAGCTGGCGGATTTCTTCCAAGCATGATTCCCATGTTTCTCCGGCTGTCATACGGCGGTCGAGCGAAACGGCGCAGGAGTCCGCAACGGCACAGCGGCTCGGGCTGGTATAGAAAATTTCGGAAACGGTAACGGTTCCGCGTCCGAGGAAGTTTGCTTCTTCCCATTCCTTGTTGTATTTTTTATCCAGCATTTTGACGAGCCCTTTAATTTCAGTGCCGTCAGCCGCATCGTTTTCATTCAACTTGCGTACTTCTTGCAGAATATCGGACATCTTGTAGATTGCGTTATCGCCGCGTTCCGGTGCGGAACCGTGGCAGGAAACGCCTTTAACATCGATGCGGATTTCCATACGTCCGCGGTGCCCGCGGTAGATACCGCCGTCGGTCGGTTCGGTAGAAACAACAAAGTCGGGCTTGCAGAGTTTTTCGTAACCGGGAACTTTGACGTCTTTTTTCAGGATATACTCCCAGCACATACCGTCGCAGTCTTCTTCCTGTACGGAGCCGACTACCATCGCGGTGTATTTATCGTTGAGGATGCCTAAGTCTTTCATGATCTTACAGGCATACATTGCGGAAACAACGCCGCCGGTTTGGTCGGAAACCCCACGTCCGCCGATGAATACATCATCTTCGAATCCTTCATAGGGGTCAAACTTCCAGTTGCTGCGGTTACCGATACCGACCGTATCGATATGACCGTCAAAACAAACGACATGCGGGCCGGTTCCCATCCATCCCATTACGTTACCGAGCGGATCGATCCATGTTTTTGTGAATCCGAGCTCATCCATTTTCTTTTGGATGCGCTTTGCTTTTTCCCCTTCATGGCTGCTTTCGCTGGGAAGGCGGATGATTTCACGAAGGAAGGCCGTCATGTCGGCCTTGTATCCTTCTGCAGCAGTTTTAATCTTGTTAAAATCCAAACTCATGCTTCCTCCTCTATCGTTTTTTCAAGCATATCGCTTGATACGATATTGATATGAAACCCGGCTCCCGTAACAATGTATTTATAGAAGGAACCTTAGGCTAATTTAATTATAGAAGTGAAAAATTCTTCTGTCAAGCATAATCTTCTAAAAATTTTTTAGCCATACTAATTCTTTTTTAGTTTTATAAAAAAGTCAACTGTTAGGAAGTTTTTGGCAGTCCTAGGGAGAATTAAACGCGCAGAAGGGTAGTATCTCTTGTGCCGACGATAGCCGATAGTCAATGGTTTGAGTGTCACAGAATGACAATATATAATGACACCCCTTTTTGGTTATGATATGCTGAAACCGAGACTCAAAAGAATATACTTCCCTTTATCAATAGCCTTCTCCAATGCACCGAAGTAACACAAACCCTAACACGAATTGACGGAGTAAGAAAGGAGACCGTAAGTGAAATATATAGATACATTGCTGCAAGACGTTTCTGTGGAATGGAAACCGCTGGGAGAAGTGGCTACTATCTATGGTTGGTTCACAGGGAAGAGCAAAACCGATTTTGAAAACGGAAATGCATTCTTTATTTCATACAAAAATATATTTGATAATATAGAAATAGACTTCAATAAGCTTGAAAAAGTGAAGATATATCCTATATGAGTGTTCTGATAGTTTTCTTGGTTTTAGCTATTACATGATAATCCATATATAAACTCCCTGCTTGACCTTTTAAAAATCAAGCAAAATCAATAGTTTGATAAGTCTATATATAGCAAGGAAAGGAACTATGGGCGCTGACGGGATCGAACCGCCGACATTTTGGGTGTAAACCAAACGCTCGTACCAGCTGAGCTAAGCGCCCTAATAACAGAGAAGACTATATATAAACCCGATAAAAATGTCAACAGGGTTGTTCCCATTTTATTCGTGCGGAGGGTTTAATACCTGCCGTTCCTCAACCGCCATGGATGGCATCGTTCAGGAATGAACGTCCGTGTTCATTCCTGAACATTGAGTTTTTCATTAGAAAAACTCAATACTGTTTACAACCACTGACATCCTGTCAGAGTAGCAATGGTGTGACAGAGCCACAACTTGAAGTCAAAACTATACACGGATGTATAGTTTTGACGGACGCTCTGCGTCGTAACAAAGAGTATTAAAGCCTGACTGCAACCACCTCGTCAAAAATGTACATCCTTGTACATTTTTTGACTGCGAGTTTTTTGCTTTGCAAAAAACTCGTTCCTGTTTGGAACAACCGGCATCCGTGCCGGATATCCCATACCGTGCGAAACATTGAGCAATACTCACAAGCCGCGTCGGGGTTGTTGATTCTGCGATTTACACCCTGTCTGAAGGGGAAGCAATTGTTTAAAATATTTCTGATGCGAGTGCTCTGATTATCATCAATTATCTAATAGTGTCCAAATAAGCGAGCGTTTCTTCAGCTGTTTTTTTCCAGCTGTATTGTTTTACCCATTCTATTCCGGCATCAATCAGTTTTTGCCGCCGTTCTTTATTTGTACCGGCGGTATCGTTAATAAGGCTGCCGATGACTGCGGCAATCTCTTCCGGCTTATCGGGTGCAAAATAACAAGTGCAGTCGCCTGCAATTTCCGGTAATGCACCTGCACGGACACATGCTGTCGGAATACCGCATGCCATCGCTTCGATTACCGGTAAGCCGACTCCTTCGACGGGAGAAGGAAACACACATAGGTCAGCAGCAGAATAGAGCAGGGGGAGATTTTCATGCGGAAAATATCCGGTAAGCAAGATATCCGATGCAAAGGGGGAGCGAAGGACAGCCTGATGCACCTGTTCTGCCTGTTCACCATCCGCGCCGGCAATCACCAATCGGTGTGGCGCTTTCGTTTTTTGTTTAAAAATTGAAAAAGCGTTAATCAGCTCAACATGGCGTTTTTCCGGATGAATAATCCGTGACGCATAAATGATATACGGACGCCGAATAGCAAAGGGTTTAATCATTAGCGCTTCTTGCGCTTGCAGATTATGTGGATGAAATAGGTCGGTATCGATTCCGTTATGGATAACCTGTATTTTATCTTCCGTGATGCCGTTTTTAAGTAGATTATTCTTGATATAGTTGCTAGGGCTGATGATCCCTTTGATGGATTTGAGCGTTAATTTTGATACAAATGACGATAAGTTTTTTAAATACCCTTGGGAGTTATCCCCAAGTATATTTTGCATGACCAGTACCGCAGGAACTTCAAAACGCATAGGTAAAAGTTTTGTTCCCGACGGGAATAAAACAATGTCATATTGCTGCTTACGGGCAAAGATATTAAAAGAAAGGCGGTGCCATGTCTGTTCCGCAAAAGCAGAATCTCCGACGGAGACGCAGGTATATTTGACCCCTTCAACGCCCGACGTATAGGTATATTTATCCAACTCGTGCCCGAAAAGCTGAATGCTGTGTTCGGTTTTGGGTAAGTTATGTACTAATGAAAGAATATAAGCTCCGATTCCCGACCTGCCGTGATCGCATCCGAACGTATCAATCCCTATTTTCAAAATAAGCCTCTTTTTTTAAGTATCTTAGAACAACCGCACCGGATAAATAAATCACAATCGCAGAATAATCGAGGCTGTGAGACCATCTGAACCGCAGTCCTTTTGAAATATGCGGCGCATCTACTGTGTCGTTACGTAAATTCCAATCCTCAACGTATCATAGATACGCCTGCGGTTGGAATTTCCTATACTCCTTGTATCTACACCGCCTCTTTCAAAAGGCTTACGGAGTAGCCTTCATTATTTTGCGGGGTGATTAAAAGACATCTGATGCGGTTAGCCTGCTGGATATCATTATAGCATTTACCGTAACAATATGCTATCCTTGCCGCATGACAGACTTTTTGGATTTGCCGCTGTATAAGCCGTTCGTTGAAACGCTGGCAGCCGGAGGGATTATACAGCCGACCCCTATTCAAGGAAAAGTGATACCGCTCGCCTTAGAAGGTAAAAGCGTCTTTTTTGAATCCGAAACCGGCACGGGTAAAACCTTTGCCTTTTTGTTGCCGCTTCTAACTCGGCTGATGCAGGATGAGAAAAAGACAACCGCTCCGCGTATTCTTATTTTAAGCCCGACGGTAGAACTCGCATCTCAAATAAAAGAAGCGGCTGCACAGCTGCAAAGAACTGATACTAAATGTTTTAAGACGCTGCTCTGTGTTGGCGGCAGCTCATTAAAACGGCAAATAGACGGATTAAAAGAAAAACCTGCCGTAATTATCGGAACACCGGCACGTATTTCCGATTTAATCGGGCTAAAGAAACTCAAGCTGCAAGAAATAGAGGCGGTAGTAATTGACGAAGCAGACCGCCAGCTTGCACGGGAAAGCAGAGGTGCACTGCAAATCGTTCTTGCAGCACTACCGCAGGATGTGCAGACGCTTGCGTGTTCGGCAACTTTTAACGGAAAAAATAGTGAATTGCTCAACAGTTTTTTGCGGCGTTCGAAAACGGCTGCATTACCGGAACATATTTCGATTGCAAATACGGGCGTGCTGCAAAAGTCCATCGAACATTGGGCGCTTTTTAGCGAGCGTCGGAGCAAAGCCGATACCTTGCGTGCACTGATCCATGCGTTGGACAGTATAACGGCGGATACCCCCAAAAAAATGCTTATTTTTACTGCACCTGCACAGGAAGTTGAAACCCTCGCGCAAAAGCTGCAATATAAAAAGATCAATGCTGTGCCGTTATATGGTAAACTCGAAGGTTCCGAACGAAAACAAATTATTGCACGGTTCAGGTCGGGTAAAACGCGGATATTGATTACCAGCGATTTATCCGCGCGCGGACTTGATATTGCCGATATTGACTACATAGTGCAGATGCAGCTTTCAAAGGATGCGGATGTTTTTATTCATCGCGCGGGCCGTACCGGCAGGGCGGGGAAGAAAGGCGTTAATATTGTTATCGGAGATGAATACGAGCTGTGTATTTTACAAGGCATCGAGAAGAAGCTCGGTATAACGGTGTATCCCAAAATCCTCACCGGTGGAAAAATCGAATCTGCTGCAGAAAACGCATAGGACAGCATTCCCCCTCAGCTGAGTAAGTCAAATGAGCGAAGTGACTATGACTGTTAAGAACAACCTTTCCGCTGGCCTTTTGGCAATGCAGATGTGCCGTATATTTGCAAAAGGGGAAGGTTGACAGCATGGAATTAAAAAATATACTAGTCTAATATAGACTGTATCGAAATACCTAACGCAACCGGCTTTAAATACAGTTCTAAGTTTTTTCTTAATTTATTATTGGAGATAAAATATGGCTATTGTTATTCAGGGATTGGGTAAAGCCCTTCCCTTAAAAGAGATGAAAAATACCGATTTCCCGCCGGAGCTCGGTACATCGGATGAATGGATCAGAAGTCATACCGGTATTGGAGCACGCCGGATTGCCGGTGCAGACGAAACGAGCGCATCGTTGGCATATCAGGCGTGTATGGATGCGCTTAAAAACAGCAAAACGCCCGATCCCGTAACACCGGACAAAATCGACCTTATTATTTGCGGTACTGCAACGCCCGATTTTCCGGGATCTCCGTCAAATGCCTGTCTCATTCAAAACAAGCTGCAAGCCGTACATTCAGTGTGTTTCGATCTGACGGCAGGGTGTTCCGGCTTTATCTATGCGCTGGACACGGCGGCGAGTATGATGGAACGGCACCATTGGCGTTTTGCGCTTGTATGCGGGGCGGAGGTACTTAGTCGTATTATGGACTGGACTGATCGTTCTACATGTGTTTTATTCGGCGATGGGGCTGGCGCAGCATTGCTTGAAAACACATTTGAACCTTCCGGTCTGGGACTTTGCACTACTATACTCGGCACTGACGGAACAGGGGCAGATAAGCTCTACATTGCACCAGACCGCCGTGTACACATGAACGGCAGGGCAGTATACGATTTTGCTGTCAGCCATATTACCGAAACGGTGAAAACGCTGCTTGCAAAGGAACACTTGAAAGCCGACGATCTTGATTTAATCGTATGCCATCAGGCGAACGAGCGGATACTGGAAGCTGCATCAAAACGGCTTAAAATCGACTTCGGTAAATTTGTCCGTAATATTGAAAACTACGGAAACACCTCGGCGGCCTCTATCCCCATCACCCTTACCGAGCTGATAGAACAGGGAAAGCTGCATGGAGGTATGACCATACTGATTACCGGTTTCGGCGCGGGGCTGACATGGGGCGGCGCTATTATCCGGTTCTAATGTCTAATACAATTTTAAGACTACTATAACTGTATTATAGAAGGAAAATAATGGATTATATTTTTTTGTTTTCGGGACAGGGTTCTCAGTTTAAGGGAATGGCTGAAGATATCTGTAAGAAATACCCGTCAGCCCGCACCGTCATCGATGAGATGAGCAAGGCTTCGGGAGAAGATATCGCTTCTTTCTTGTGGAACACGAAACCGGAAGAACTTGCACGCAGCGACCGGAGCCAGATTGCAATCACCGCGATGCAGGCTGCAATTATTACAGTCTTGCAGGAACACGGTATTACGCCGGCCGCCGCCGCAGGGTTCAGCCTAGGCGAATTTTCAGCGTTGTATGCCGCAAAGGTCTTAGACCTTGTAACGATGACAAAACTGGTAACTTTGCGCGGAAAAATCATGCAGAAATACTGCGAAAAACTCGATGAGCAGAGTAAAGCGTCCGGCAGTGGGTGCGGTATGGCGGCGGTACTCAAACTTGATCCTGAGCGGATTGTCGAAATTTTGAAACCGTATTCCGATCCTGCAACGGGGATTGTCTTTGCGGCAAATTTGAATAGTCCGATGCAAACCGTTGTATCGGGAACAGCCGAAGGGCTTGATGTCGCAGAAAAACTCTGCAAGGACGCGGGGGCAAAACGCTTTGTCCGGCTTGCGGTAGCGGGGCCGTTCCACTCGCCGTTGATGCGCGGTGCTGCCGAAGAATTTTCCGCGGTGCTGCATGATGTTCCGTTCAATGATCCCGTCATTCCGATTTTTTCAAATGTTACCGGAAAACGGCTTTTAACCGGCGAAGAAGCGAAAAAGAACGCCGTGCTACACCTAACGCATCCCGTACATTGGCTTGAGGAAGAGCGGGAAATTGCATCGTTAATCGGAACGGCGGAACGTCCGCTATTGGAAATAGGGCCGGGCATGACGCTGTGCAATCTGTGGAGGGACAGCGGCTGCGCAGGAAACTGCCGCCCCACCGGTACCGTGGAACAGCTGACTGGTGTGATACGGGGGGAGTAAGCTACAACGAGAAAGAGAAGGCTGTTTTACACAGTCTTCTCTCGACTGTGCTCTGCATTGAGGGTGTTGCATTTACTAAAATACATCTGATAAAGGCGGCTTGTTTTTAACCTTCATACTTTTCGTTAAAAAAGTATTCGAGCGGTTCTGTTTTGTTGACGCCTACGAATGAAACTGAAACTTCAGTATAATCAGTTATCGAAAAATCTTTATGCCTGCCGTCGGATATTTTTAAATTGGAACTGCTGAGTGTCGCTTTTAACTCTTTTCCTGTTTTTGTAATAAGCGTAAATACCAAATCAGGTGGAGAATCATATTTATCGTAAAAACGGTATGACGCCAAATGACAGTGTTTTCCTTTTTCCAAATTTCCTTTATACAGGTCATTTGTTTCATAATCACGGTACATTAAATCTTTTATAACTGCCGAACTGTTATTGGTAACGGTGAGTATATATAACTTTTCCAGTTGTTTTACGGTATATTTTTTGTCATATATGGTAATATCTGTGTTATTATTAATGACAAGGTCTCTTTCTTTACCTTTTCAAGCACAATAAGTTCGTGCGTTCTGACATCTTTGCGAATTCCTTGTGCATAAGAGTCCGGCATATATGAGTAATCTGACCAGCTCACTTCAAAATGAATATATCCATTTATGCCTTTTCGTAGTTCTTCGGTGAATGAAGCGCTAATTCCGATCCTGACAGAATTAGCATTTTTTTTTCATAGAACATTTCATACCATATAAAACATACTAGCTATATATGAAAATAAAAATAGAACCGGCAGCGAGTAATGCTTACTGCCAAAAAATCGAAATATCATAAATGTATCGTGTCAACAAAAACATACGATAAAAGATACAATAAACCTGTTCGATAACTTTGTTTTCGAACAGGTTTAATAAATAAAAAAATTATTCAGAAAGGAAATAGCGTTACAAATAAAAAACTTAATTCAACGTTACTAAGATTATCTAAATCAAGATAGATCCTTTCCTAAAAAGTGTGTAAATGTCTGCTTATATATTAACAAAAGGAATCCTTTTGCTAAATCATACGGTAAATTGATTAACGGAAATACCCCAACAGTCTATTCAAATAAACTTTTAAGAGTAACAGCTGCTGTTGTGCCTTCCTTTACAACTAACGTATAATCATCAATCGCAAATTCGTAAGGCTTATTACCGCTCACTTCAATCTTCTTCGCCGTGCTACCGATACAGAAACGGTTTTAATACAATGAAGAAAGCTTAACAGGCGTATTTTTTCCATCTTCTACTACCATTGTTGTGTCCGTAAGAGTTATCAAACGCGATGTTCCTTTTTTCAGGAGTATTTTTTCAGCAGTTCTTACAGTAACCCTCTTCCCAAGCGTACCGCTACCAAATTCAAATATAATATACTCTTCGCTTGTACTCCAAAACGTCTTTATCTTATATTCATTGATGCCTAAAACATGGCCGCCGTATACAAAAGATTCATCTCCATATTTGACCTCATACAAATTACGGGTAGTGCCGTTTTCAATTTTGAGAAGCGTATCATTTTTTAATAACTCTGAAATATGAAGAGCTTTGTCATCACTCTCACCGATTTTTACAACCTCTGTCCTATCATCTATAACAATTTCTTTTGCTTCATTTTTTTCAACAGAAAATTTTTCTTTAGTTCTTACCTTATACACCGCACAGCTGTAGTTTTCACCGTGTTCGGTATCCGTCTTGTCATTTGTAACATGATGGTCGCGTTCATGTATTGAAAAATAAACGTATCCATCACAGGGTTCGGTAAAGGCTTGAAGAACTGCAACCCCCTTATTAAATTCTCCGTTTTCTTGTGCAAATATTTTTTCGGCGAATTTTACTTCTTTTAACATACGCGAAGTTTCATTTTTAATTGACACTGTAGTCGAATCTTCATATAAGCTTGAAAGTGTTACAGGTGTATTAGTACCGTTTACTACCACCAGCGTATTATCTGTTACAGTAAACAATTTTGTTTTTCCGCTTTCGGTTGCAATAAGCTCACTAGTACGCACATCATATTTTTTACCTATCCAACCGAATTTTTTACTATACTCTTTTGAATACACGGTGAAACGTAAAAAACTATTCGATTCTTCTGTAAAGTCTTTTACACACGATTTGCCTATAGATAAACATTCAACGTAAGCAAGTTCATCGGTTGAAAAACTTATACTGTCATAATCAGCAAGGGTAAGATGACGAGAACTTTGATTCGTAATTTTAAGCTGCGTCTTATTTCCTTTCTCTTGTGTTTTATCCCCATTATCCGGTTTCGGTGAATTCAACGGACACCCGGCAAATAAACAGACAATTAAAGTTGCCGTAAGAAACGGTAATATTTTTTTCATGGTATTCCTCCTGAATTTAAGTATTTAATACGCGATATCCGTAACAGACGGTGCGGGTATAGTTGTTATTCATTCCAATCTTTAAGCGGTGCTTCGATAGACATTGGTGTATCATAATACTTTTTTATAAACGTATCGTCTGATATAATAAAAGTGTTTTCCTCTCCCTGAATAAGATGTATACTTTTTACTGTTTTAACAATTTTCCATTTTTTGACTGTTTTATATAACCGTTGTATAAAGAACTCTATATTTCCCTCAACATCATTATCAAATTCATACACCTTGCTGTTAGATTTATGAAACCACTCATTATTATCTCTTCCACCCGGTCCATAATTACCTGCATAACATACGTATCTGAAAGATTCCGATGAGTAATTCTTAATGATAAGTTTTGATTTACCGGTTAAAAAATTACTAATTGTAAGACTTCCACCACTTTCTTCAACAATGAGTTTTGTAGCATCAGTAATACTAAACTCAATGCTATCATCCGCAGTAAGTTTAATCGTTTCTTCTGTTTTAACTTTTACTTTCTTTTTAGGTGTTTGCAGTTCAAAAGAGATAGGGAGTGCTGTATCTTTAATGTCCCAATACTTTAATGCATTACCAGCATCTCCATCACTTTCTATCGTAAGATCACCGAAATCGCGATCTCCGTACTTTACATTATATAGTTTGACGGAAGCACTGTTTGTTATTTCTAAGGTTGCAGCATGCAGCACTTTATCTACGGTAGTAGAATCTTGAGCTCCGGAAGGAATAACAGCAGTGGCATCGGTTATGGTAAAAATTTTTTCTTCACCTGAATTAATCGAAATTTTTTTGACAGTCTTAACGGTAATGTCGTTATTTCGTATTTTAAAAGTAAGGTGATCTTGTACCGGTTTAGTGAACTCTACTTCCCACTTGTCGTTTTGAGATACTACCAATGATGTATCTGCCTTCTGTTCTGCATATTGGAAATTCGACAATTTAGCCGTAGTTCCATTCACAACAGTTAAGCTGCTTAATCCGATTACCTTGCCTATTGTAGTTGTAATACCTGTTTCTACATCGATAACTTTCGTTTTATTGGTAAAGGTAAATTTTGTTTTGTCGGAATTTGCAAGTACAATGGGCTCTACTGTTTTAAGTCTTATCAATTTCTCCGGTAATTTTATATCAAATGTAATTTGTGTTGCAGTTGTCGTAAAATCCCAACAATCAACTTGTTCCCATGGTGCTTCCTCTGCTTTACCGTCATAAGCGGCAATGGTTCCGGCATTATAATTATCATACGTAACATTAAGCAGCTCTGCGGAGGATTTATTGGTTATATCCAATAGGGCAGCTTCTACCAGTTTTTGTAATTTAAGCACTTTCGTAAGATCGTCTCCCGTCGTAGGCGCTTCTTCATCAGGATATTTCACTGCCACTACAATCACATCCATATTATTATCTATGGTTATCGTTTTTTCTTCTTTGCTTGCTACAGCGATTTTAGCGCTTGTTTTAACCTTAAAAGTTACAAAAGTTGCCTTTACATAAAATGTCAGATAGTCATCAATGCCATCTTGCAGTTCAAGTTTACAAGTTCCATTTTGCGGTACTGCGGTTGTATGTATTATCTCTCCGTAATGTATGCCCGAAATTTCATCAGCAGAACTGTGATTAATAATATTTAGCACACTACCTCCTAACAGCTGCCGTATTTCTTCCGGTTCCGTTTTCCCTTCCTGTACTGCTAATGTGGTATTGGTGATATGCACTTCCTTTGCTTTACCGATTTCTATTGTAACCGTATCTTTCAATGTAAGACTAACGGTAGTATTGTCTTTTTTCTTCAACAGTGTGAATGTGAGCGCATGCTGCATATTGTCTCCGAATGTCGTTTCCCATTCTTTACCGGAAGCAATAGTCTTTTTATATGTTTTGCCGCCATAACTTATTTCGGTTACATTCCAAGCTGTTTCATTGTACACTTTTAAGATGGCAGGTTTTATCAGGCTCAAAAGTTTGATCGGTTGGGTTTGCCCTGTTTGAATTACTAATGTATTGTCAGTTATCGCAAATATTTCCGTTTTTCCTTTTTCAACAATAATTGTATTATTTGACCTTACAGCGAAAGACGTCTTTTTTATTTCATCATACAAAGTGAAATAGAGATAACTGTTTGCTTTTTCTACAAGCTGTACTGTACAACTTTCTCCAGCAGGTAAAAATTCTTCTGAAAGATTCACTGCTTGACCATTGTATTTTATATTCTTGATGGAAAAAGATGATTGATTTTTAATAGTCAATACGGTGTGTTGTTCTTGCTCTGTATTGTTTTTTTTAACATCATTCTGCATCCGACAGCCCGCAACGAGAACAAGTATCCCCGCTATTATCGGTATAATAGTATATTTTTTCATCGCTATCTCCTTTTAATATGCGATATCCGTAACAGACGGTGCGCTTACGTCCGTTCCATTGCATTGAAAACCGTAGACTTTCCCACGTTCAAGTAAAAACGGTACGACGGTAATGGTGTTTGCACTGTCGGTAACAAAAAATTTAAGCGCCTGCATTGTTTCGGAAGTTTCAAGATCGGAAATATTCAGCTCGTAAAAACCGAATTGACCGCTTGCTAAGTTTAATTCTTCGGTGCCGAGTTTCTTTAAGTAAGAACTGCCCTGTAAAACCTGAAAACTTTTGCTCCCCGTATTCTGCACTTTGATGTAGCAATGTATAAATTTCAGTTGACCGCTTGCAGGTTGAGAAATCGTTTTTGTGTAGGTTTCATCTTTTTTTAGTACAAATGCGATATTGGAAATGTCCCGCTTTGCCTGCACATACAAGGGGGCGCCTGTACCGGAAGTAAAGGTATCGGCAAGCTGTACGTTATACCGCAGATAAAACACATCTCCGATTGTTTGGTCGGCGCTCGGCGGTAGCTTTACTTTTTCCGTAGCGCCTGCATTAACCGTTACAAGCGGGGTTGCCGATGTATCGGACGCCGAAGGATTAATATTTCTATAAATATCAACTTTAAAAGACGATTCATTAAAGAAGTTTACGGTTACGCTGTTAATGTCTTGCCCCTGATTGTTTTTCTTTCCCATGTTGGGAGTATTGCATGCGGCAAAACACATAGCGGCTGCAAGATAGCATAATAGTTTTTTATACATAGCATATCCTTACGCTTGTTCTATGTAAAAGTATTGCCGCCTTGCTTAAAGGCGGCAACGTACGAGCTTACAGCCCGAACAATTTATCGATATCAACCTTTCCTTTTTCTTCTATTGCTTCCAGCGTTAAGTTATCCGCTTCTGTACCCTTAATAGTAATGGTGTATTTTGTATCAAGCTGATAGGTATATTCAGGCAAGGTATTGGGAAATAGCGCTGCACCGATGCGTAACGTGCTCATCTTAAAGCTGTCGGGATACGAACCGTCCGCACCTTTTTGAAACGCGACAAAGAAGGTCGCTTGACTTCCGCTCTTAATCCCTTTAATACCCAACGATGTTTCAAATTCCGTAGAGCCTTTGGTAAAGCGTACTGCAGTATTTGATTGATTGTTGATTGTTAAATAAAATCCGCCGGAAGAAAGCTGCATCGCCGTAGCATCCCAGAGGTTACCTATATTCCACGTATCACTATCGGTAATGGCAAAATCGACCGAAAATGGCTTTTTAGTCGTTTTAAATTTAGGAACAACGCTGTATATTTCGTTATCACGTGCAATATATTTTTTGAACACAGGGTAGAGTGTATAGTCACCCGGATTCATGTTCAGTACGGTATTTGCCGTATATGCGCCTGTATAACCAAGTACTTCGCCTTCGGGAGAATTTACTCTGATTTCAACATTGAAGGGGGAATTGTTTTGCACCGTCAGTTTTGCCTTACCGCCGGAATTGCTGCTGATGGTATACACTAAATCGTTCGTGCCTGTTTTATTATAGAAAGCATATACGCTTGCAAATGGTGAGTTCTTTACGGCAGATAAATTATCTTTGTTCTCGTTATAGACTTTTTCGGTTAAGAAAAGCAGGGCAAAATCTCCCGTTTCACCGAACAAAGACGGATCTTTTTTTAAACCGTGGTTACTTGCGTGAGCTGGAACACCGCTGATAAGCGAACTCGGTTCAATAGAACCCTTAAAAGCAACAAGCCGTTCTCCCGTATTGTTCTTTACGGAAACGGAACGAGGCGAAAAGCTTTCAAACGATACTGTGTTTGTGCCCGGTGTGTTTCCCTGATTACTGTCCTTGCTTTTGTTGCCGAATGCATTACCGCAGGCTGCAGATAAGAGCGCTGCTGCGGTACATAGGATAGCAAGACATAGACTTTTCTTTTTCATTCACTAACTCCTTGTTCTACATATAGTAGACGATTAATTTTTTGCTGCCTTGTAAAGGCCATTCTGTCCAAACCATCGATACCTCATAAACAAAGCGCTTATACAAAAACAGCAATTCCCTTCCATAATACCCCCCCCCCCCCTCAAAAGTCAAGAGGAAATTTTCAAAAAAATTGATATAAATTGATATTTTACAAAAATCCCTGCCATTGCCAAAAGATACAAATCCGGTTTACAATGCCCCATATTTACAAGCACATTTACATTGAGGTTTATATGTTATTACAAGGGAAAAAAGCATTGGTAACCGGTTCTTCACGCGGAATCGGGAGAGAGATAGTCCGTCGCTTTCTGGAAGAAGGAGCTGAGATATGGGGGCTTTGCACAAAACCATCGCAAGGAAAGGCGGAAATGGAAGCCTTCGCCGCACAGCACAATAGCGTATTCCACGAGATATACGCCGACTGCGGAAATGCCGAAGAACTGACCGCTACGGTAAAAGAGGCGCTCAAGCAATCCGGTGGATTCCATATTTTAGTCAACAACGCCGGAATTACGCGGGACGGACTGTCGTTCCGTATGCCGCAGGATGATTGGGACGCTGTATTGCGCGTCAATTTGACTGGGGCTTTTTTAACATCGCAAATTGTCTCTTCCGATATGCTGCGGAAGCGGGAAGGTTCCATTATCAATATGGCCAGTATCGTCGGTCTGCACGGACAAGGCGGGCAGGTTAACTATGCGGCAAGTAAGGCAGGCTTAATCGGTATGACCAAAAGCCTTGCAAAGGAGATCGGCAGCAGAGGGGTGCGTGTCAATGCGATTGCGCCCGGCTATATCGAAACGGATATGACTTCGTCATTACCGGAAGATATGCGGAAGAATTGGATAGAAACGGCTATTCCTCTAAAACGCGGAGGTACGCCGCTTGATGTTGCAAATGCGGCTGTCTTTTTAGCATCCGATTTATCCGTGTATATTACCGCGCAGGTACTCGGTGTAGACGGCGGTATGGGCGCCTAATTGAAGGAGAACATAATGAGAAGAGTTGTAATTACCGGACTTGGCGCCGTTTCCGCTTTGGGAAATACGGTTGCGGAAATATGGGAAGGAATAAAAGCAGGCCGCTGCGGAATCGATAAGATTACCGTCAACTACGACCCCGGAGATGATAGGGTTAGAATTGCGGCTGAATGTAAAGAGTTTGATCCTGCCGCGTTTATGGATAAAAAGGATGCCCGTAAGATGGCGCGCTTTTCGCAGTTTGCAGTGGCGGCCGCGGTACAGGCAGTCGCAGATGCCGGACTTTCAAAAGAAACGATAGAGGGCGACCGTACCGGTGTGATGATCGGAAATGGCATCGGCGGTTTTGAAATCCATGAAAGTTCGTTCAAAAAATACTTTGAAGCGGGTCACTCGCGGATACCGCCTCTCGCTATTCCGCTGCTCATTCCGAACGAGGCAGCAGGCAACGTCAGTATGCATTTCGGACTGCACGGCGTTTCGTGGACAATTACGACGGCCTGTGCTTCCAGTACCGACGCTTTGGGCAATGCACTTGATTTAATCCGTTCGGGTAGAATGGATATGTGTCTTGCAGGAGGAACCGAGGCCGCAATTACAGGGTTCGGTATCAATGCGTTCAGCGTACTGCAAACGCTCGCGTCGGACTATAACGATGAACCGCACAAAGCCTGCTGCCCCTTTGATAAAAAGCGCTCGGGTTTTGTGATGGGGGAAGGCGCAGGTATACTCATTCTTGAAGAATACGAACATGCAAAGAAGCGTGGGGCAAAGATATATGCGGAGCTTGCAGGCTACGGCGGCTCCTCCGATGCATATCATCTGACCAGCCCCGACCCTTCCGGTATCAGTGGCGCTTTGGCGATGACGAAGGCCTTGGAAGACGCGGGGGTAAAACCGGAAGATGTGCAGTATTATAACGCGCATGGAACATCTACTCCGATCAACGACCCCTCCGAAACCGCGATGATTAAAAAAGCTTTCGGGCAACATGCGTATAACCTGAAAATTTCTTCCACGAAGTCGATGATTGGACACTGTTTGGGAGCTGCCGGCGCGTTGGAGGCAATTATCTGCGTAAAAGCAATTGGAGAAGGCTTCTGTCCGCCCACCGTGAACTTAACGGAACCTGATTTGGAAGCAGGGTGCGATTTGAATTACCTGCCGCAAAAAGGCGTTTCCTGCACAATCGATTGCGCCGCATCCGGTTCGCTCGGTTTCGGCGGCCACAACGGCGTGTTAGTGTTCAAAAAAGTAAAATAAGGGAGAACGTATGGCAACCGTACTATGAATTTTTCAAGCGGTTGCCTTCCTTTTGTGAGAAATTTTAAATAAAATTTCTCACTGTTTATTTTAGACGAAGGGCAAACGCATCAGACAAATAGGTAAGAATCGCAGAATATATGGAGATTGTGAGACCATTTGAACCGCGAAGTGGTTCAACTCTGGTTGAACAATCTCCATTATTCTGCGGGACTATCAAAAAATAAGCTGATGCATTTACCCTAAAGGAGAAAACGATGACAAAAGATATTGAAGCTTTGCTTCCGCACCGGAAGCCGTTTTTGTTTGTCGATGAAATTATCCGTGCCGACGATGAGGGCAGCGAAAGTCGGTATACCTTTAAGCCGGAGGAGTTCTTTTTTAAGGGACATTTTCCCGAATATCCGGTAGTGCCCGGTGTCGTGTTAGTTGAAACAATGGCTCAAGCAGGCGGCGCCGCCCTGAGTTCAATGGGTAAGTTTGAAACAGGTGCGCTGTTCTTTTTGGCGACTATTGACAAGGTAAAGCTCCGTGCACAGGTACGCCCGGGAGATACGGTACGCATCGAGGTAAAAAATTTGCGGGTTTCATCCCAGATGATTAAACAATCCGGTAAAATCTATAACGGTGATGCTGTCGCTGCGGAAGCGGAGTGGATGTGCCTTGTCGGAAAGGCCTAGTTTCCTTTTGAAAATATACGGCACATTTCCTTTGACAGAATCTTCGTGGTTATCGCAGTAGCAGGGACTGTCTAAAAGCTGAAAGCCTATCGGTTTTTTCCTGTAAGGTTATATCCGCTAAAGCGGATTGCGAAACAGTTTTTGGCGGTTCCCTTGTTATTAAATAGCGTATACAGATATACGCTGTTTAACAAGCTATATTCAAAAGGCTCACGGAAATGAGCAAAATACGTTATCTATTCAAAAACTCGATAATACGCTGTGCTACCAATTCACGCTCGACATCATCGGTAACGATATGACTGCTTTCTTCCAAGATGACATACTCATTTGGCGCCTTGAGCAGCCGGTCGATGAGTTCTTTTTCCTTAAACGGTACCGACTGATCCGATTTTGATAAAACCGTTATCACCTTTGAACGAATGTTCGGAAGCTGCTGAATAGCCATCTTCTGCAGTTTGTACAAGTCTGCAGCCTTTCCGACGTAATCATAGTTGCAATAGTCTTTGACGCAATCATAGTATTCAGGTTCTTTATAAAAAGTTGACCCTTCCGTCGGAATAGTTTGTACAAAGTATTTTAAGTATGGCGTCAGTTTGATTCGCGAATCGGCGGCCATAAACGCTGGTGCACAAAGGAAGATTTTTTCAGGTTGAAATTTTGCTGCAAGGAGCGCAGTCAACACGCCGCCCATCGAAAGACCACCGATATATACCGTCTGATATGCGTCGGATAAATCGAGGTATTCGTCATACACGCGCCGCAGCCAATCCTTCCACGAACTTGCGATAAAGTCCTCTTTGTTTGTTCCATGCCCCGGCAGGCGCGGAATCGATACGGTGTATCCCGCCTTATGCAGCTGAGAGCCGAGCCAGAGCATTTCCCGCGGAGAGCCCGTATACCCATGTATCAACAAAATAGCTTTATCTCCGCCCTGAAAAAAATGAGGTTTTGTGAACCGATTTATTTTTGCCGGATTATTATCGTAAAACATCTGAAGCTCCTATCATGTTGCATATAAACAATAACCCGTTATCTGCCTTTTGTAAATATACAGCACATCCTTGGAAATAGGAGGTGCCGAGTAAAATTCTGATTTTTATATCCACTCTTAAAATTTTGAAGAAACGCACAAATATTGCTAAATAAATCTTGAAGAAATGCACAAATTCAACCCAGGGATTCCGCATTATAAATAGTGTCAAAAAAACAGTAGCTCACACGGTATAAAAGATGGTAAAATGTTCTTGGGGTGGAACAATGACATTACAAGAATCATTTGAGAACATTAAAGACGAAAGAATCGAAAGATGCAAGAAACACAATCTCGTCGATATACTGATGCTCGTGTTTGTGGGAGTGTTGTGCGGGTATAAAAGCATAGAACAAATACAATTTTATGCGACATTAAGCGAACAAACCCTTAAAAAATATCTGAAACTGGAAAATGGCATCCCCAGCAGCGATACGATTCTGCGAGTGCTTGCAAGGATTGATGCAAAGCAGCTTGAAAAAGTATTCATAGAATATGCACGAGAGACATTCGGCAAGCATATTGCAGAAAATGAAGTATTGGCGATTGACGGAAAAACTATCCGGCGCTCTGAATATGCACCAACCGGCGAAGATAAAAGAGCCCATAAAGCCGCTCATGTTGTTTCGGCTTGGGCGCACTCTCTGGGTGTGTGTTTTGGGCAGGTGAAAACAGAAGAAAAATCAAATGAAATCACCGCCATTCCTGAACTTCTGGATCTGTTAGACTTAAAAGGGATGATTATTACTATAGATGCGATGGGTTGCCAGAAAAAAATCGTTGAGAAAATAGCAGAAAAGGAAGCGGAGTATGTCATTTCTCTGAAAGGAAATCAGCAATCGATCCATCGGGATGTAAAAGAGTTTTTTGAGCACCCTTGTGATGACGCTTATTGTCAGTATTACAATATTCAGCGAGGAGAATATAGCATTGAAATTGGACACGGACGAATTGAAAAACGCACCTGTTATCTTTGCGGGAATATTGATTGGCTTTCAGAAAAAGATGAATGGAAGAATCTCAATGCAGTTGGAATGCTCGTGTGCGAAAGAACGGTAAAGAAGACTGGGAAGAAATCCGTTGAACAAAGATATTTTTTGACCTCACTGACAGATGTGCACAAGGCTGCTTTCGCAATGAGGGCTCATTGGGGGATAGAAAATAACCTGCATTGGGTTCTCGATGCAATTCTCGATGAGGATTATTGTCTTGTGCGAAAAGACAATGCGGCAGCAAACTTAAGCGTCTTACGAAAAATTGTCTTGAATATACTCAAACAGGTTGACTTTTCGGATATCATAAAAGCAAAGAAAATGCTCCTATAAATTCGACAACCGCAGCCTTTATTAAAAGGCGAGGATTGGCGAATTGCCGCACTTTTGCAATGAAATGAAAAAGTGCAATCAATAGACGATGTTTGCCAAATGGCAAACTCGGCATTACAATAAGCCGTACCATCTGGGCGGCTTATTGTAATAGCGCTTCTCCATAAGCAACACCTGTGCAACAAACGAGAAGATTGCCTTGATAGAGTATTGCAGTCGTTATAATGCGGAATCCCTGAAATTCAACCGAACAAATCTTGAAGAAACGCACAATATCCGGTAATATACTAGTATATCTCTATGAAAATGCAGTTGCGCAAATGATTACTACGATAGGCCGTGAACTGTATTATCACACATGGGAAAAAGCGGGGAGTACCCATTACTACGAAGTTGATTTTTTAATTTCAAACCGCAATAAAATATCGGTGTTTGAAGTAAAGTCGTCCGGAACAGGTAAGCACGAATCAATCGGTGCATTTGCAAAAAGTTCTCGGCAAATATCGGCACTCTGTATGTATTGTCTCAAAAAGATGTCGGCACAGAGGGAGCATTGCAAAAAAAGCCGGTATATTTGACACCGTTTCTTATTGAGTAAATAACTAAAAAACTGAGGTTTTTAGAACTTTTCCTATTGTTTTTCGATTTTTATAATTTTTTCATCTTTAATATAAGCGTCTACTGTCATTCCTTCTGTGCTCAATCTTCTGATATATCCTTGATTTTCATAATATTTTTCATTTGCGAGTGCTTGTTGGAGACTAATCTGTTCTCCTTCTGAATCATAATATGTAAGGTACTTCAAATCAAAAACATACGCAATCTCTGTGTAGGTAGTTTCTTTTTGTTTTGAGGAAACGTCTATCCTCCAAATATCATAATGATAGAAAGGAATCGAACTAGAAGGTTCTTTTACATATGGGTTTCCGACATGATATGTGTATTCACTGCTTGTTTTATATACAAAATACCAATTGCCGACAGGAGTGCTATTAAAACGTGCATCTTGATTATTTGTAGGAACGGCATTCAATCTTTTAACTTCAGACCAGAATCGACTAAGTTCGCTTTTTATAACGTGATTGTCATTGCTATGCCTTGGCATAATTACTGTCCCAACAGAAGATGTGCCGCCTGAATAGTGCCCTCTACCGTTTAAGCAAAGGCAGCCGTCATTGTATTCAACAAAATTCAGAGAAAAAATAAGTTGAGGTATTCCCTCTTTATATGTTTTGACTATTGTTTTATCCATATAGATCGTATCTATTTGATTACAGAATCTTACTACTTTATCGTATTCTGTTTTGTTGGATAGTTCGATACCATGGTCGCCAAAATATTTTATTAAATCATTTTCAGTTTTGCCGACAAAATATTGTTCTCCGTGCAGCCGTACACCTAAACTTGTGCAAGAGGTACATAGTAATAGAAATATACAACATACAGATATTACCGCCATTCTCTTTTTCATATCAGACTCCCTTACATTGTCCTTATTAGATATGAGCAGTCCCGAAAGTTCAAACTCAGTGTATCCGTTCTTCCGCCGGTGCGGCAAAACTTTCGGGACTATCTTGTTACTTATTTTTTACTTCCGGAAAATGATACCGTATTAAGTCCGGATACTTGCATTGTACCGTTCACTTTTTTATCTTGTGCTATGGTACCGTCAACAGTAAAAGGCCGTTGTGTCAATGCTGTCTTTCCGGAAGCCGTAAAGCTTCCATCCGACTTTATAGTACCGGTGCAGTTGGACTGTCTGCTGGTTAGCACCTGGAACCAACCGGTCAAATTGCCTTTAGCATCAATAGTGAACTCCCAAGCTCCGAGCCCTGAATCTTCTTCTCCTACCCCTGCATAAGTACCGGTATATGATATACCGCCACCACTGCCGCGGCCGACAGGGTCGGAACAACCAAAAACGGCAAGCATCATAGCACTTACCATGCTGAATACCATAAGTACAGCAATCGTTTTTTTGCTTTTCATAAAAAACTCCTTTTGATACTAGGACAGCTTTTAGAACCTTCTCGGTTAACAGAGCTGTCCGTTCACATATTAAAACTTATCTTCCATAATACCCCCCCCCCCCTCAAAAGTCAAGAGCGTTTTGTCAAAGGTTCAACTTGACAGATGCTAACCACTAATGATAGTATTTCCCTATGATAGTTGATTGGCAAGATAAAGAAGCCCTGAAAATATGGAATATGCAGCCGTCAACGCGATTACCTCCTGAAATACAGCAAAGAGTACGGCAAAAATTAATTCTCATAGATGCTGCAATTTCGTTAAGTGATCTAAAATCTCCGCCGTCAAATAGTTTAGAAGCTTTAAAACATGACAGAAAAGGTCAATACAGTATTAGAATAAATAATCAGTGGCGTATTTGCTTTGAATGGAACAACGGACGAGTTGTTATCGTCGATATTGTCGATTATCATTAGGAGGCATATTGATGGATGTTATACTAAAACCGGTACATGTAGGCGATATACTGTATGAAGAGTTTATGCAGCCGTATCATATAACGGCGTATAGACTTGCGCAAATGACAGGGATTTCGCAAACGCAAATAGGACGGATCATAAAAGGAAAAAGAGGTATTACAGTCGATACGGCATTACGTTTCGCGCAGGTTTTTAGCACAAGTCCTGAATTTTGGCTGAATATTCAAAATAGGTATGAAATTGATAGCATGAAAGCAGAAACAAAAGAAACTATTAAACAAATACAACCAATTACCCATGTGTTTGCTTAACAAATATCGAAGGAGTGTTTTATGAAAGTGAATATACACCGGCTTTTAACGGAAGCGAAGGACGCTGTTCCGCAGGCCGAGTGGATCGGATTACGGCGGGTTACCAATTATCTGACAGGGTTTTCCGCTATCGACGGTAAATTCGACGAGGCGGCCGGAGGCTCCGACGAGGGAGTTATGCTGGAGGTGCTGTACAAGGGAACGTTTAGCTATGCGGCGACTGCCGATCTGAGCAGCGGCGGTATCAAGTGCGCTGCGAAGCAGGCTTTTGCAGCGGCACAGGCAGCGCAGCCCTACGGTATCCACCGTTTTGATCAAACGATGCGCCCCGCCGCGCAGGTACGCTATGCGACAAAGCGTGAAAAATTAAGCGGGATTCCCGCCGCCGAAACGGTTGCGCTCTTGTGCAGTATCTGCGATGCCGCAAAGGTTTCTTCAAAGATTATTCAGACTGCCGCTTCCTGCGAAACGGGTATCTGCGAAACCGAAATGGTTTCTACCAACGGCGCCGACATACGGCAAACCGTCCGGTTCGGCGGTATCAGCATGAATGCCGTTGCGCGGGAAGGAGATGTTATCCAGCAGCGGAGCGCGCACGGACGCTCTGCACTCACTTATCAGGGCGGACGGGAACTGTTCAACCCTGCGGCGCTGCTTGAAAAGGCACGGAAGGCAGGCACGGAAGCAGTCGAGCTGTTGACTGCCGAGCCGTGCCCCAACGGTAAGCGGACGCTCGTGCTGATGCCCGATCAGATGATGCTGCAAATTCATGAAAGCGTCGGGCACGCGCTGGAAATAGACCGCATCCTCGGCGACGAGCGTAACTATGCGGGCGGCAGTTTTATCACACCGGAAGATATCGGCAGTTTCCGCTACGGTTCCCCGTTGATGAACGTCGCCTTTAACCCGACCATCGCGCAGGAGCTGGCAAGCTACGGAGCGGACGATATCGGTAACGCTGCGGTAAAGGAATACCTTATTAAAGACGGCATCTTGATACGGGCGCTCGGCAGCTTGGAAAGTCAAAAGCGGTCGGGACTCCGGGGCGTTGCAAATCAGCGCGCCTGTTCATGGAACCGTCCGCCCATCGACCGGATGGCAAACCTCAATCTCGAAGCGGGAACGAGCAGCTTCGATTCCATCATCGCCTCAATCGAAAACGGCATTCTGATGTTCTCCAACCGTTCATGGTCGATCGACGATTACCGCAATAAATTTCAATTCGGCTGCGAGTATGCCAAGCTGATCGAAAACGGCAAACTGACAAAAACTGTCCGCGACCCGAACTACCGCGGCATTTCACGGTACTTTTGGAACAGCCTCTGCGCAGTCGGCGACGAAAGCACCTTCGAGGTGTTCGGTACGCCGAATTGCGGCAAGGGCGAGCCGAATCAGGTGATACGGGTAGGGCACGCAAGTCCCGTATGCGCATTCAGCGATGTTGAAGTATTTGGAGGCGGAAAATGAGTTGTGATCAAGAAATGATGTGTGAAATGGATTCCGATTTTAAATGGCATTTTGAGTCTCTTGCAGACTTTTTCTTCGATGAGCTGTTACCCACTGAACAAGCGTCTCTAAGCTACGATGCGGAGGACACTTACTTCCTGCGGATGAATCACGCCAAGGTGCGGCAAAACGGTTTTGTGAAACAGGCGGCAATTTCGATTACTCTCTATAAAAACAAGAAAACCTATCGCTTTGCACAAGGGTTGAGCGGCCAGCTTGAGCAGGATAAGGAAACGCTTGCCGCAGCGTTGGAGAATGCACGCAGTATTATCGCGCAGCTTCCCGAAGATCCCTATCAGTCTATTCCTACTGCAAGCGATGATTCCGAAACAATCTATGACGGTGCGTTGCTTTCACAAGAGATAATAGAAAAGACGCTGCTTGAGCCTGTGTCGGATTTGGATTTTGCCGGGCTTTTTTCGCAAGGGATGATATGCCGCGGAGCTGCCAATACGGCCGGCGCACGGCACTGGTTCCAAACAAAGACCTTTACGCTCGACTATTCGATTTGGCTGAAAAACGGACGTGCGGTAAAAGGCTTGTACGCAGGGCGCGACTGGCAGCAGGCAGAATACGAAAAACGCATCGCCGATGCGCGGCAGAGTTTGCAGGTGCTTGCGCTTGAACCGAAAAAAATCGAGCCGGGCAAATACCGCGTTTTTATCGCTGCAGATGCGTTGGTGGATGTCGTAGAGTTTTTCTCGTGGAACGGCTTCGGGGAGCGGGGTATGCAGCAGGGCGAAAGCGCCTATCTTGCATTAAAAGAAGAGCGAGAGCATTTTGCCGATTCCTTTAATTTGACGCAGGATTTTTCCATCGGTGTGGAACCGTCGTTTAATAGCGAAGGAGAATCCGCTCCCGAAAAATTAACTGTTATCGAAAAAGGAAAGCTCATTCATACCATCGTGAGTTCCCGCTCGGAAAAACAGTACGGTACGAAGGCAAACGGCGCCGATTCAGATGAAGGATTCCGTTCCGCAGCTATTGGAGCAGGGACACTTGCCGAAGCGGATGCCCTCAAAGAACTGGGAACCGGCATCTACATTTCGAACTTCCACTACCTTAACTGGAGCGATCCGGCAACCGCTCGCGTAACTGGCATGACCCGTTTTGCCTGCCTCTGGGTGGAAAACGGAAAAGTTACAGCCCCCATTGCGGATATGCGCTGGGATGAATCGCTGTACAATATGTTCGGCGCGAATCTCCTTGCGCTCACCAAAGAACGGAAGCTCTTTGTAGAAACAAGTACCTACGAAGAGCGCGCAGTAGGCGGATGCCTCTTGCCCGGTATCTTGGTCAAGGACTTTAACTGCACGCTGTAGAAGTTGCCGTTTTGGTGAGCATTTTTTCGTGCATAAAGATCATCACAATTAAAATCACCGCCAAATAGAGCGGCATCAGTGCGACACCGATATGATTTGCAACCAACCCGAAGATCGGCGGCATCAGACAAGTTCCGGCATACGCGGACGCCATCTGTACCCCGATCATCGCTTGAGACTTATCTTTTCCGAATTGTGCAGGTGTCGCATGGATAATCGAAGGATAAATCGGTGCACACCCCAAGCCGATAAGCCCTAAACCGAGCAGGGGCAGTACCGTTGTTTTTCCGAACGAAAGGAACAGCAGCACAACACCTGCGCCGATGCCGCTTTGTCCAAGCCGGATCATCTGCGTATCGGTTAATTTGAAGGTTAAAAATCCGCTCAAAAATCTCCCCGCAGTAATACCGATAAAAAAGAGGCTGGCGAGTCCTGCAGCCTCTTTTTCCGGAAGCCCTCGGTGTAAAACCAGATAGCTGCTTGTCCATAAATTTGCGGTTTGCTCTACAGCACAGTAACAGAAAAAGGTAAGCATAATTTCTTTTGCACCGGGAATGGCAATCACCTGTCTTAGGGGGAGCGGCGGCGCTTTTACATCCTCATCCGTAGTGCCATCCGTTTTCGGTTGCTTATTCCAAAGTGGCAGACTCACCAGTAGTACGGCGGTTAAACAGGTCTGTAGCACCGCAATATATCGATAGCCCATATTCCACGGCTGACCGCCGGTCAGAACAGCGCCCATAATGTACGGACCTATTGAGGCACCTATCCCCCACATACAGTGCAGCCAGCTCATGTGCCTGTTGGCATAATGCACTGCTACATAATTGTTGAGGGATGCATCAACACTTCCGGCACCGAGTCCGTATGGTATCGCCCACAGGCACAGTGCACTATAGGAATGACTGACCGAAAAACCGAAGAGTGCCGCTGCTGTTATCAAAACACTGAATGCCGTTACTTTTCCGGCACCGAAAATCTTTGTCAACCGGTCGCTTTGAAGGCTGGAAATAATAGTCCCGCCTGCAATAATCATAAAAATAGCACCGGAATAGGACACGGGGACAGAAAGCTCCCGATACATCGCCGGCCATGCGGAACCTAACAGAGCATCCGGCAGCCCAAGACTGATAAACGCTGCGTAAATAATTGCGAGCAATATATGTATCATAATTTTTTCAGTATACTTCCTTGATTATTTCTTCCGCAATATCAGGATCGAACACGGAGGTATTTGCAGCCCTTTTAACGCTAACGCATCGGAGTGATAGACGCGCCCATCCGTCAAGCTTTCATACTCACCTGCCGGGATGGAATGGAGCGAAACAAAGCCTTGAGCAAAATCGGAATTGGCGATAATCAATAGTTGTTCTTCGTTGCACTCACGCCAAAAGCCGAATTGCCGGTTTGCAATAAACTCCTGCCGGTACGAACCGCGCTGTAAGGCGGGATGCTGTCCGCGTATCTTTGCAAATGTTGTAATCGAGGTGCGGATAAACCCTGCATCAAAACCGGGAGCGGTAAAATCCGGAAGTGCACCGAACGGCGGGAGCGGCGGACGCAGTTCATAATCGCAATTATGGCTCCGAACCCCTCTGATGCCGTACTCACTGCCGTAATAAATAGACGGAATACCGGGAATGGTAAAAAGCAGTCCGTACAAAAGATGGATATGCTGCTCCGGCTTGTTGAGCGTACTGACCGCGCGGTTTACGTCGTGGTTGTCCACAAAATTATACAATGCCGTCTTCCTATACATCCCTCTTTCACTATTGTATTCCCTGTCCAAATTATACGAAAGCTCATACATATTCTGATCATTCAAACACGACCAGAGCGCTTTATACATTTGATAATTTGTTACCGAATCAAGCCTGCCGTTCCGCGTCCATTCGGCATAGTCGCCATGCACCACCTCACCCATCAGCCAAAAATCAGGCTTAATACTTCGGCAAAAAGCCCCCAGCGCATCGAGGAAGTTTTTACTTAACACATCCGCCGCATCAAGCCTGAGTCCGTCTATGCCGAATTCTTCAATCCACATTTTTACCGCACCGAAGAGATGCTCCCGCACTGCGCCGCTATCGCCATTCAGCTTGACCAAATCCTTGCAGCCGGCCCAGCCTTCATACTCAAAGCAATCCCCCTGCGCACTTCGCCGAGAAAAATCAAGATTGACATACCAATCCTTATAGGCGCTGCCGTATCCATGCCGCTGAATATCCTTAAACGCAAAAAAATCCCGCCCCGTATGATTAAACACCGCATCCAGCACCACCGCAAACCCCTTTTCATGGCACAGACGGCAAAACTCCTTAAACCGCTCATTATTCCCCAACCGGCGTTCCACATGATAATAATCCACCGTATCATACCCATGCGCCGTTGACTCAAACACCGGCCCAATCAGCAGCGCATTACACCCCAACGCCCGAATCTCATCCAACTGCCCCGCCAGTTTCTCAAAAAAATCCCCCGCCGGACACGCAAAGTCATTCCGCTTAGGACAATTCCCCATCCCCAGCGCATAAATATGATAAAAAACCTTATCTGAAAATAAATAACTCATATAAAATCCTTTCCGTAAGCCTCTTGAAAATAGGTGGAGCAGACACCCTTGCCAGCGCTTTTGGAAATAGACGGTACAGATGCTAGGCGCCTAGCCGAAATAAAGTGGAGACACGGTGAAAAATGTACATCCATATACATTTTTCACCTGCGAGATTTGCATTTCGCAAATCTCGTTTCTGCATGAATCCACCGCCGTCCATGGCGGTTCTGATACGTTGAGCATTTGCCGCAACAGCATAACATCCCCCTCCTGAAACCTACTTTCCGTAAGCCTTTTGCAAAGAGACGGTGTAGCTACAAGGAGATAGCTGAAAATAAAGCGGAGGCGTATCTATGATACGTTGAGCATTTATTTTCAGCGTACAACGCAGTAGATGCGCCGTATATTTTCAAAAGGTTAAGCGACACCGTAGACAAAGCTATGCACAATCCGATAAATCGTTTGATCATCTCTAGGCAGTTTGTTCTGCACACACAGCAGTGCTACCGAAATGACATTATTGTGGAACAAGATTGAGTACAACTCCTCTTTCCCGCGCATATTGCCGAACTCGTTTGCGGATTTTATAAAAAATTCTGCAAATACCGAATAAAAACGCTGTTTTAACGGCGTGTAGACAGCCTCGGTTTCCGCATTGTCGGGTGCATTTAAGAGTACGCTGTGCAGATTAAAAAAGGCGGGATGCGCAAGTGCAAAATCGATTACTGCGATCAAAATGCGTGTCAGGCTTTTAAGAAAATCGTGCTCGTACACTGCCGCATCACTCAAACGCTGCAGCAGCTCTGCTCCCTTGGAGTCCGCTATTGCCTGCAAGAGCCCCTGCTTGCTTTTGAAAAAATAGTACAGGGTCGGTTTTGTAATACCGGCGTTATCACAAATTTCCTGTACTCCAACTCCCTCATATCCTTTTTGAGAAAAAAGAAGTATTGCCGTGTTGAGAATGTCAGCTCTGCTGTTATCATTTGTTGTTGTATCATTCATAACGTATACCAATCGGTATATTATATACCTATCGGTATACAGATTGTCAATACCTAACGGAAAGTCTATCTCCTATTCTGCAGGATTGTTAAAAAATGGTCTGATGCGTTTACCCTGTTGCGTTAACACGGTTTTTGTCTTAAAGTATTCTGCAGACAAGAAATTTATCATAATAGGATTTTTTTATGAATAAAATAAAAATCAGTATTGTATGCATTGCCCTTACCGCATTGCTTCTGTTTACCGCCAGCAGCTGCTTTATCGTAGTTAATGGTCGTGTCCGTGGAAATGGAACGTTGAAAACGGAAAGCTTTTCCCGAAGTAATTTTGATTCCGTTTCCATCAGTGGCGATTGGACGGTCGACATACGACAGAGTGAAACTTTTTCCGTTACCATTGATGCCGATGAAAATCTCTTCAACTATTTATATGTAGATGTTTCTGATAATATCTTGCATATCGGCTTTCAGCACGGATATGTTATCGGGTGCTCGAACTGCAAAGCTATTATTACCATGCCGGTCTTAATACAATTAACAGCCTCCGGTTCGCTTACCGGTACCGTTTCATCATTCAATATGCCCGGACGTACGATGTCGGTAGTTGTTTCCGGATCCGGTGATGTTGCTGCACGCGATATTACCGTAAAAAAATTAAAGCTGAACATATCCGGTTCGGGTTCTTTTGGAGCAACAGGGAAAGCTCAAAATTTAGAGGGCAGTATTTCCGGTTCCGGCAATATAAAAACTACCCGTCTGGAAACCGAAGATGCCGATATTTCTATTTCCGGCTCCGGTTCTGCAAAAGTATGGGTTACGACGTTTTTACGAGCCGATATCAGCGGTTCAGGTTCGGTCGGTTATAAAGGCAATCCTCTTATGATTGACCGCCGAATATCCGGTTCGGGCAGCATATATCCTCTATAGGGTTCGCAGCAAAAGGGCGAAAAAGAGACTGAAATGAAAACAACTGAGGCTCACATACGTTCTTTTTTATGAATGGACAGGGGGTAATCGGTACGCTATAATAAAAAAATGATTGTAAGCAAAATCCCCGGCATTGAAGCTATTGCATTCGATATAGACGGCACGCTCTATCCTGCATGGAAGCTGACGCTGCGTGCCGTTCCGTTTTTTATCCGTCATATCCGTTTTATGAAAGCTTTTGGAAAAGTTCGTCATATTTTACACGGATATAGTTCATCTGATCCGGATAAAGTGCTGCCGGATTTTTTTAATGTGCAAAACGAATTGTTGGCAACTCATCTTAATATCTCCCCGCAAGAAGTAAGCGATTTTTTAGATAGAGAAATATATAGGGGGTGGAAAAAGAAATTTGTGCGTATCCGTCCGTATCCTTTTGCAAAAGAAGCGATCATACGATTAAAAGAGGCGGGATTTAAAATCGGTATTCTATCTGATTTTCCGCCCGAACAGAAAGGCTCCGTATGGGGCATTCTTCCGCTCTGCGATGTTGCATTGGACTCCGAATCGCTCGGCGCTCTTAAACCTTCCCGAATCCCGTTTCTTAAACTTGCCGAAGCCTTGAACACGCCGTGCGAACGGATACTGTATGTTGGGAATAGTAAAGCCTATGATGTTGCAGGCGCTTCTTCAGTCGGTATGAAGACCGCTTATATCGAAAACCCGCTTGTTTCATTTTTTAAAAAAAAGTCGCCGTATGCGGATATTTCCTTTTCAAACTATCGTCAATTCTTAAACTATGTGTTATAATATTTTATAATAGGTAGGATATTTTTGAAAGCGTCTATTTTCGGATATATCCGATATCATACTATTCATTAAAACAGAATTTATTTTAAGTAAGGGTGGAACTTAGAATGTCAATGCAACTTTTGGCCTCCGCGATAACGCTTATGCTTTCTCTGATGCTGATTCTTTTTTTTCGGCAAATGGATAAAAACAGCCGTTCGATAGAAAAAGCAAAAAAATACGGCGACCGTGTTAAAGATGAAATAGAAGGGTTTGTTAAGGAACGGACGCAGAATTTGCGCGATGCGGCGATCGAGCTTGACGCAAAACTTTCGCAAGCCATTGCGGCTGTTAACCGGCTCGATTCCATATATAACGATTTTATGAAAAAATCCGATGTGTTGACTGCCCGTTCATCATCCATCGATGCAATAGAAAAAAATGTTGCGGGGGCGGAGGAGACTATTAAGACCGTTATGGATATGGCTGCTCTTGCGGAAAAAAATCTAGCGCGGGTTAGTCAGGAATCCGACTTTGTCGATTCGCTTGCAAAAAAAATTACGGATGCACGGAGCGAATTGAATCATATTTCAAAACTGATGCCCGAAATGCAGGATAGCTTTTATAAGCAGAATCGTGAACATCTCCAGATGCTTGAAGAACAGCTTACTGCGGGTTTCAATAATACTATTAGTGCTTTTGAAAACAGGGTTGCCGGCGCAGAGAAAAAAAGTGCGGAGTTGCTTGAGGTAACCTCAATCCAATTGAACGACCTTTATAAAAAGGCGTTTACGGAGGCGAGTAAAAAAGCGCAAAACCTTGGCGATGAATCTTTTGCTAAATTGCAGAACCAGATGGAAATGCAGATGCAGCATTATAAGTCGGTGCTTGATGACCGTTCCGCAGCGCTTGAGGCGGAGATTACCGCCGGTATGGCCGAAAATAAAGCGCTTGCTCAAAAGTTTAAACAGGATTGGCAAGAGGAAGCGGATAAGTTGGAAAGTTCACTACATTCAAAGTTCAGCGCTGCGGAGATTGCCTTTACACAGCGCATCACCAATCTTGAAAAGGGCTTGGAGAAAACCGAGGCGGATATGCAGAATACGAACCGGCAGCTTGATTCGCGGCTTACGGAATTTGAAACGGGATTAAATACCCGCCTCGAAAAAACGGCGGCAAAGGCAGCGCAAAGCCTGACCGCGCTGTCCCAATCGGCAGATACAAAGTTTGCCGAATATAAAAAGCAAGCGACCTACTATTACGAAAAATTTGATAAGTCCATTGCCGGTATCGATAAGCTTTCTGCCGAGATGGAAAAAGCGCAAGAATCGGTAAAAGACCGGCTTTTGCAAGACTTTGGAAAACATACCTATACCATGCAGGAAAAATACAACGGATTCGAAAAACATTTTTCCGAACGGGCGAATGCGCTTGCCAGTCGCTTGCAGGAGATAACCGAACAACTGAACGTTCTGCGTGAAGAATCGCAAGCCGCGCTCTCCGAAAAGCTGCATACTTTTGAAACCGATTTTGCAAGCGAGCTAACCCGCCGCAGCGATGCACTCAGCGGAGACATCCAAAAGCTGCGGAATGATGTTACCGAACGGCTTGCGCTGATGGGATCGGAAAGCGAGTCGGCACGTAGGGATTTGGAAGATGCGTATAAACAGGATTTAAAAGCGCGGCTTGCGCAAACGGCGGAGGAGTACAAGGGGCACTTTGCAAAATTCAAAGAAGATATTGCTGCAATCGAAGAAGGAATTGCCAAACGTATTACGGCAAGCGACGAGGCGCTCTTAGCCTATAACACTCAGTTTAAAAATATGATGGATCAGACAAAGGAAAAAGCTCAAACATATATGCGCAATGAGCTTTCCGGTCTCAAGCTTGAACTGCAAGAATCGATGCGGCAGCAGAGTGTTGAAGTTGAAAATGCTACAAAAGAGGTAAAAAACTGGCTTGATACGGTTAAACAAGAATCAGGCGGGCAGCTCGATGCAGCTAAAGCCGATTTTGAAACATGGAAGGCGCGTATCGATCAACAACTGGCAGAGATGCGGACTACGGTAGACGAAAAGGTTGCTAATTTTACTGCATCGACGGAACGAGCTATCGAAGGCATCGGTTCAAAATACACCTCGTACTATAAAGATTTCAGCGTGAAAAGCGACGAGGCGCTTAAGCTGATGCAGCAGAGAATCAATGATCTGAATGCAAAGGTGCAGAGTGCCGAAGAAGAATTTTCTGCACAGGTGCGCAGCGTTACCGAAACCTTTACGCGCGATGCGGAACAGGCTACCAACGAGCTGGATAAACGGATTAACAACGCGACGGGGGAAGCAAATCATTCGCTTGACAACATACGGGAGCTGGTACACGGCCTGCGCAGTGAAGTGGAAGAAACGCAGCATGATTTATTCGAAAAGATACGGCGCGATTCCGAGCAGCTGACCGAAACCGTAGAAGAAATCGATAAGCGGCAAAACGCCTTTATTACACAGACGCGTGTATTTGATCGTGCAGACGAATTGAAGGCTGATTTGGAACAAAACATCGAAAAATTGAAGGCGGAGGTTACCCGCTTTGAAATTTACCGCAATACAATGGATGATCTGAATCTGAAATACGAAAAGGTAACTCATCTTGAAGAGGAAGCAACACAGAAAATCGCGCGATTTATGGGTGAGCGTAAAAATATTGAAATTTTGGAAAACGATTTTGCAAAACTGAGTGTGCTGTCCGAGTCGATGGATAAAAAGCTTGTTGAGCTTGCTTCGGCTGATGATGAATTACAGCGCTATCAGGTACAGATTCGGCGTATTGAAGAAAGCATTGCCGATGTAAATACCCGCTATGACCGCTTGGAGAAAAAAGGTACCGTGCTCGACCAAACGGTACAGAGCATCGATGCTGCCTTTGAAGATTTAAAGACGGTTGAAAAAGATATTAAGTCGGTACAGAGTAAGCTCTACACCATTCCGCCCGAACTGCAGGATATTCAAGAAAAGATGGAGTATCTTATTTCCAATCAGGAAAAAGCGGAGAAGGCGCGGGAGCAGCTTGATACCATCGATGAATTGCTTGGAGAGCTTGAGGGGCGCATTGAAAAACTGCACAATGCCCGTGAATGGCTTGCCGGTACTGAAACGCGCTTACAAGATATATCGAAGAATTCCGAAAATCAGTTGAAACTGTTGGCGGATTTGGTTAAGACCGAAAAACCGGTGAACAAAACGGAGGGTGCAACGACAGTCGGTACCCGTGAGAATGTGTTAAAGCTCTTTAGAAGCGGATGGACGCAGGACGCTATTGCCAATGCCCTCAATCTATCGCAAGGAGAAGTGCAGCTCATCCTAGAGCTTGCCGAAAAATAGGCTGACGCCGCGCCGCTTAAATACTGCATTTGTTTTCTCCCTCATTCTACCGGTGAGCAGCTTTAAAAATACCGTTAGCTTTTAGAGCTGGTATGAGAGTAGGGAGCTAGCGAGAGAGAAGACAGGTGCACCACACGGCGGCGGCCGTACCGCTGCCGATAATGCCGACCCCTTCGCCGGTTTTTGCTTTGACAAAAATTTGATCGATTTCTACCGATAGAATTTCCGCAATAGACCGGCGGATTGCCTCGCGGTACGGCAGAATTTTCGGCTTTTGAATCGCAATAACGCAATCGGCGTTTTCAAGCTGCCAGCCTGCTGTCAGGATCCGTTCCCACACCGTTTTTAGGAGCATCCGGGAGTCGGCATTCTTCCACTGCGGATCATTCGGCGGGAAAAGCTCGCCGATGTCGCCAAGACAAGCAGCTCCGAGTAAGGAATCCGCAAGCGCATGGAGTAGTACATCCCCGTCTGAATGCCCCGCTTCCCCTTTTTCAAAAGGAATATGAATCCCGCCTAAGATTAACGGTCTGCCTTCAACAAGGGTGTGGAGATCATAACCTAAGCCAATTCGTATCATAGTGTCTTCCTTAAAGGTCTTCGCGATAAGTGATTTTCTTGTTTTCCCGTGATCCGGGGCAGATGTAAACAGTTCCGCAGTATCGTGCGTAGATTTCGCTGTCGTCGGTGTAGGTTTTGCCGTCATTGTAGGCTTGGCGGTGGGCATAAAGCAACGGTTCAAAGCGGAACCCTTGCGGCGTTTGTACGGCGGCGAGCCGGTCTCTTCTAAGGTGCCGGATAATCTTTCCCGTTTCGTCCACTTCTTTTTGTGTATCCGTTACGGATATGGCAGGGACTGCTGCTCCGTATTGCTCGGTTGCCGTTAATACCGAAGTAATCACTTCACCGGAAACCCACGGCCGCGCTCCATCGTGTACCAGTATACAGGTTATGTTTTTATCCGCAAGCGTTAACAGCCCCTTGTACACCGACTCCTGCCGGCTTGTTCCCCCTTCAACGATATCGAGACTACCTTGATGTGTATCGAAAAAAGAGGAGAGCCGTGTATCGGCAGTTAACAGCGAATACGCTGCTTCTACTTGCCCTTGCGGTATGGTTACGACATAACGGCTAAAGCATCCTGTCGATGTAAAAGCATAAAGACAGGCGGACAGTACCGATGTATGCGTATCGGGATGTAAGGGAAGAAATTCTTTTTTTTCTCCAAAGCGTTGGGAACTTCCGGCAGCTGTAATCAGAACAGCATTATTCGTCGTCATCGAAATCGTCTTCGTCGTCCATATCATTCATACCGTTGTCAAATATATCATTGTCAACTTGATTTTGTTTTTCGACAGGAGCGTTTTTACTTAAAACCTCCAGATATGAATGAATCATCGCTTCAATTTCCGACTTCGGTTTTTGCAGTGCATAAGAAAGTTCATCGTAAAAAATGCGATATGCAGAATCGTATAATTTACGCTCTTGGATAGGAAGTTCTTTTATTTTACTGCGGTGGTAGAGCGAGCGGACTATAGAAGCATTGTCTAAAATACTTCCCGTTTTAAATAAATCGAGGTTCATTTGATACCGCATCTTCCAATCACTTGGGATAGGGTCAAACTTTTCGGATAAAAATGCCAGTGCAGCCTGCGCTTCATCGGCAGAAACAATCGTTCTAATACCTAACTCAGTCGCCTTGAGGGCTGGCACAAGAACAGTCATGTCGGATTCATCAAAGTAAATGACGTAATACGTCAGCATTTCATCTTTGAATTTTTTTTCGCTTATTTCGATGATTTCTCCGACACCCTGACCGGGATAGACAACCCGTTCTTTCACTGTAAATGAACATTCAGTCATATATTGCTATTATAGCATAAAAAAAGGCTTTGGTCAAAGGACATAGGGCAAACGCATCAGGTCAGTTTTTCATATCCGCCACGGACGGCGGCGGTGCTAATCAGCAACAAGTTTTTCGTTAGAAAAACTTGACACGAACAGTGTACAAGGACGTACAATGTTCGTGTTACCCGCGGAAAAATTGAGACTATTCGACCAGAGTTGAACCTCTATTCTTCTGCGATTCTTATTTATTTGTCTGATGCGTTTGCCCTTCTTCGCAAAGAAATTGTGCAAAATTTTATTTCCTTAAAATGTAACAGTTGAACAAAATATGAATTTTGGAAACTGTTGCATTCGTGCGCGAAAAGCGCACACATCAATACGCAAGTTTTCGAAAGAAAACTTGACGGTTAAGGTGAGCGGCGTCATTGTAGACGCTCACCTTATACCTATGAAATTTTACACAGCAAGGAAGGTAAACGTATCAGATGGTTCTTAATCAATAAAGGATTATTGTCCGATACTTATACTGAGGCTTACTGTTATGAACATAAAACTGAAAATCGGAATATTATCGGGCATACTGGTGTTGCTATTGCTTATTGCAGCCGGAATTTTTATGCAAATTTCAAAACCGGCTGATACGCTTGAGCATCAGATTGTACAACTTGCTGGTTACGAACGTAATATGCTCTATGTACGAGGGACTATATATCGTTACGGTGCTGCCGGTGTGCATATCCCTTCTTCTGTCATTGGCGCTTTAAGTAAATACGAACCGACGTTAGTTGCCGTAGAATATGCCGCAGAAAAATATATGGAAAAAGATACCGC
This sequence comes from Treponema medium, assembly GCF_017161265.1. Lineage (NCBI taxonomy): Bacteria > Pseudomonadati > Spirochaetota > Spirochaetia > Treponematales > Treponemataceae > Treponema > Treponema medium. The sequence continues at coordinate 491,938 of NZ_CP031393.1, read as the reverse complement.
ATTACGGAGCCGCCTTTCTGGGTATTTTACTTCTGCCCGTTCAATAAATGCGGAATTTACTACGCTGATTAATGATTATAATCAGCTGGGTGCGGCAAAACCGAAACCGTTTGATGAAAAAAAAGTGGAAACAATTGAAAAATTGATCGGCACTCATGTTAATGATTTTGACGCAGTATCCAGTGCATTAGAGAGCGCAGCCGTTCGGTATCGGAAACAAGCAGCAATTCTTTCGGGGATATTGATTTCGGTAACATGGTTATTAGGTCTTTTTGTTACATGGGCACTGGTACAAACCATCTATACCATCTTACTTGCCCGTAATGCAAAAAAACGAATTGTGCTGAAAGCGGGGCCAAAAACCGATATTTCTGCGCAAAGATTGCCGAACGGTTCGAGTGGGATACAAAACAAGGCGGATAGGAACGGCTTATATGTTCATAAAACAGATGTGAAATTGACGAATACGGACGGTTCTTTGAAAAACTACGAATCGTCTGATACCGCATCGCAGCTACAACTTGCTTCCGATGTATCCTCTTTCCAGTCGCCTCAATCGGAACAGTCAGCACAACCGGCACGTTTCACGTTCGGTAACCATGAAGCAGGAGTATCTGCAGAATCCGAGGGGGCGATGACATCGTGGGGAGCGAGAAACCGCACTGATATGGGAAGTCACTTTACTGGCAGTACGCAGTCCGATATAAAGAATACTGTTTTTGCTGAAAAACAAGCGGCTCTTCTTGAGCGTAATACTCAGCTGGAACAAAATCTTACCGAGCTTCAACGCAGCTATGATTCACTGGAAAAGAAACATACCGATCTGCAAGCAACATATAAAACAATGCAAGTGACAGCAGAGAAAGAGCGCGACGGATATCATCACTCGGCAGCTCAGATGAAAGAAGTTCTTTCTTCGGTACAGCAAACTGCTGAAAACCATCGTACCGATTCCGAAACGGCAAAAAAATTGGTGGAAACATTTAAAACCGGCCATCAGCTGTTCAAAACAACCCATGAGCATCTGCAGTTTATCATCCAAAACGTTTCAAAAATTCAAGAAATGTCTGAAATTATCGAAAGTATTGCAGAACAAACAAAGATGCTCAGTATGAATGCAGCGATTGAAGCTGCGCATGCCGGTGATGCCGGTAAAGGCTTTGCCGTTGTTGCGGAAGAACTGAGCCGGCTTGCGGCTGCCGCATTGGAAAGCTCTCACGATATCGGCGGAACCATAAAACAAGTAGTAACCGTCATTACCGGCATTGGAGCCACCAGTGATGAACTTGACCAATCTTTTGAAAAAATCCATTTGCAAACGGACGCTATCTATACTTCACTGGTTGACTTTTCATCAATGATTGAAAAAACCGGCGACGATGCAAAAACGGCTTTAATACGCTTTTCTACCTTAGAATAGATGCCTTTAGAGATTGTTTAGTCGTGAGAACCTCTTAAAGCTCAGGTTGGTTTTGAGGTTCTCTTATAAAGAAGATGTTACAGTTGCATACCGTTCAATAACGCTTTGAGCGCAGTCAGTTCTTCCGTAGTGAGTGTAACCCCTTTGCCCATTTTTTCGTGATCGGGAGACCAACTACGGAGGTCATACTTGGGATTGCGCCCGTTCCATGCTACCGAGTTTAATTCCATCGTCCATCCGCTTTTTGAAGTAGAAAGAATTCCATGTTTTTGTGTAATTTCATAGCTGAATTCATCTGCCATACCTACCTCCATGTATATTGAGCAAACGCATTATAAAATTTTAAGCGTTTGCTTTCATTTCTACACAAAATTTTGAACAAAATTTTGCGTATTTTTTCAGGGTAGGGTAAATGCATCAGATAAATAGATAAAAATCGCAAAATAATGTGTTTTGGAGTGAGTTTCCGTTAGCCTTTTGAAAATAGCCGGTGTAGATACAAGGAGATAGCCGAAAACAAAGCGCAGGCGTATCTATGATACGTTGAGCATTTATTTTCGGCGTACGACGCAGTAAATACGCCGTTTATTTTCAAAAGGACAGGTTGCACAGTCTCCATTATTCTGCGGGGATATTCAAGAAATCTCTGATGCGTTTACCCTGCTATCCATGTATGTGTTATAGCATAATCTTATCGATAGGGCTAGCGAATTGAAATCGTTTTTGGAAAACTGAAATTATTTTACTTTTTTGTTATATCTGCTTGACATAAATGTAATCTTTTGCTAACATATCATCATACAAGAAGTTCCTTGTAAGGAGGTCGTTATAAGTCAAAGGCGTTCGTAAAAAGTATTGATAAGTGTGAATGATTTATACTCTATTTTTAAACCGCTCCATCTTGCATACTCCTGGAGCGGTTTTTTTATGTAATCACCACCTCCGGCACAGAGCGTAGGCGAAAAGCCGCACCCGGTTCAAGCAAACCGTTGTTCAGGTTACAGATAATGCAGTATGTTTTCAGAAAGACAAATCTCAATTATAATATTTAGAAAGGAAACCTATTGTATGATACTTTATCACGGAAGCAGGGAAGTTGTAAAAAGCCCGGAAATCCGCATTCTCCGGTATAGTAAAGACTTTTACTTTGGTTTTTATTGTACGCTTATAAGCGAGCAGGCTAAAAGATGGGCAGTGAGATTCTCCGGAAAAGGAATAGTAAACGAATATGAATATGTTCAGAATTTCTCTCTCAAAATGTTGAACTTTCCGGAGATGACAGAAGAATGGCTTGATTTTATCATTGACTGCCGGAGAGGAAAATCTCATGATTATGACGTAGTGGAAGGCCCTATGGCGAACGATACTATCTTCAATTATGTTCAGGATTTCATTGATGGTAAAATCTCCCGATCTGCATTTTGGGAACTTGCAAAGTTCAAGAAACCGACCCATCAGATAAGTTTTCATACAGTGCGAGCATTGGAGACATTAACTTTCAAGACGGCTTACGAGGTATATGATGAAAAATAATAGTTCGTTATTTTATGTGTGTAGTCTGTTGGAATATATCGGCCGCCTCTGCAAAATTGAACGCTCAAATCTTGTACATCAACTTGGGAAAAACAATATAAAAAGACTTTATAAAGATGCAGAGGCACTTCATTGCGAACCGATTGAAAAAATTGCCGATGAAGTTGTATCCATTTATAGTATAACATCCGGAGACTTTGATAATGTTTTACGGTGCCGTTATGAAGTTCCGGATTATTGGACAATCGGCGCAGTATACGAACGCCTTATTGAAGATATTTATGCAGAGAACGAATCTATTGATTTTATTGTTGACACATTGGTTTCTGTTTATTCGTCATGGATTGACGGGGCAATTTCAAATTATAATACTGATTTTTTTTATCAATCCCGTGAGTATATTTTTGAATCGTGGAAAGAGGGAGCACCGCTGCAATAAACAAGCTGATATTTTTTTAACGCGAAGATATTGGAAAAGTGAAATTTTAAAAACAATAAAAATTATGGGATTTGAAGAGAGATGGTATCCCCGCCCTAAGAGGCAAGCAATCTAAATTCATTTTTATACAGATGAAAGAACGTGTCAACCAGAACGGGTTTAAAGTTCAAAACATCGCGGTTAATAAGAGGTGCAGCCTGTTGTAAAAGCTGTACGGGCGAGCCGTTTTTATAGGTATTAAACCGAGTAAAGTTAAAGTGGTTCTGGTACTGATGCGCTTGTTTCAAAAAGTCTTGAGCACTGGAAAAATACCGGCAGGCGTAAAATTCATCTTCGATAAGCCGATGAGAACTTTCCACATCGCTTTGATAGGTCTTAGCCCCGACGGGAATGGTTTTATGCGTAGAAGTAAAAGAAACTTCAATAACTTTGGTAAAAAGTGTTTTTTTGAGACTATTCCATGGAGCAGTAAACTCAGTACCATTGTCGGTTTGGATTGTTATTTCAGCTGGCTTGATGCCATAGTGCTTGAGATGAGTGAACAGCCGATAGATGAAAATGGCGGTACTGGTACTGCTGTGTTGCTGTGTGTAGCCGATAAATAAAGCCCCTGTTTTGATACAACGAGCGGTTATTTGGTATTTTGGTAAGTGGAACTGCATAAAATCGTGATAAAATTCAGGAATATCATCCAAATATTTGATATCTACCTGTATTTTTTCAAATGCACGATATTTATCTTTAACTTCCCGCATATTGCGCTTTTTTTCTCGATGAGTTTTTTTGCTCGGGAGTTTGTAGTATTGTTTTAAATATTTGACAACCGTCTTGAGGGAGTAAGGAATGCCATACTCACGTTTAATCATTACTCCGTTAATACGTTTATTATCTGCGGTTGCCTTTTCTGCTAGAGCTTTTATTTTGAATTGCCAATACTTTTTCATCATGCGAGGGCTTTTTTCAGGTTTTTTAGACCGGTCTTTGAGTCCTACTCCTTTTTGTTCTTGCCAGCGTTTTCTCCATTTTCTGACTGTTTTTATGGTTGTTTGAAAGTGCTGTGCAGCTTTTTTGTTGCCGTACTTTAGCGCGTAGCTGACCAACTCTTTTCTTAACAACGAGGGGTCTTTACTGTTTTTATAAGATGCGTAATAATCCATTTCGATGGTATCTCCTTTGATGTAAATTTGGCTTAATCTATTTTGCCTAACCGGTTTCGTTTAGGCAAGGGGGATACCATCTCTCTTCTTTGTCCAAAACAATAAAAATTATTTCTTGCGTTTTGGTAAAAGCCGAAGTATAATTACATTATGTTATATAAAATAAACGCTGTGCCGCATAAGGGCGGTTTGTACAAGCAGCGTGATATAAATAATAATTTATCGGTTCAGCATTCAGCATTCAGCATTCAGCATTCAGCATTCAGCATTCAGCATTCAGCATTCAGCATTCAGCACTAATTCTATCTTTTGTAGCGGTAGGCAGTAATATGCCGCCGACAGTTCAATCTTCATTTTATATAGTATCTTCTGTTCTCGATTCAGATTTTCTGAATATAACACCACCTATTCTATACAAGCATAAAAATCTCAAAAAACTTTCACCGCCGACACTATTTGTCGGTGTCGGGATGCTACACTGTACGTGCACCATACAAAGGATTTGTAGGCATAGAAATGAACGAAAAAGAAGGTAAAGTGCAGTTTTGGCGGCTGTTGAAAATTGACGAGATGATTCGTGCAAAGCGTTTTCCGACAGTACGCTCCCTTGCAAAAGAATTTGAGGTCAGTAAGAGAACTGTAGAACGGGATATTGAATTTTTGCGTGATCGGTATGAAGCGCCGATTGAATATGATCATAGCAAATGCGGATATGTATACACGCAGGAAACATTCTTTTTAAAGAGTTTGTTTTTGACGGATGAAGAGCTTTTTTCGGCGGCAGTATTTGAGAAAGCATTACGGCAATACCGTAACACGCCGATTGAAGGACGGCTGAAAGCAGTGTTTGCAAAATTGACGGAGCTTCTGCCTGACGATGCAGTTTCGGTGAATACGCTATGGCTGGATGATACTGTTACGTTTATCCCGGAACCATCCCCTGCAATTCGTCCGGAGACTTTTGAGGCGGTATTTACCGGTGTAAAAACACGGCGGACAATCCGATTTTGGTATCGCAGTTTAACCCAAACGGAACCGGCAACGCGAATGTGCGAGCCGTATCATATCGTATGTCAACGCGGGGCGTGGTATGTGATTGGACGGTGTGTCGATAAAAACGAAGAGCGGATTTTTTCGTTCAGTAGGATGAGCGGGATTGAGGTACTGAAAGATAGGCCGTTTGAACTGCCTGTCGGTTTTACGGTGGAGCAATACATTGATAAAAACGTCGGGGTGTGGCTCAACCGGCGGGAACCGTTTACGGTACGGTTGCTTTTTTCTTCTTCGGTCGGAGTGTTTGCCGAGGAGCATATCTGGAACGAAGAGCAGACGGTGCGGGTACATGACGATAAGTCCGTTGAGGTGAGCTTTAAGACAACGCAGTTTGAAGAGATAAAACGATTTGTGCTTGGGCAGGGTGCATCGGTACGGGTATTGGAGCCGCCGGAACTTGCTCACGCGGTGAGGGAGGAGATAGAAAGGATGCGATCGCTTTATCAAAACTAAAAGAAACCAAGAGGAAGACTACGGTGAAAGTTTACACCATGTCAACTGTAAGATTTGTGCGACCATTATCATAACTGATGGAGGAAATAAAGATGATCCGTAATGTTATAGCACCCAAAAACGGTTATCCGGTTATGTATCGATGCAATGACTGCGAACGCCATTTTATAGAAAAAAATATCGCAGCTATTTTCTCTATCGTAGTTATGAAACACAAGACTACATTGTAGAAGATATTTTCGACGGTGATAGAACAGCATCTTACGACAAGTTACGGATGTCGGTGCTAGCAGTCGCCGACTGGTAATCATGTATTACAGTAGATAAAAGCCTTTATGTATGTAAGGGTAAAGATAATATAAGAGCAAAGAAAAATACTTTGTAAAACGAAGGAGTATACTATGACAGACGAAGAAAGAGGAAAGTGCCATGCAATTATTCATAGCGCATCGGCCGCTGCAGCCGCTATCGGCGCAGGGTTAGCACAATTACCTGGTTCGGATAATGCCGCTATCATCCCTATTCAGGTTGGCATGATTATATCGCTTGGTGCAGTATTTGGAAAAAAATTAACTCAATCTGCAGCTCGTGCAACACTTGCGACGGCAACCGCAACAATGGTTGGAAGAGGTGTTTCACAATTTCTTTTCGGATGGATACCCATTGCAGGAAATATCATCAATGCAAGTACTGCTGCAGGTGTAACGGAAACCATAGGTTGGGCAGTAGCAGAAGACTTTGCTGCAAATCGAGAGTAATGGAGGTTTATACTGAAATTGCCACAAGAAACAGATGGCCAGCGTCCGTACAATATTTTGACAAAGCATATTTTTCAACTTGTATTTACATATAAGCTATAGTACAATCTTTATATATTATACAGAAAAGATCGGATTGTACTTTCGTAGGAATTATAGTAATACATAAATATATATCGAATAATTCAGCAGGATTCGGTATAATATAGCTATAAAACAAAATAGAAAATCAGAAGGGATATTTTTATGGACGCATTGGAATATTGTGAAAACTTAACTCCTTATATCGAAAGAACGATTACACCTGAAACGCTTACCGGATTAAATACCTTAGAACGCTTAACCGGTATTGTTGTAGAAGAAACAGGTATAAATAGAGAAACAGCAAATCGCATAGTCAATACCATATTCGATACGATTAATGAAACGGATGCAACCTATCAAGATTTAAAAGCCTTTAAGGTACAAGGTAGAACTACAAATGAATGGCTCCACAGAAAATTAAACGAAATAGATAGTTCTTTTGCACATGAAGGGATGATTTCCGTTACACCCTATGTACTTGACGGTTTTGCAGATTCAAATACTGCGCTTTTATCTGCTATTTCTAAACACGATGGAGAACAAATACCTCATATATCTTATGCAGATCATAAATCACTCGGATTATATGAAGATCTTAATGCTAAGCAATATGTAAAGACGCTGACAGAGGCAGTGATGGACAATCTTTTTCTTTCTCCATTTAAATGTAGGCAAGATAAAACTTTAATAAGCAAAAAAACTAAAGAATATCCGCTTTTAAAGCAATACTTTGAATCGCCTCTTGATTCACCGATAGATTCATCGACAAAAAAAGCAATTAGTATTGCAGTAGCTATAGCCCGTGAAAAAAAGCAGCTGCCTCTACCAATGCAAAGCATCAGTGATGATGAGATAGCATCAATCGTTGATATGAATCTTACAAAAATAAAAACCGCATATAAAGTCGGTAAAAAAGAAATGAGCCTGTTTGATGCGGTTGATTATTTGATTGACCGAATAGTAAGTAGTACAGTAGTGCTTGTCAAACAGGAATGCAAAAGAGTTTCAGAAGAATTAGGAGAAAAGGCTGGTGAGTATATTAAAAATAAAGTGAGAAAAGTGTTTGGAGAAACAGCTGCCGGTTTAGCAAAACAAGTAACTAAAGCAGTAATAGCTAAGGCCGGAGAAACTATAGGTAATATTGCAGGAAAAGGTATTGAATATATCGGTGAAGGACTTAAAAAAACTGGACACTTTATCAGAGATGGCTGGGAGAATTTTAAAGCCGGTTGGCATCGTTTTTTTGCTTAGTACCAATTGATATAGAAGAGAAATAGTGATGGTAAAAGAAATTAAATTCAATTTAATTGTCAATGGAAAAAGTTGTCGCACTATTAAAGACCTAAAAACTAATTTTAATATTGACGATGTATTGAAATTATATGAAGACGGTCGATTGCTCCGCTGGCTTGAGGTTCGAAAATATGATGATTATGCAAAAAAACTGCAGCAGATGGATAATAGCGCTCATTTAGAGCAAAAAGCAAAAGATATATCTAGCATATTCGGTTTTTCTTCCGATATGGTAAAAAAATATACTGCACAGAAAGAATACACTGCGCTAAAAGAAACCATGAAGACTAATTCAAATAATATGGAAAGACTTAAAAAATCAGTAACTTTAATAGAAGAAAAATATATAGAGCAATTTGCTGAGGATTATAAAAACTTTTTTCATGAAATTAATAATACATATCCGCTCATTGTATACCGTCTGTTAATGCATCAAAAAACAAGAGAATATCTGCTGTACAAAAATAAAACTATTTCAACTGTAATTAAGAAAAATTATTGTGATGTTCCAAGTGCTATGAAATTTATGCCGGATATCGAAGATAAATATTCAGATTTGCCTTTGCTATTCAAACCAATATTGTCCATGTTCCAACTACCAATACGATGGCGATATTGTAAGATTTTTCATGGTAACTCCACGAATGGTAAATCGATGACAGTATCAACTAAAAAAGTGATGATTCTTTATATAGAAGGCTGTTCTATCAGTGAAGTATGTGCACTACGACATCAAGTATATAACACTGACCATATAAACGGTTCATTTCGTATCTTTAATGGGGTAGCATATACTTCACAGAGTGCTAATGCAAAAATCATTTACATGGAGATATAATATGCGAAGTAAAACTAATCTTAAATTTCCGCTTTTCATAAACGGCATTGAGATACGCAGTATAGAAAAGCTTCAAGAGAATTTTTGTACTAATACTGTGATAGAATACTATAATAATGGTCGATTATTACAATGGCTTCAAGTCTATCAGTATGATGACTATGCAGAAAAAGTTAGGCAATTGATATATATCGACAATAAAACATTAGTCGAATCGTTGTATACAATATTTAATATTTCTTTTGAACAACAATCGTATGAAAGCTTAAAAAAAACTATAATACAACATGCGAACGATCTTGAGTATATAAAAACAGCTATTACAGAGATGGTAGAAAACTATATAAATTATTTTTCAATAAATTATAAAAGTTTTTTTCTTGAAGTTAAAGATGTTTATCCGCTTATTGTATATGGTTTGTTGATGAATAAAATAACACGCACATATCTTTTACAGAGGGATAGTGAAGTATCGAATAAGGTTGCTGTACAATTTCAAAAAATACCTGAAAATTGTGATTCTGATATTTTAAAGTACTTCAAAATATATGAAGATTATATTGATGAAGATGAATGGATTGACAGTTATCTTGATAAAGAAATCATGATTCTGAGTGTATCAAATATAAATATAAAAGGTAAACAAGATGAGAAAATTTTATGTCCTCAGGATATAAATGGACAATTCTTATTTTTTAAAGGTTTTTTTTACAAACCACTCTATACACAAAAAGAAAAATTAGACTTTGATACACGACTAGATCAAATTATAGAAAGAGAGCATCTTCCGAAAAGAGATGCAAACAATGTTTCGGATGAAGTCTTAGTACAGATACTAGCAAATGAGAAATATGACGATGAATTATACGATGATGATGAATTCCAAGATATAAAAATCATTTACATGGAGGTATAATATGCATAAAAAAAACAATCTTACGTTAAGTTCATATATTGATGCCAATATTCCAATCCTCTATATTAATACTTGTGATTTTCATGCTTTTGATATGATGTTGGAAAATATCAATAAAGATATATGCGCAAAAATATACGAGTTTAACGAAGGAACTGGCTACGTTAATACAAAAACAAAACTTCCTATGAGTGGACAATGGACAGCAGAAAATTTTTTAAGCCTCTTACTTGAGAATACCGATGAGCAGAATTTTATTGTACTAAAAGACTTTCATCACCAACTTGAAAATTCGAAAATTATTGCACTTTTGAAATCAATTGCACTACGTGTAATGAATGATGCTCAATATTGTACCACTGTCTTTATCGTTTCAACAAAAGTAGTCATTCCTGTTGAATTGGAAAAACTCATTACAATGTATGAAATTCCGCTACCGGATAAAGATATCTGTATCTCTATTATTAAAAACTTTGCAAATGATGTTGGGATTAAGATTAGAGAACAAGTAATGCTAACGCTTGCTTCTCATCTTAAGGGGTTTAGTGAGTTTGAAATACGGCAAATATTGACACTTGCATATCAACAATCCGGAGCTCTTGAAGAAAGTGATATTGAATTTATTCGTGGCGAAAAAGAGCATATCATTAAAAAAACAGGGATGTTAAAAATTATGCATTATCAAGATGATATGGAGGCTGTCGGCGGACTTGAAAATTTAAAAGAATGGGTAAAGAAAAAAGCTGAAATTTTTAAAAAACTGGAGCAAGCAATTCAATACGGCGTAGCAATTCCGAAGGGAGTTCTCATTGTTGGAATGCCCGGATGTGGTAAAAGTTTGACCGCAAAGGCAACTGCAAATCTTTTTAATATTCCGCTTTTACAGCTTGATGTTGGAAAACTACTCGGAAAATATATCGGAGAAAGTGAAGAAAATATGCGTCGTGCGTTGAGTATTGCAGAAGCTATTAGCCCGACTGTCTTATGGATTGATGAAATTGAAAAAGCTTTTTCCGGTGTCGGTAGTGAACGTGGTCATGAAGTAACGACACGCTTATTCGGTTATTTTTTAACATGGCTTCAAGAAAAAGATTCTTCAGTATTTGTTGTTGCAACGTCAAATGATATTTCTACATTACCTCCTGAATTTCTACGGAAAGGACGGTTCGATGAGATTTTCTTTGTAGATTTTCCCAATAAAATAGAACGGGAACAAATTATCAAACTCCATCTTCAGAAACGGAATAAACTGCATAATGGTATTAATCTGCAAAAGTTAGCTAATAAAACTGAACAATACACCGGTGCAGATATTGAAGGTGTTATTTTAAATGCAATAGAAAAAGCCTTTTTAGACGGTGCGGCAGAATTGACAACCGATGCTATTATTCAGGAAATTGAGTCGACAAAACCAATGGCAATTGCCTTAAAAGATAAAATAGAAAGATTACAACAATCTCTCGAAAACCTTGACGTAAAACCAGCGAGTATAACATGATGATAGATAACGCTTGTATCCCTCCCAATCCATTCGTGCAAAAGCAACAGTTCCAGTGCAGCAAATGCGGAAAACAATTTACGGCTGTAAATGGCACACTGCAAGAGAACGATTTTGAAGCAAATCCGTTTACGCAACCTACTGAACAGCGACATCTTTTCAAGCAATTAAAGAACGCAATGTTACGCTGTCCTGCCTGCGGAGGGAAACTTGATGCGTGCCGGATTATTTCACGCTGACACTTTCAAACAATAAACGGGTGACTTCTCCATATACATTCATCAAATTTTTTAACACAGTATTGTTGTATGTATTGTTTTTCTTCTTCGGCAAATATTCCATCTGTTTTCGAGGCATAAATACATAAATATCTCCCATATCATCGGCCTTCTTTGTCCGGTTCGTGTGCCTATTTGTCGCTTGAAGATTTTCATCACTATTTGCCAAGTCAGTGCCTTTTAAACCGGCAAGACTTCTGCCTCTATCATCATGTATTTCTTTTGCGGTCATAACATGATCAAGATCGCTTGTGCTGTTTGCATGAACATCTTCGCCCGTATAAGCATCTTTCAACATTCCGGCTTTCCTTTATCCAGCAATAAACATTAGTACAGCGGTGGATGTGATTTTACAGATATCTTTATAAATCAACAACTTCGACGCGGCTTGTGAGCATTACCCCTCTGCACGAATAAAGACGGGGCGTTGCGGGGTATCCTCGCCAAAGACTATACTTCCGTGTATAGTCTTTGGCTGTGAGTTTTTCATTAGAAAAACTCACTACTGCTTAATACCACCGCCATCTATGGCGGTACTGAGGGGGTAGCGGAAAAACAAATGGCGGACACGTACGAGAAAACAGTTGCGGTTGAGGGAACCGAAAACGCAACCGGTAATAGTTCAGAAGTCCGCCGTTTTTTTGGAGCGCAGGGGGAGACTTCCCCCACCAAATAACCGCCTAAACGAATAAAAAGACCTAACTCTTCCATATCTTTTCCCCACGTTTTATGCTATACTCTCCACTCTTATGAATACGGAAAACTTAAATCCTGAGCAGGCGAAGGCGGTCAATACGATTAACGGGCCGGTGCTGATTATTGCCGGAGCCGGTTCGGGGAAGACGCGCGTGATTACGTTTAGGATTGCGCACATGCTGGAAAGCGGGATTCCTCAGTCGCAGATTTTGGCGCTGACCTTTACGAACAAGGCGGCGCGGGAGATGGAGCAGCGGATTAAGGAGCTGACGGGTAAGAAGTTACAGAATTTAACGATTAGTACGTTTCACGCGCTGGGGGTGAAAATCCTGCGGGAATATATTGACCGGCTGGGATGGCGGCAGAATTTTAGCATTTACGATGAGGTAGACCGCAATCAGCTGATTAAGGAGTCGGCGAAGGAACTGAAAATTGCAACGGAAACGCTCGATGTGTACGGAGTGGGGACGCTGTTTTCTCAGATAAAGACGGGGCAGAAAAACTTTACGGCGCAGACGGCGGTGTATCGTCCGTTGTATAACGAATATCAGGCGGGGCTCAAGCTATTCAATGCGGTGGATTTTGACGATTTGATTATGCTGCCGATTAAACTTTTTACCGAACATCCCGATGTGCTTGCGGTGTACAAGAACCGCTACCGGTATGTGATGGTGGATGAGTTTCAGGACACGAGTATTCAGCAGTATCAGATGATGCATTTGATTGCGGATGATAATGTCTGCGTGGTCGGTGATGATGATCAGTCTATTTATTCGTGGCGGGGGGCGAATTATGAAAATATCCGCCTGTTTGAAAAGGATTTTCCGCATCTGGTGGAGATTAAGCTTGAGCAGAATTACCGTTCCACCGGTACGATTTTGGCGGCAGCGAACGGGGTGATTTCGCACAACACTAATCGGAAGGAAAAAGCGCTGTGGTCGGGGAACGGCTCCGGCAAGCCGATTGAAATTTTTATCCCGGAGAATGAGGCGGCAGAGGCTGATTTTATTGCGGACACTATCCTTACGGAGAAGATGCGCGAGAACCGGAGCTATGCGGACTTCGGCGTTTTGATCCGCACCAACGGCTTGGGACGCGCGATTGAAGAAGCTTTCCTCGATGCCAATATTCCGTACCGGATGTCCGGCGGCACGAGCTTTTTTCAGCGCAAAGAAATTAAAGACATTATCAGCTATCTGCGGGTGATTGCGAATCCCGACGATGATATTAACCTCTTGCGGATTATCAACACACCGCGGCGCGGTATTGGGAAAAAAACACTGGAAGTGCTCTCCGCAATCGCAACGGAAAAGGAGTGCTCTATCCGCATGGCGATTCATGCGCTGCTTGAGCGTCCGCCGGACGACTTCCGCGAAAAGAGCCTTGCCGATTTGGAGGAATTTGTTGAGCTGATAAGTTCCGAGCGGAAACAGCTGCTGTCCGGCAAGGGTTTGGCAAATAAGGTGCGGAAACTCGTAGAGCGCATTCAATATTTTGATTATTTGACGCAGGAGTTTCAGAAGAACGAAAAAGCGGCGCGCTTTAAGTTTTTGAATATCGAAAGCCTCTTGCAATCGATCGACACGTGGGAGACAAACCCCGACAACTTTGACCCTTCGCTGTATACTTATCTCAATCGCATCACGCTGTTGAGCCGCGATGATCAAAATGAGGAAGACACCGGCGAGGTGAATATCATGACCATCCACGCAGCGAAGGGATTGGAGTTTCCAGTGGTGTTTATTGCAGGCACCGAGGAAGGCATTATCCCACATGCCCGTAGTATGGAAGAAAATGCAGGGGATGTAGAAGAAGAGCGCCGCCTGTTCTATGTCGCCATTACCCGCGCTCGCGACAAGCTCATTATTACGAGCTGCCGAACGCGGCGTAGGCAGGCGGGTTTGCTTGAGTGCAGTCCCTCGCCTTTCTTGGAAGAAATTCCTGCGGAGCTGGTGCAGTACCATGAGCCGGAAACGGAACCGGAGGAAGAAGATATCGCCAAGATGTTTGCCCAGATGAAGAAGAAGTTTTCTATGTAAGCTGTTTATACTTGTAAAAACCTGCGAACTGATATATAGTGAAGACCATGTTAGTGGATGATAGAATTATCGCTGAAATAATCGTAAGAATTGGGCGGCATTACAATGAAAATATCGCAACGCGCTTCTTACGCCCTTTGTTTGCACAAATTCTTTCTAATATTGATTTATCGCGGCATATCGTTGATTTGACCGAACATTCCGAGGATTTTGTCTTACAAGGTTTCCATCTTGATGACCTTTATTATGACATTATCGCGCTTGCCCGGTTTATTTATTTAGTCCGGCGCGATGTTCTTCCCAATATTAATTCGATTACCGAAGCAAATACCAAAATGGCGACTGCCGATAAAGTGTACCGTAATATGGCTTTCAGTAATTTAGGGCCGAACCTTAACCTATTGGCTTCGATGGTGCTTGAACTTTATCATGCAACGCTCCAATACGATACAAAAATGTCAGGAAAAGGCAAAACCGTTGCAAGCCGTATTGCGGACTTGTCCGACATGGAACGCCTGTTGACAAATGTCGAAGTAGATGCTTAAAGGAAATTATATGACTGCTGAAGAAAAATTGATACAATGTTTTAAAAATCTCAAAGATCACATTCCGTATACTCCTAAAATCGCATTAGTACTTGGATCCGGGCTAGGTGATCTGGCGAACGAATTACAAGTTGACGCGACTATTCCGTATGCCTCCATCCGCAATTTTCCGCTTTCTACGGCACCGGGACACCGCGGCGCATTCGTATTTGCGAAAATAGAAGGGATTCCTACCGTTATTATGCAGGGGAGAATCCACTATTATGAAGGATATCCGATGACCGATGTGGTGCTTCCTATCAGGATGATGAAAATGATGGGGGCGGAAGTTCTCTTCTTAACTAATGCGGCAGGCGGTGCGAACAAAAATTTCAGTGCAGGTAATTTTATGTTGATTACCGATCACATCACATGTCTTGTGCCTTCTCCGCTCATTGGGAAAAACTTTGAAACTCTTGGCGTGCGTTTCCCCGATATGACGCAAGTGTATGATAAAGACCTTCGGATGCATATCAAGGCAGCGGCAGAGTCTTTGCATATTCCTCTGCAAGAGGGAGTGTATTGTCAATTCACCGGCCCTGCTTATGAAACGCCACAAGAGGTACGTCTGGCAGGGATACTCGGCGCCGATGCTGTCGGTATGAGTACTGCTGTAGAAGCGGTCGCTGCCCGCCATGCCGGTATGCGTGTTTGCGGCATCTCGTTCATTTCGAATCTCGCAGCAGGTATGAGCAGCTCATTATTGAGTGAACAAGAAGTGCTGGATGCAGGAAAAAAAGCGGCTCCTCTGTTTAAACAACTGGTGTTAAATAGCATCGGCCGTATGGGAAAAGCATAAAACGGAATTTATTCTTTCGGAAAACGATGCCGGTAGGCGGCTTGACCGTGTAATCAGAAAATTTCTGGCGGATACTCCGCTTTCGACGCTGTATGCAGCAATCCGTAAGGGCTTAATCCGTATCAATGGTAAGCGGACAGTGCTTAATTATCGGACGGTAGTAGGCGATACATTATCGATTTCTGAAATGCTTCTCTCTGCTGAAAAACAGCCGATACGGAAGCAGTCTGCGTCTGGTGAACAAAACCATACCTTCGGCAGACTGTGCCGTGGCTCAAGCCGGTCTGCTTGTATTCCTACCGATATCCCGATCTTATTAAAAACAACCGACTTGCTTATCGTCAATAAGCCCGCGGGAATTCCCGTACACGGGGTGCACAGTATCGATACGCTGCTTTCCGGCGCTGCGCATCTTTGCGGCAATACCCTACAGTGCGACACTACGGTACAGTTATCCCCCAATATACCGTCTACTGTCGGCTTCGCTCGTAATCCTTTGCAAAGTCTTTCTTTTAAACAAGGGCCGCTGCACCGGTTGGATAAAGATACTACCGGCGTGCTCTGTTTTTCGCAGACACTTGCCGGAGCGCAATGGTTTTCTCAATGTCTGCGGGAAAAAACAGTAGGTAAATACTATTTAGGCGTTGTGCGCGGCGCTATGCCGTCACAGCTTATTACCGCCGAAGACGAAAGCGGTAAAACTATCACACAATGTTATTCGCTGAGTTACAATAAAGGGATCGATGCGTCGCTGATATTGTTTAAGCTTATCACCGGTAAAAAACATCAGATACGGAAGCATAGCGCGAGCGCAGGCCATCCGTTGGTTGGGGATCGTAAATACCGCGGGGGGAATCCGTTGCCTGTATGCAAGCGCTACCTGCTCCATGCGTGGCGGTTGTATTTTCCTGCCTCAAGACCGGCGGATATGCCTGCTCTTATTGAAGCTCCGTTTTTTCCCGAAATGGAAACCTGTCTTAATCGATATTTTTCCGGTTGGGAAAAAACAGCTTCTGCTCTTCTTATAAATCAAACTCAAGCAGCTGGCAATTCTTGATTTCCAACCGCAGCAGTTCTTCTGCCGAAAAAGGTTTAAAGTACGTATAGATAGCCGCTGTTAGCACGCCGTGGCAGACAAAGAGGATATTGCCGTCTCCCGTATGCTTATGCTTTACGTCTTCTATAATACTGTATGCACGGTGTGCTACTTTCGCAAAGGATTCACCTTTGGGAAATGTTAAAAAAGGATTTTTATGAATATATAAAAATTCCGGATTGTTCCACGGCTTTCCTTCAAAGTCACCGAAATCGATCTCTTGCAGGCGGATATCCGGCATAGCCGTAAGCTGTAATGCCTGTTCAATATATGCAGCCGTATCTCTTGCCCGTTTAAGTGGAGATACGTAAATCGTTGTGATATTGTTTTTTTCTTTATCTTTTTTTAATCGGCTTGCCAAGTTTTGGGCTTGCATCCGCCCCTTTTCCGTCAACATAGATTCCGAAACACCGCAAGCCAGTTCTTTTACATTTAAATCCGTTTCACCGTGGCGCACAACAAAAAGCTTCATGGTAAAAAGTATAAGCAAATAAAGTTTGAACTGCAAGAGGCATTATTATTGCTTAAAGACTGTAGTTGAATGTTTCGGCGATTACTGTTTCACCAAGATCGGTACGGGCAAGTAAAATTGCTTGAGCTTTTGTTTTAGCTTTTGCAGTATGGGTAAAGGTAAAATGATTTATCTTTCGAGCTTGTTTAAAATCCCAAATCGATATTGCGGCACGTATGGTACAGGTAAAGGTATTATCTTCCGCCGTTTCTACCGAAATATACGTCCTACCGAAAATAAAACGGTCTACAGCCGTGCCGATCTTAGCCTGTGCAACACGGATAACGGAAGCATCATCTGCATTACCAAGTTCACGGTATTCATCCAGCCCGATCCTGCTGAATCCCCGCTTCATTAATCCCGTAAGGAGGCGTGTTGCTGTTATATTACTGGAAAAAATCGGTGTATTATTTTCATCATAATCAAGAATAGCAATAATAGACGGTATCCGTTTCTCTGTTGTTGCAACTTTATAAGGGAAAGAAACAGAGAGATTGTCGGTTGCATCATCAGCTAAGGCGGTATCCTTTCTTATCGGATAAAGACAAAAGAATAGTTTTCCGTCGCATGCTCGGCTGGAAGTAGGAGGTGTAAAGTATAAAAAACCATCGGAATCCGTCCGTACAAGCTCTTTTTTTAAACTGCTGCCTGTACCGGCGGCGGGGTAGAGAACGGTAATAGGATAATTATCAAGCGGAAACTGTTTGTCGGGTGCGGTAATGACGACACGTGCTGTAAACGGCTGTGTGAACGGAGAACCGGCATTTACAGGTGTGGGGGTGCTGACCGCCTCGATAGAAATAGCTTCCAATAACGGTTCTATCCGATTGCGGGCATCGATGAGAATAGTATGATCTTCCTGCCCATTGCACGATTCATAAATAGCATTGAATAATGCAAGCACCTTATGTATATCGTAGTTTTCTACAGCCTGTGTAAGTTCGGGGAGCAGCCGTGCAAGTGTTTGTTCCTCTGATGATATTTCGGTAATCTTGTTACCGGATTCTCCTGTCTGAGGGGATTGTGCTATGTACTCTTGTTCAAGAAACCCTGTCGATTCTGTTACCGGTGATGCGGCACCGCCTTTTGTTGCAGCTGATGCACAAGAGACAGCTAATGATAAAAAAAAGCAACAACAGAGTACAGAACCTATACGATACATATATAACTACGCCTCAATTTAATAAAAAGAAGATTCATTCTTATATCGGATACTTTAATAGGATCCTTTAGGAATACAACAGATAACCGATACTCACAGTAACACAGTACCCGGCATTTTACGCCGATAAAAGCTTTTTCGAGGAGGGAAATTATGTTTGATATGGTAGAAGTAAAACTCTTGCTGCTCATTTTAGCGATTGCAAGTATTTCATTCATTATCGTTGCTTTCTTCCTCGGAACAAAAATAGGGCAACTTACCGCAAGCAAGCATCTTGCTAAAGAGATAAAAATCGCCCGCGAAGATGCCGTTAAACGGTCGCGAGCGGTTTTGAACGGACAGCTTTCCGAACAATTTGCAGCGTTCTTTCCCGGTTTCCCTGCTGATCCGACGGAAATCCGATTTGTCGGAAAACCGGTAGACTTCGTCGCCTTTCCGGGACTTTCTACAGGAACGGTTGATGAAGTGCTGTTTGTCGAAGTAAAAACCGGCAACGCTGCACTTTCAAAAGTGGAACGTTCGCTGCGCGATGCCGTAGAAAAGAAGAATGTCCGCTACACTGAATATCGAATACCGGCACATGCGTAGCTTTTGAAAATATACGTTGCATCTGCTTCGTTTCAATTACGCGACGAAGCTTTCGAGTTCGTGCTGATGACCTATTGACTGCAACCGTTCAAGCGCTTTTTTTTCAATTTGGCGGATGCGTTCTTTGGTCAAGTTAAAACGAACTCCTACTTCCTTTAACGAAAGCTGCTCGTATCCGTTTAAGCCGAAGCGGTAGCGGAGAATTTCCGCCTCCCGTTCAGTCAAGGAAGCAAGCAGCGTATCGATATTTTCGCGTAAATCAATATCGAGCGCATAGCTTTCAGGCTGCATATAGCGGGTATCTTCGACAAAGTCGCCGGTGCTAGCAGTGTTGTTATCATTAAATATCGGCGCATCCAAAGAAACGGGGTCGCGAGCAGCATTCATAATCGTTCGTACCATTTCAGGTTCAATGCGGAGTTCTTGAGCGATAGTGGTTAGCTCTTTATCTTCCGGTTCGTTTCCGCTCTTACCCATAATCTTACGGGCTTTTTCAATTTGAACCAATTCGTTCGCTCTGTTCAACGGAAGCCGAATCATGCGGGATTTTTCGCAGATAGCTTTTAAAATTGCTTGGCGAATCCACCATACCGCATACGAAATAAACTTGTATCCCTTGTCAGGGTCAAAGCGGTCGGCAGCATTCATCAATCCGATATTGCCTTCGCTGATCAAATCCATAATCGGGATATTCTTATTCTGATATTTTTTTGCAACATTTACTACAAAGCGCAAGTTCGATTCAATCAATATTTTTTTTGCCTGTTCATCACCGGCAGCAGCAGCTTTTGCATATTTCACTTCGTCTTCTACCGACAGCAGCGGTATCTTGTTTATTTCTCTTAAATAGGTTGCAAAGACATTATTATCTGCACGTGTATTCTGTATTTTTTCCATAAGTCATCTCCCATAAAGACTTTTGTAGGATGTTTCGGGGCAATGCAACAAACCGCAACTCACCGGTCAATGAGGCATTCTGACGATCACCTTACTTAAACCTTGTATATTAATTATTAAAGCAAATGTTATGCCAACTTTTCAAGATAAAATACAGCACGATGAGAAAGAAAAAAGTGGTAAAAATACTGTATTATGAGCATTTTGGGTATGGAATCATAAAAAAAAGGAAAAAACTTGCCTTTTTACATCTTTGTTTGTATATTTAACATAACCTTATATGGCTTAAATGACACACTCAGTATGAATAAAATTAAAACTGGGTTAAATTGACACAGCTATATCCGGTTAACATGCCCCTGATGTCATCGGGGCATATTTTTTTACTACCGAAAAGTACACTATGATAGGAGGTTCTTACATGAAAGTACGGCCATTAGCAGACCGTGTTTTAGTAAAGGTCGATAAGGTAGAAACTAAAACCGCAAGCGGAATTATTATTCCCGATACCGCACAGGAAAAAACACAGACGGCAGTTGTCGTTGCCATCGGCGATGATAAAGAGAAGATTAAGGTGTCGGTCGGTCAAAAAGTGATGCACGATAAATATGCAGGAACACAGATTAAGATCGATGGCGAAGAATACTTAATTTTAAAGGCAGGCGATATCGTCGCGGTAATTGAATAACAGTTACAGTGATACGCATCTGAATAACCGGTATAGCCAATAGGTATACCGGTTATTTTTTTTATACGATAAAACTTAACGACCTTGCTCCAAATAGCGCGAAGTAAAAATCTTATCAGGGATATTCATATTATATTGCATTTTGATGATATTGATAGTCGTTGATGTATTCGTTGCAAGAGTTGTCATTTTAGTAATCCGAGGGGTATCCACACCTTGTGTTGTCTCGTAATTACTCATTTCCATGATTTTTACCAATACATTTTTCCGATTATAAAAGGCAATCTTTACCAAATGCTTGGAATCTTTTTCTACCCACACATTGGTTTTGGAATACTCGGATTTCGTATCCTTAGGAACGCCCTCGATGACATAGCACAAAGCTCCGCCGTATTCTTCTTCACGTAGTATCTTGTATGTGTCCAAACTGCTGTCCCGTTGCAAATACGACATATCATTATACGAAAAATCAGTACCGAGAAAACTTTCAGTCCCTTCCGATTCGCCGGTAATACGGCGGACTTTGCCGAGTGAGGGTAGATAAACACGCTGATCGGTAACTCCGTCTTTTGCAATCATCAACAACCGTGTACCTTTTACGTTTGCCGGCGCTTTGATTTCCAAAAAGGTGCGGTGATCGTTTTCTTTTTGCACGGAATATTGATCGACCAACAGCTCTGCCATTATCGTTCCATTCCGTTGGATTTCCATCTTTGCCCGCGTTCCGATTGTTTCAATCGTTATTTTGGACGGAGCGCCCTTCATAATGGATTCGGCGGTTTCCTCGGCAAAAAGGACTGCGCCGCTGCAGAGTAATAAAGAACAAAGCATTAGTAGTTTTTTCATTGTTATACCTCCATAAAAATATTTTAGAAAAAATATATGGGCATCTCTAAAAACTGTTTCGCAATCCGCTTTAGCGGATATAATGAATCATTTCCTTACAGGAAAAAACCGATAGGCTTTCAGCTTTTAGAGGTTTCCCTTAGATTTAATTTGCGATATTTTTAATAAGTCATTTATATTTATAGACTTATTAAAAACTCGACGGGCGCCTCTGTTCCGAAGGATGCGAAGCAAATCTAACCGAGTTTTTAGAGGTGCCCATATCAAAGCCTACGGCTCTACACTATCCTCCGGTAGCGGCTTGGTGATAAACCGCGGCTTTACAATTGAAAGGATGGTCGGTAGTACCGTTAAGCTTGCAAAAGAGCTGGTACCCATCACCAACGCAATCAATAGACCGAGTTCGGACAGCATATTAAACTTTGAAAGCATTAAAACGGCGAATCCTGCACCGACCGACACCGCATTAAACAAAATTGCCTTACCGGAACCGTAGAACGTGTGGATAAGGAAATTCCGGTCGTCACGTCGTTTGGTATATTCATGGTGATAGGCGGCTAAATAGTGGATGGTATAATCGATACCGATACCGATTGCAAAACTTGCCACCATTGCCGTACCGATATTGAGTTTTATACCAACGATTCCCATAAAGCCGAAATTCAACGCAACGGAAATCATCAGCGGGATAATGCCGATAATACCCGCGATAATGGAGCGGTAATAGACCGCTAAAATTAAAAACACAATGCCGAACGACACCGCAACGGAAATCAGCTGGGATTGCACCACAAGGGTATTTAACGACTGTTCGATAAACATTGAACCGTTCGGCTCTACGGATATATCCTTGGGAAAATTATCCTTAACGTATGCCATGATTGCTTGCAAGGCCTGTTCGCTGTCTTGTTGACCGAGTGTCCGCAGTTGGATATTTACTTTAAGCGTGGTTGGGGTATATGTATCGTCGATAAAATCCTGTACATTGCCCGCCATAAGAAGTAGGTAGTTTTGAATAAGCGCGGTAAGCTCTTCCTGAGTTTCTTTGCCGTATTTGTGAGGATCCGTAGGAATTTCGTAGTAGGCAGCGCCTTTATAATTGACATCCTTCTTTAATGCATCGATCACCTCGGTCGCGGAAACATATCTGCCGCGGCGGGCTGTTTGAGCCTCGGCAAGTTTTTCGATGATTTCAGAAAAAGTATACACCGGTTCTTTTTGTGTTTCCATTGCAGCGTACCCTGCTTTACCGGAAGCCGAGGCGGATGGCTCCGAATCACTCCATGTGTCAACATCATCAAAACCCCATGAGCTGTCTGCATCTCCGAAGTCGCCGAAATCGCCAAACGAATCTTCTTCTTTTTCGGTGGAGTTCGCACCGGAAACTACAGTCGAGGTAGCAGCTGTTTGTCCGTCGGAGGACGACTGGGGAGTATGCCCTGTAGCTGCCAGTCCTGCTGCCGGAGCATCCGCATTATACACTTGATTGAACCGTTTAATAACGTCCGCCAGCGAGGTAATTTTTCCTACTTCGGGGATATTTTCTTCCGCATACTCGGCAAGAGAATCGATTGCCTGCAACACATCGGGGCGAATAACATCTCCCTGTTTCGTACCCTTGATAACTAAGTTCAGTAATTTTGAACCGCCAAAATTTTCTCGGATAAACGGATCGGCTTTGACAACCTGTACATCCGGTTCAAAGTATTCCATTAATACGTTGTCGATAACGAGTTTTGAAATCCCCAAACCGGCAAAAATAATACAACCGAGACTGACCAAAAGTACACTGCGTTTATGTGCATGAACAATCATCAGTGTATCGGCAATAATCCGATCGATAATACCGCTGTGGCTCGATTTTGCCCCAAAGCGGCCGCCGATGGTCGGATTACGCGGTCCCCGTAAAATAAGAATTGCAGGGATAAGCGTTACCGCAACAATAAAGGCCGAAAGTACGCCAAAGCTCGAAAATATTCCAAACTCGAAAATCGGGACAACGCTCGTAAAGCAGAACGATACAAAGCCTGCAAAGGTTGTAAGTGCTGCTAAAAAGACAGGCGGAATAACCCGCGACATAGCTTCGACAATCTGCGCCGAATGCGTTTCCCGAGAGATTTCCTTGCTCTGCGTTACTTCATCAAAATAGTGATTGATAACATGAATACCATAAGCGCTGCCAACGGCAATCAGAATAACGGGTAGTACCGTCGAAAGAATGGTTAACGGAATTTGCAACAATGCCATTGCACCGATTGCCCAAATGCATGAAATAATAACGGTGAGCAGCGGTAAAAATACGCCGGTAAATCTTCTAAACGAAAAAAATAAGACGCCCGCCACGATGATGACGACGATAGGGACAAGAAACATTAAATCATGACTGGTCGCTTCATTGACAATTTCGCTAAAAACCGGTGCGCCGGTGACGTAGGTAACGGAGTCTGGGAAGTCCCATTCCTCCGTGATGCGCATTATTTCACGGCATACGGAAACCGTTTCCGGGGATCCGCTTTCTTCCTGTTTTATGTTAAGGAAGATAATAGACTGTGTGGCTTTTAAATCATCGGAAACCAAGCTTCGATTATAGGTGTCCATCGAACGGAGCCGTTCGGTAATTGTCTTCAATTCTTCCGGCGAACCGGTTAAGCGTTCCGGCACAAGTTTTTCGTTCACAATTGAATCATCTGCCGCTTCGATATGGGTTGTTGTCGTAAGCGAAACGACATTTTTTACAAGCGGTAATGCAAGCAATTGTTTATCCAGCTCTTGCATTTTTTCTAAAAATTCTCGATCAACGACCGTCGAATAGTGTCGTTGGATTCCGATCAGGAGCGGCACCGAATCGCCGAATATCTTTGCCATTTCGGCATCCGCTATTCGAGAGGGATCGCTTTCCGGTATAAAGCGGAAATTATTATTATCAAATCGGATACGCGGAAGCTGCAATGCAAAGAAGAGCGTGATGCCGAGGATAATGCCTAAAATAATACGCGGATGTTTGTATAGTCTTTTAACCAGTGCGTTTTTCAAATTCATAAGCACCTACTTTGACAAGCGGGATATTCTAAAGCTAAGGTATTTAAAATATCCCAAAAATTAATTAAGAGCCCTTATACTATACCCCCATCCGAGTAAAGTCAAGGTTAAGGTTTTCCTTGTCGGATGGACGAACCCGTTCCGGTTTTTATCACTTCAATCTTTTGCGGGATGCGGCTTTGCAGTTCGCTGACATGCGAGATGATGCCGACCATCCGGTTCCCGCGTATTTCGTCTAAGATGCTGACAGCGTTTTCCAAGGCTTTTTCGTCAAGTGACCCGAAGCCTTCGTCGATGAACATCGAATCTATTCTGATGCCGCCTGCCCGTGCCTGAATGGAATCGGCAAGGCCGAGCGCAAGGCTGATGGAGGCCATAAAGGTTTCCCCGCCGGAGAGGGTCGCAGAGGGGCGGCATTTACCGGTGTAGGCGTCGGCGATTTCCAAGTCGAGGCCTCGGTATGCGTTCCCTGCGCCGTGCTCTTCACTGACTGCAAGCCGGTACCGTCCCTCGCTCATCCGCTCAAGCCGCTTATTTGCAAACACGGTTACTTCGTGCAAAAAGGCGGAAAGAATCCACGTGTCGAACTGGAGTTTTCGCGGATTGCTGCCGCAGAGGTCTTTTGCAAGGGCTACCCAGTTTTGCGCCTCCGCTGTTTTGACTGCGAGGGCTTTTGTCAGTTCCGTATGCTGGGCGTGCAGCTCCTCCAGCTTTGCTTTCTCCGTATTGAGGACTTCGAGCCGCGCCTGTATTTCATCATACCGTTGGCGCAGGGCTTCGACGGCAGTTTCCAGCTCATCGAGGTCGCGCGGCTCCGTCGCGGTAACGTCTTTTTCCAATCCGGCCGCCGCCTGCTTGTATGCCGCGTACTGCTCATAAAAGGTGTCGATTTCGGTTTTCCACTGCGCAACTTCCGGTTCGCTGCACACGGCTTGCTGCAGATCCTCCAAATCGGCAAAACCTTCTTTTATATACGCGGCTTCGAGTTGTGCCGTTTTTTCGCTGCGCTGCTGTGCACGTTCCTGTCCGTGCGTTTCCGCTGTAGACAATTCTCCGCGGATCCGTTCAAGGTTTTGCGTTGCTTCTGAAACATCGGTATGGTAGGCGTTGATAGTCAGTTTGAGCTCTTGCAGCAGCGCTTCGCATTGCTCCAACGCGGTTTCCGCATCGGGGACTTCGTATTGCTCCGGTGCAGTATTGCCGACAGGGGCATCGGGAACTTCGGTTTTGCCGCCGGTTCCCTGTTTGTCTAAAATTTCCGTATCCGCGCTCAGCTGAACGCTGCGCAGATTTTCGGGTAGTTGAGAAAAAGCTTGGTCAAACTGGCGGCGTTTTTCTTGCAGCGCGGCAGAAACTCCGCTTAAGCGTTGTTCCGCGCTATGGTGCTGCTGCGTACATTCCTGCCGCTCCCGCTGCAAACGGCGGGCTTCTTCTTCCAGTGTTTTGTGTTCGGCAAAGGCTTTGCGGGATGCGTTGTACGCTTGCACCGCCTCGTTGATCTGCTGAGCGGTTTCCTTAATGCGGCATTCCGCCGCATCCTTTCCTTCCGGAAAGGGAACCGCGCTGCATTCTTTATACCGCAGCTGTAAATCAGCCGCCGCTGCTACCCGTTCGTCTATTTGTTTTTGATAATTTGTATACGAAGCCTCCGCACCGGCGAGCGCCGTCTGCGCTTTTTCTTTTTCATGTTGCAGTTTTGCTGCGCTCCGTTTTGCCGTTTCTATCCGCTCGTCAAAGCTGAACGCACTTTCTGCAGCTTCTTGAGCCGGTGCGGGGTGATGTACCGAACCGCAGACGGGGCAGGGGCTTCCTTCTTCGAGGTGTTCCGCAAGCGCTGCCGCTGCACGCTGCCGTTCCGCCGCTTTTTTTTCTTCTTCTATTCTATTGATTTGTTCCGTTTGAATATCACAGTCGCGAGTGATCTCCGCAAGCTGTTTCCGCGCATTATCCGCAGCCTGCGCATAGCTGTGCAAAAAGGTAGCAAGCTGCTCTTGTTTGCATAACATATCGTGCAGCTGTTTTTCTATGTCGAGCCGACTTTGCAGGCTGCGGTAGGCGTGTTCCCGCTCGTCAAGCGCATCGACGGCGGGAGCAAGGATGGCGGTTTTTTCCGTAACGGCGGCGAGCTGTGCTTCGATGCGTTGCAGTTGCGCTTGGGCGGCAGCAGCGGCGCGTTTCAGGTTATCTTCTTCGACTTGCTCCGCTCCGATTTCCTGTTCCAACACGGCGGCTTTCCGCAGCGAATCGATGACGGCATAGAGGCTGTCCCGCTGCTGTTCTTTTGCGGTGATCTCGTTGTGCCGTTCCTGCAAAGTGTTCATACGGGCGGTCAGTTCTTCCATGCGTTCCCGTTTTTCCCGTATCTGCCGCTCGTCCGCCGCACATGCCGCTTCCAACTCAAGGAGCTGATTTACGTGGACTGCGAGCGGAGCTGCCCGCTGCGCTTTTTCAATCTTCGCTTTTAAATTGCGGATATCCTCTTCGCGGACGCGGCATGCTTCCAGCTCTTCGGTAACCCGCTCCAGCTCTTTCCGCTTTTCTGCAAGTATTTTTTCCTGCTCAAGCTCGGTGTTCTTTGTCTGTAGGTCAGTAAGAACGCCGCCGTGTTCATCCCTGATACGGTCAATTTCGTTCAGCAGCTCCGCGCGGTCGCTTTCGTAACGGTGGTACACAAAGCGGGTATGCAAGGTTTCAAGGTTTGCTTCTATTGTATGCGCTTCCTGTTGCAGCATATCTGCGCGGAGCTTTGCTTCCTGCATCAAATCCGAGTAGCGTTTAATAGGAAACAAGTGCATCAGCGTCTCTTTTTTATCGCTCGACTGTGCCCGCAAAAACTGAGCAAATTCTCCCTGCGGCAAAAGGACGATGCGGCTGAACTCTTTGTCGGAAAGTTTAATCAGGTTTTGGATTGAAGCATCGGTTTCCCGCTTGTTAGTCGATGAGCGGTTTTCCCAGCTGCCGTTTTCGTAGCATTCGAGGGAGACTTCTTCCGGTGTTTCCAGTTTCCGGCCTTCTTTGGTATACGGCAGCTGCCGTTTTATTCGGTACATCTGCGCTCCGATAAAAAAGGTGAGTATGACATCGGAGACTGCATAGTCGTCCGCAAAGTGGCTCCGCAAGTTCCGCATAACGCCCGATCTTCCGCCGAGCGGCTTTCCGTAGAAGGCGTAGGAAATGGCGTCAAAGAGTGTGGTCTTTCCGGCGCCGGTTTGTCCGTAGATTAAAAAGAGGGAGCCGAGGCTGTCAAAGTTGACGGTATGCTCGCCGGTAAAAGGGCCGATGTTGTGCAGTATCAGTTCTTTAGGTCTCATCAATAGCCTCTTTGCAGAGCTGTTCAAAAAGCTCCTGCTTCATTTGGTTCGCCTCGCCGTTAATAACGATTTCAAACCGGCTAAAATTTTCGGCTAACGTGAGCGGGTCTTCAGCCGTCCGTTCGCGGAGTGTCAGCTGCTCGTCTCCATCCTGCTGTTCCCGATTCATAAAACTCTTTTGCCGGATACTCAGCAAAAACGGAAATTTTTGCCGCAGCAGCTGCATCGGGTGTGCAATAACCTCGGCATCGTTCAGGGTGATTTCCAGATAGCAGCCGCTCCATTCGTCGTAGCGGTTTCCGGTAAAAAACTCTTCAAAATTGCCTTCAAGCCGTTTGAGCGGGCGCTCTGAAATGATGGGTATCCGCTCAATGTTGAGCGGAGCCTTTGTGCCGTCTATAGCAGGCTGGAGGTTCTCCGCATCAAACAGTTCTGTGCGGGAGTTCGTTATCTCCGCATCGAAAAGCTCCGCATGAGCTTTAGCTGTCTCAGTATCGAAGAGTTCCGCTCTAACTTTCGCTTTGTTTTGCTTTCCGGCGGTATTTTGTTTCGGTATACAGTCAATATCTATTGAAAGAACGCACTTGGTATCATCCGATTCATCAAAGGAGTAGGGGAGGGGCGAACCCGAATAATACATTCTGTCGGTTATCCGTTGGCAGCGGTGCAGGTGTCCGAGCGCAACATAATCGAAAAAAGAAAAAAGGTCGGGATTGACATATTCAGCCGTACCGATAAAAGTGCGCTCGCTGGAGGAACTCTGCCCGCCGATGGTAAAAAGGTGCGCCGCTAACAGTGCGGGTATGCCCGGCGGTACCGCTTGTTTCAGTATGTGCGATGCAACCGCCGCCATTTCCGCCTGAGAATCCCCTGCCGTATGATACGCTTCTTTTGTTTCTTCCGAAAAGGCACCAAAGTTTAAAAACGGGAGCAGGTATATCGCAAGTTTTTCCGTGCCCTTGGTAAGAATAACCGGATCGGAAAGCCTGCTTGTATCCTGTGCAATATAGATACGCTGGTTTTGCAGTATCTCGCGAGCAAAGGCGAGCCGCTGCGCGGAGTCGTGGTTGCCGGGAATGATAAGTACCGCCGTATCGGGACAATCCTCCCGTATCCGTGCAAGAAACCGACTGAAAAGCGAAACCGCCTCCGCCGAAGGAATAGCACGGTCATACACATCGCCTGCGATAATCAGCGCTGCATAGTCGTCCCGTGTAAGAATATCGTGAATGTCGTCCAACATTTTTTCCTGCACACCGAGTAGCGGCGTTTCGTGCAGCGTCTTTCCCAAATGCAAATCGGCGGTATGGAGCAGTTTCATCCTTGCTACTGTATGACTAATATCCGGTTCTGTAAAGAGGCGGAAAAATTCCTCAAGTATAAAAAGTATGATATATGGGAACCTCTAAAAACATCAAACCTATCGGCTTGTTCTGTAAGGAAGTGATTTATCATATCCGCAAAAGCGGATTGCGAATCCGTTTTTAAAGGGTTTCTTTAGATTTAATTAGTTTTTATGCTTATTTGCTACTTGCAAACTTTTTGCATTTGTGTATACTTGCAACCGATTTGCAAGTAGTATTGCAAGAGGAGTTTTCTTAATGAAGAAATTGTTTTTTACAGCAGTTTGTATGATGTTTTTCGGCATCGCCGCGGTAAACCTGTTTGCCGGCGGAAAAACCGAAAAAAACATGGGAGGAAAAGTTGCCGTTGCAGCAACCTTTGATGCGATGAAGGAACTCACGGAAATTGTGGGTAAAGATAAGGTGTACGTCCATACGATTATCCCGTCGGGAGTTGAAGCTCATGATTTTGAACCCAAGGCAGGGGATTTAAAGTTCTTAATGCAGGCAAAGGCTGTCGTTTACAACGGGTTCGGTATGGAACCGTGGCTTACGGATGCTCTCCATGCGGTAAAGCAGGATACGATAAAGACTATCTGCGCAAGTAACGGTATTAAACCGATCGAACTCGCAGAAGGACACCATCACCACCACCACCACGAAGATGAGCACGATCATGATGACCACGACGAGCACGACCATGATCATGATCATGATGACGACCACGATGCAGTTGATCCTCATGCATGGCTGAGCCTTGAATCCGCTAAAGTGATGGTCAAGAATATTGCTGACGGTTTAAGCGAGGTAGATCCCGCAAATGCTGCGTTCTATAAGGGGAATGCCGCAGCTTTTATTGCGAATGCTGATGCGCTTTTAGCAAAATACCGCAGTAATTTTGCTAAAGTAACCCATCGCCGTTTTGTTACCGGACATGCAGCGTTCGGCTATCTTTGCCGTGACTTCGGACTTGAACAGAATAGCGTGGAAGATGTATTTTCTGGCGGAGAACCGAGTGCACAACAATTAGCAAAATTAGCAGATTATTGTAACCAATATGGAATTAAAGTTGTTTTCTCGGAAAATGCGGCAAGTCCGCAAGTTTCGGCAACCTTAGCAAAAGAAGTCGGAGCTTCGGTGCAAACAATCTATACGATTGAGTCGGCTGAGGACGGTTTATCCTATATGGAACGGATGACTTCTAATATAGAAAAAATTTACAAAAGCCTTGCACAGTAAGGCAAAACCTTACGCGCCGGCTTAATACAAACAACAGCTAATCCCGGTGATAGTCATTGTACGGCCTTTACATCTCTCCTTTAGCCGTACCGTGATTATCACCTTTTTTTTGCCTTGATGAGGTTTTGCCTTCCTTTTGTGCGAAATTTTGAATAAAATTTCGCACACTTTATTTTTGAGAAAAAGGACAATTGCATCAGACAAATACATCAAAATCGCAGAATAATGGAGATTGGGTAAGCATTTGAACCGCGAAGAGGTTCAACTCTGCTTGGACGATCTCCATTATTCTGCGGGCTTGCCAAGAACCACCTGATGCAATTGCCTTGCGCCTTCCTCATTGACAGATAGGTATCTCTGCATAATAATGACAGAAAGGAGCGTAGAACATTTATGCTCGAATTATGTATTCTATTGCTGTTTTCCGTCAGTTTAATTATCTGCGTTATTCTTCACTATTCAATTTTATATGCACTGATATTCGGCTATGCGCTCTTCTTTGCATTTGGTCTTATCAAAGGCAAAACACGGAAGGAGATGCTTTGCTATTCCTTCCGTGGAATCCTCACCGTAAAAAATATTCTGATAATCTTTGTGCTGATAGGTTGTATCACTGCAATATGGCGTGCATGCGGTACTATCGCCTTTATCGTGTACTATGCGTCTATGTTTGCGGTACCACAGGCTATGGTGCTGATTTGCTTTTTACTATGCTGCTTTGTGTCGTTTTTGATGGGTACCGCCTTCGGAAGCGCCGCCACCATCGGTGTTATCTGTATGACATTGGCAAACAGTATGAATATTCCCGTTATATATGCAGGGGGCGCTGTTATTTCGGGGATATTTTTTGGAGATCGCTGCTCGCCGATGTCGTCGGGAGCGCATCTCATCAGCGGATTAACGCATACTGATGTCTTCAATAATATCAAAATGATGGTGAAAACCGCACTTATCCCCTTTATCGTAACAGCTGTTCTGTATGGCATCATCGGGATTATCATCAATCCCAGCGCGGGAAATAGTATTATTGAGACTATCATTAATTCCGGCACAGAAAGCAATATGACTTTCCGTATCTTCACCGATTATTACAACCTTTCGCTTTTTACGACTATCCCTGCTGTTATCATCATCCTTTTTTCGTTATTTAAAATCGATGTAAAAATAACGATGGCGATAAGCTGCCTTGCAGGGTTGTTCTGCGCCGGATTTTTGCAGCATATACAGGTGGCAGAGCTGATAAAAATAGTCTTTTTCGGTTTTCATCCTCAAGATACGGAACTGGCAAAACTTATGGCCGGCGGAGGGATTGTTTCGATGATACGGGTATCTGCAATTATCTGCATTTCGTCTTGTTATTCGGGAATGTTTAAGGGAACTCATTTTTTCGATGGAATGCAGCGAATTATGCGGTGGCTCAGCAGCCGTATTACCGTATTCGGCAGTGTTCTTACCGCCTCCGTATTTGCTTCGGCGATTGCCTGCAATCAAACATTGGCGATTATGCTGACTCATCAAGTGTGTGATGATCTTATAGAAGATAAAAACATCCTTGCATCTTACTTGGAGAATACCGCCGTTGTCGTAGCGCCGCTGATGCCGTGGTCGATAGCGGTAAGCGTTCCGTTGACTTCAATCGGTGCACCTGCAACAGTGCTTTTAGCGGCCTTTTTTCTTTATTTAATCCCGCTGTGGAATCTTTTTCTTGAAATTCGACAATCGAAAAGATTATCAAATCTTGAAGATTGCCGAAGTTAAACCTTGGTGAATATCGTACGACACCGCACACGTAAATAAGCAATACTTCAGAAACTAGGCTTGTCTTGACAGTTATCCAAATAGATAAGATAATACCTACAGTATGTCTGTTGTAATTATCTCTCTTTTCATCATTATCGCAGTTGTTGCTGTCGTAACGGTTGTTATGACGGGGCTTAAAGGTCACGGAACGTTATCGATCGGCAAAAAAAATAAAGCCGCAGTGATACGCGAGGCAACAAAACGGCTTGCGCAAAATCCGAATGACAGCACCGCTCTTTTAATGGTTGGAGATATATACTTTCAGGATCAAGATTGGGAAAAAGCCTATGCTTCGTATGCGCCGCTTTTGGATCAGATGAGTGGGCGTATTCCGTCGGAGCAATTTGAAATCAGCTTACGGTACGGTATCAGCGCACTGAAAACAGACCGATTCGTAGAAGCTAAGAAAGGGCTTTTACTGGCAAAAAATATCAATCCCAATCATTTTGAGATAAATTATAACCTCGGATATATTTACTATATTCAAAAAGAATATGAAAAAGCGGTTCCGTTTTTGCGGAAAGCCCTGCTTGGTCAGCCCGATAACGTGATGGCGTTAAAATATCTTGGCTATACGCTTCAAAGTTTACGAAAATATCAAGAGGCACTTCCCAGTCTGAAAAAAGTATTGGATGTGCAGCCGGATAATAAAGAAGCACTTTTTGCGATGGGGGAATGCTTTTATGAAGTCGGTTCAAATGATCAGGCTTTAAAGATATTCACTCATTTGCGGGTATCTCCCGAAGTAGGACCGCGCGCTGCGCTCTATGCGGGTTTAATACGGATGCGTGCAGGTCAATTAGAAAAGGCAATCGAAGATTTTGAAATCGGCTTAAAACATGACAGCATCCCGTTGGATATCATGAATGAACTGCGCTATAATTTAGCTGCTGCGCGGATTAAGACGCAGGACTTGCAAAAAGCACTGATTCAATTAAAGGAAATTCAGAGCATCAGTCCGGGATATAAAGATGTCGCATCTCTTATTATGCGCTATCAGGAATTAAATCAGAATAAAAATCTCCATACATATTTGATGGCAGGACAAAGTGAATTTGTCGGATTATGCCGCAAAATCGTTTCGCGTTTCTTTCCTAACGCTAAAGTGAAGATACTTGATATCAGCGTTCTTGCAACCTATACCGATATTGTTGCTGAAATTGATACTTCTAAATGGGCGGATCTCGTGATATACCGTTTCTTCCGGTCACAAGGCTCGGTTGGTGAGCTGGTACTGCGCGATTTTCACGGTAGGATTAAAGAGATGAAGGCCGGTAAGGGGATTTGTATGACTGCCGGTACCTTTACCGAAGAAGCACGCCGCTTTACGGAAGGTCGCCCGCTGGATCTTTTTGATAAGAACCGCTTGAACAAAGTCTTAAACGCAATCGGATAGTTTCCCAGACAAAAACTGCCACGCCCCCAGCAACCACATCATAAGTATTTTAAGTGGGTGTTTTCCTTCTATGCGAAATTTCATAGGTATAAGGTGAGCGTCTACAATGGCGCCGCTCACCTTAACCGTCAAGTTTTCTTTCGAAAACTTGCGCATTGATGTGTGCGCTTTTCGCGCACGAATGCAACAGTTTCCAAAATTCATATTTTGTTCAACCGTTGCATTTTACGGAAATAAAATTTCGCATATTTTTTCTAACAGGTGGTAAATGCATTAGGCCGAGTATATAAAAATCGCAGAAAAATTGAGGCTGTGAGACCATTTGAACCGCGAAGTGGTTCAACTCTGGTTGAACAGCCTCAATTTTTCTGCGGAGCTGTCAAGAATAAGGCCTAATGCGTTTACCGCCGCCGTATTTTTTGTACGGCAGTCTTTAATAAAGAATCTCCCGTTATCAAAAGTAACGTCAAAATAATCAGTGAAAAAAGCGCGGCGCTGATAAAGAGTGGAAGTCCCTGTGCGATAATGCGGGGGTACGCCGCTAACGGATCGTAGAGCCGTGCTCCGAAAAAATACAGCGGTGCGGCGGCAATCAGTGAAAAAAGCAGCATTTTAACGGTAAAACCTGCGGCTGATGTAAGCAAGGTACGCACATCGATTGAATCGCTTTTGGTAAGAAAATACAGCAGAAGGCCGGTGTTGACAGCGCTCGCAATCGTCAGTGCCAACGCGATGCCGCCGCCTTGCATAAAGCCTGCCAGAGCCGTAGCCAGCACAATATTGATTCCGAAACACGCAATACCTGCAATCGTGGGACGTTTGGTATCGCTTTGCGCATAAAAAGCCGAGGTCAAAATCCTGTTTAATGCGATAAAAAATAACCCTGCGATATGCCACTGAAAGGCCTGCAAGGTGAGCCGGACGGACTCGTTGGTAAAGCGGCGGCTCTTATACACCAAAATGATGACATGCTCTCCCGAACAGAGCAGGAAAATCGTTGCAGGAACGGTTACGAGTGCAATAATCTTTGCGGCATTCAGCAAAAGTTTTTGAAATACTTCCCATTGCTTATTAACCGCATGGGCGGAAAGATCGGGCAGGATAACTGTGCCGACAGAAACAGCGAAGATGCCGAGAATAAGTTCTTGTAAACGAATT
The DNA here is from genome assembly GCF_017161265.1 of Treponema medium. Taxonomy (NCBI): domain Bacteria; kingdom Pseudomonadati; phylum Spirochaetota; class Spirochaetia; order Treponematales; family Treponemataceae; genus Treponema; species Treponema medium. The sequence continues at coordinate 457,026 of NZ_CP031393.1, read as the reverse complement.
GAATACTGTAAACTTGCGGCGACCCCAACTCCGGAGTATGTCGCGAGCGCTGTAGAAACGAGGTCGTTGATTTGATACACTGCCGTTCCGATGAGTGTCGGCACAATCAACCGCAGTATTTTTCGCGCTCCGGCATTATGTACACAGCGCCGGAACGGTATCAGCTTAAACGAAAAGCCTGCGCGCAGCACAAAGGGGAGTTGAAACAACATTTGGCAGGAGCCGCCGATTACCACGCCGATTGCCATTGCAAGCGCCGGATTGCCGCAAGGCTTTGCGAGTACAAAGGTGCAGCCGATAACGGACAGGTTAAACAAAATCGGCGTAATTCCCGTTGGTAAGAAACTGCGGACGCCGTTCAATATCCCCTGAAAGAATGCCGCAATGGAGATGAGCAGCAGGTACGGAAACATGATGCGCGTTAAGAGTACCGTTGCGGAAAAGTCGCCGATTTTCGGAAAAAACACCGCAATAATCAGACCGCTGCACAAAATCCCGATGATGACGGTACCCGTTACGGCAAAAGACAGCATGGTGAATGTTGCGGAAAGAAACTCCTTCATCGCCGCCTTGGCATCGGGCGCATTGCACTTCTCACCCTCCAGATAGGTCTGGAAAGTAGGGATAAACGCAACGGTCATGCTGTTTTCGGCAAAGATGCGCCTGAGTAGATTGGGAATCATAAAGGCAACGGTAAAGGCGTCCGCAAGAGGGCCGGTGCCGAGGAAGGCTGATTTGGTCATTTCCCGTATCAGCCCTAAAACCCGCGACACAAGGGTCAGTACGGATAGGCTGATACCGCTTTTGAGTAAAGAAGATTTCCGGTTCATATCGTTTTTGTGTTACGTGCGCTTGGGACTGTCGAAAAAGCAACCGACTTTTGAGGCATCCCTGCCTTGTGCTATCTGCGGAGCCGGACGCCTTCGATATCGGTGCTGAACAGCTCGCGTAAATCGTTGAGCCCCAATGCCATCAGCGCCATACGGTCAATGCCGATACCCCATGCCAGAACGGGAACGTCGATGCCCATCGCCTTGGTAACTTCGGGGCGGAAAATGCCGGAGCCGCCCAACTCGAACCAGCCGAGTACCGGATGCTTGATATGCACTTCTATAGAAGGTTCCGTAAAAGGGAAGTACCCGCCGACATATTTCACTTCGGTAGCGCCGGCAATTTCGACGGCAAACATCTTGAGGATACCGAGCAGCGTCCGCAGGTTGACCTGTTCGCCGAGGACGATACCTTCCGTCTGATAAAAGTCGGAAAGGTGCGTTGCGTCTACCTTATCGTAGCGGAAGCAGCGCGCAATACCGAAGTATTTGCCCGGGATTTTTGCCTTTGCCAACTGATGAGCGGACAATACTGTGCCTTGGCTGCGGAGCAAGAGTTGCCGGGTAAAATCGCGGTCAAAGTGATAGTTCCAGCCGCGGCTGCCGCTGTCCCCGCCCGTTTCGTGAATTTCCGCAACACGGGAAAGGAAGGGTTCCTCGATCGCTTTGGCGTGCGTAGGATTTTTTAGGTAATACACATCGTGAATGTCGCGGGCTGCGTGGAATTGCGGCATAAAGAGCGCATCAGAGTTCCAGAAATCCGTTTCGACCAGCGGCCCATCAAATTCCTCGAAGCCGAGCGACGTGAGTTTATCTTTGACGCTCTCTAAAAAATCAACGTAGGGGTTTGTCCTGCCGGGGATAACGCGGGCTGGCGGCAGCTGGATATTGTAGCTGCGGAAGGTTTGCGTTTTCCACGCGCCTGTTTTAAGGCTTTCGGACGTCAGTTGTCCGGTTTCATCGCCGGTAATACCCGCCGCATTCAACGCCTTCTGTACTGCGGCAACCATATCCGTAAAGGCGTAGACAATCTCGTCCCGTTCAATAATCTTGAATGCGGCATCCGCAGCGCCGCGCTTTTTCGCAATATCGGCAATGCAGGTTTTTTCATCATCCGTTAAAGAGTCCTCAGGCAGACGGCACTCGGCAGCCTCTGCTGCACGTTTCAGCAGCGCTTTTTTCAATAGAAAGTTTTTATCGTCAGGGTCTTTTATATATGCCGCTTTTTTCTCATCATTCATCGCGGCACAGCCCGCTTTTGAAAGCTCCCCGAAGGAAGAGCCGACATCCTTATTCTGCAAACCGAGTTTCTGCGCGATTTCGGGCAGCTTGAGCGGCCCTGCTTCCTTTAACAATAGGATAATCCGCTCGGCAGGCAATCCGTTTTTTGCATAGTCTTTGCCAAGCTCCGTCAATTCATAGACAACGGTTGTCTTTCTCGTTTTTTCTTTTACTAATTCTTTGAGCTTGAGCCATGAAAAGGCCTGATTTGCATGACCTTCTTTATACTGCAAAACCTCCTGCAGTTTTTTCGCATATAATCCTTCGCCTATCTTAAAGTTCTTTAATACCTTGATTTCAAGCGGGTGTAGATTTTTTAATACCGATTGAATATCCATAACGGATTCCCCCTTTTTTTCATAAAACGGCTAAAATGATACCTCATTTAAAGATTTTAGTGAATAGGATAATCGGCTTTTGTAAAGGAGATGTCGAACTACTGATGTAATTTATCATTATGAATTTATGATGTGAATTATCGAAATCATACGTTGAGTATTTTCAGAATCGAAAACCGGTTTTTGTATCGCGCAGTCATGCGGTCAAAAGTTGCATTTATTTATAAAAAAGAGTATCATCCGTTTATGAATAAAGCTTTACAAACGTTAATGGATCGCGGATTTTTTCAGCAATGCACCAATGTGGAAGCGCTGTCCGCGTTAATGGATAAAGGTCCGGTTACGTTTTATACCGGTACCGACCCAACCGGCGGTAGTTTGCATATCGGGCACCTCGTACCTCAATTTGCAGTTCGGCATTTACGTGATGCAGGTCATATCGGTATTGCGCTGCTTGGCGGCGGCACGGGACGCATCGGAGATCCTTCGGGGAAGACTGAGATGCGCAAAATGCTGGATTATCAGCAACTTGATGAAAATGTTGAAAAAATAAAAGCGCAGCTCGATCGGTTTATCGGATTTGACGGAAAAACAGCCTTTGCCGAAAACAATAAAAACTGGCTGGCCGATTTAAACTATATCGATTTTCTTCGAGACATCGGCTCCTGTTTTTCGGTTAACAAGATGCTTTCGTTTGAGGCGTACAAGATACGGATGGAAACGGGACTGTCTTTTCTTGAGTTCAATTATCAACTGCTGCAAAGCTACGATTTTTTAATGCTGCACCAAAAACATCACTGCTGTCTGCAAATAGGCGGAGACGACCAGTGGGGCAATATCGTCGCAGGGGTCGATTTAGTTCGCCGCAAGACCGGTGATGAGGTGTTCGGGCTTACTTTCCCCCTCATTACTCGCAGCGACGGTAAAAAAATGGGAAAGAGCGAAAAAGGCGCACTCTTTTTAGACAAGGAGATGACCCCCGTATTCGACTTTTTCCAGTATTGGCGGAATGTTGACGATGCCGATGTACGCCGCTTTATGCTGCTGTTTACCTTTTTGCCGATCGAAGAGATTGACCGTATTTGTGCAGGCAATATCAACGAGGCGAAAGAGCGGCTTGCATGGGAAGTCACCAAAGAGATACACGGGAAAGATGAAGCAGATACGGCGCTTGCCGGTGCTAAAGCCGCATTCGGCGGCGGCGGCGATAAAAGCGCAATGCCGACCGTAGAAATGAACCGTACCGTTTTTGAGCAGGGGATTTCGATTGTCGATTTATATGTACAAAGCGGTTTATGTGCTACAAAGAGCGATGCCCGCCGTTTAATAGAGCAGGGAGGGGCGCTTGTCGCAGGAGAATCAGTTACTGACTTTAAAGCCGTCATTACCGCCGCCGCCTTGGACGAAACAGGAGAACTCATTCTCCGCGCCGGAAAGAAGCGGTTTAGCCGTATCGTTACCTGCTCAGTTTAGTTTGTTAATGTGCGAAAGGCTGTCCTAAAAGTGTGCAGCTTTTAAGACAGCCCTTTTCTGTTTTATTTTTTAAGTGAGAAGTAATAGCGTGCCCATGCTTTATCATCGATTAAGATATGATTAAACAGCCAGTCACGCAAAAAGCGGACAAATGAGTTGGGAACGAATTGTTTGCCGTTTGTATAGGCATTAACTGATTTTAAAATTTCTTTAACGAACAACTCATGTTTTTGTTTATGTTCTTTTAACCCCGGATAATTCATTTGCTCCATGATAGCTTCTTCATCTTTAAAGTGAATCATTACATAGTCTACCAATTCTTTCATTACATCTCTAAATGTCTCTTCAAGTTCTGCTTTTTCTCCAAGGCAGGCATTATATAAGCTATTGATTAAATCTACTAAGTGGCGGTGTTGTTTATCGACGCTCGGAACTCCCACATCATAACTAACATCCCACGAAACAAATTTCTCCATCATTGACTCCCATAAAAAGTCAAGAAGAAAGTATCAACTTTCGATTGACTTTTTACGCACGTTCGCAACGAAGTGAGAACGTGCATATAATATACAAGTTTGCGTTTGAGCAAACTTGGGTAAATAAAAGCCGTGCTATGTGTACGGTTTTTATTTTACGCTTCTCGTATTCGCAACTATTACACATTTTACCGGTGATGTAAAGACCGTCTGACAGAGCAATCGCATTAGACTGATAGGCAAAACGCCGGAGAATAAGAGGCTGCTGCATAAATGCCTTGTCTGAAAACAGCCTTTCTGTTAGCTTTTGCAAATGGAATCTGATGCAGTTGTCCTTTGCCTATATCAGTTTTGCAATTTTGCTGTAGAGCCTGTTGACAGCTGCTGTTTGCGCTTCATCCAATCCTGCTCCTGCACTGTCGATAAGCTGCTGCAGTGAGGCAAGGTTTTCGTGCAACGCAGTGTGGAAACCTCGTGACGTTTTCAGCCAGAAAGTACCGTTACCGTCGTTGAACAGGGTGATAAAGCCGAGCTGCTTGCTCTTCTGCTTTGCCGCTACCGTGCGGAAGATGAGCGGCAGCTGCTCCAGCAGGGCTACGGTATCATCCGGCAGCATAAAATTTTTAGTCCGCGGGAACGGCATTTCCGAATCAAGGGGCTGAAGCGGAAAGGCTTCAGCGATGCTTAACACCAAGCCGAGTTTTTCTCCGGCAAGCAGCTCGTAGCTGCCGAAGGTAATTTTTGCACGCAGGTTTTTGAGCTGCTCAAGTCGGCCGTCGTAGACTATCGTGCAGTTTTCAAGCTCTGTGCCTCCTTGAGCATTGCCGGAAGTTTTTGCCGGAACTCCGCTTTGTATGTCCCAATCGGTATCCGACTTACCGGCTCTTTGGAGCTGCCGCTCTGCCCGCAGCTGCTCCACCGTATGGCTGAACTGCTCCCACGGTAGCAAGAGCTGCTTTTTCCCTTTTATCTTTTGTACAATATAAGGTGTGCCGCAGATAGATACTGTCTGCGCTTGCTTTTCGTTTGCAGAACCGCCGGTAGCGTTGCCGGAGTTCTTTCCGCCTGCGGTTTCCGATGCAGCTGCGAATCCGTGCGGTACAGCCTTTCCTACGTTGCCGGATAGTTTACCGACCGCACCGGCTCCCAGTGCGTTTTTACCGCCGCCTTTTCCGCTTACAGCCTTGCCGCCACCAGCAGCCCGCTCAGCTCGTGTCCGCGCTTCCTGCGCCGCTTTTTTGTCAAGGAGCGCAGGGGCGACCAGCGCTACAATGCCTTTGGAAAGAGGCGAGACCGACATGGCATACATCCGCGAAGTACGCACAATCTCCCCCGCAACGATAAAGGCTTGGTGTTCCTTATACATACAGGAACCCGGATGGATGGAAATCTTTTCGGTGGTAAGGCTGCGGTACACATCCCGCCCCTGCGCAGCGCACACAAATTGGATCATGCCGCGGGCAACCGCCGTCAAGTAATCCGCCGGTTTTCCGCCGGAGAGGATCGGCACGCCCATATCGGAGACAATCAGCTCCAGCTGCTCTTTGATGTTGGCAATTTCCGCCATAATCCGCTCGTCGAGGTAAAAGCGTTCACAAAACTTCTTTTGGTTTTCAGCCTGCATATATTGCCGGTAGACTTTAAGGAAGGACACAAAGTCGCCGAGCGGATCGCGGAATGCTGCATGGGCTTTTCTCGCTTCAAGCTCATGCCCATCGGGGAAGAGGAAGGGGCTGCGTGCCGATAAAAAGCCCGCGGCAATCAATACATCCTCAATCGATTCGGGATAATAGAGCACCGCCTCTACAATCATACGGGATTGGCGCGGGCTGAGCGGGAAGAGGCACATCATCTGCCCGATTTTACTCAGGCTGTTATCGCTCTCCAACGCGCCGAGCATATTGAGCGTATCCACCGCACCGATAATGCCCTTCTTGCCGGGCGGGGAAATAAAATCGAAGTTCGCAAAGTCGTAGATACCCAGCTCCGCCATCCGCATCACCACCTCCGAGAGGTCGGTGCGGTAGATTTCTTCCGTGGTGTACATAACGCGGGTTTCAAAATCCTTGCGGGTGTAGAGGCGGTAGCATACCCCCTCCTGCGTCCGTCCGGCGCGTCCCCGTCGTTGATTACACGATGCCTTTGACACCGGCGCTTCGTCCAAGCTTGAGGTGTAGGTGAAGGGATTGTAAAAATTCAGCTTTGACAAGCCGGAGTCGATGACGGCGGCAATATCGTTGATGGTGATAGAGGTTTCGGCAATATTTGTTGCGATAACAATCTTTTTTTTCCCGAACGGCGGGGACTTAAATACCCGCTCCTGCTCTTCCTTGCTCAAGCGCCCGTACAGCGGCAGCGGATAGAGCTTGCGGAACCACGACTCATGCGAGAGCCGTTCAATGCAGTTTTTAATCGCCCGCTCACCGGGGAGAAACACAAGAATTGCTCCGGGGCGGCCCTCGCTTAAAATCCGCCCGACAATCACTGCGATTTTATCGAGCAGCGCGGTTTCGGCGGCAAGCGTCTCTGTGGAGGCGGTGATGGCAGGCGGGTCAAAGATGAGCGTAACTGGATAGGTCATCGCATTGATTTTAATCACCGGACACTCGTTAAAATACATCGAAAACATATCGGTGTTGATGGTTGCCGACGAGATAATCACCTTAAAATCCTGCCGCTCCTGCAAAATCCGCTTGAGCAGCCCGAGGATAAAATCAATATTCAAACTGCGTTCATGCGCCTCATCTACCATAATAACGGAATACTTGCTGAGCCATGGGTCAAGTTTAAGCTCCTGCAAGAGAATCCCGTCGGTCATAATCTTTATCTTAGTGTCCGGCGAAGTGTGATCTTCAAACCGCATCTTGTAGCCCACCGTATCGCCGAGCGGAACCTTTAGCTGATGCGCAATAAATTCGCTGACGGAAAGAGCTGCAATCCGTCGCGGCTGGGTAACGCCGATCATACCGGTTTGTGTATAGCCCGCCTCGTGCAAAATCACCGGTAGCTGGGTCGTTTTTCCCGATCCGGTAGGGCTTTCGACAACAATAACCTGATGGCGTTCTAAACTCTCTAAAATCCGTGCCTTTTGTTCATAAACAGGCAGCTGTGTATATTTCATAATCGGAAAAAGTATAGCGAAGTAAGCATTTGTATGCAATGTTATACGCAGAGCGGCTTGCGTTCAATCTGTACGCCGAGCGCTTTAAACCGGTCGACGAGGTGTTCGTAGCCGCGTTCGATCTGGTACACATTCCGGATGAGGCTTTCACCGCGGGCGCAGCAGGCGGCAATAACGAGCGCCATTCCTGCACGTACATCGGGCGAAACCAATTCGGAACCATGCAGGGTACTGGGACCGGTAACGACGGCGCGGTGCGGGTCGCAAAGCGTAATACGTGCGCCCATACCGATCAGTTTATCGACAAAGAACATACGGGATTCAAACATTTTTTCATGGATAAGCACGGTGCCTTCCACCTGTGTGGCGATAACCGCCATAATGCTGGTAAGGTCGGCGGGGAATCCCGGCCACGGTGCGTCATCGATTTTAGGGATCATACCGCCGAGGTCGCAGTTTACCTTTAAACTCTGCTGTGCAGGAACGGTTAGGCTTGTGCCGTCGATTTCCCAACGGATACCCAGCTTGTTAAACGCAAGCTTTATCGGCCGCATATCGGGTGGGTTGATATCGGTAATGGTAAGCGAGCCGCGGGTAACTGCCGCAAGTCCGATAAACGAACCGACTTCCATGTAATCCGCACCGATGCGGTACTCCGCGCCATGCAGCTGCGGTACTCCGTGAATAGTCAGAATATTAGAGCCTATACCGCTTATCTTTGCACCCATCATGTTCAATAGCTTGCAAAGGTCTTGAATGTGCGGCTCGCTTGCTGCATTGGTGATAACGGTTTCGCCCTCGGCGGTTACCGCAGCCATCACCGCATTCTCGGTAGCGGTTACGGATGCTTCATCCAAAAAAATATCCTGCCCGATGAGTTTATTTGCTGTAAATAAAAAATGACCGTTTATTTTTACCTGTGCGCCGAGTTCCGTCAGCGCCAAAAAGTGCGTATCCAGCCTCCGCCGTCCGATAACATCCCCGCCGGGCGGAGTCATCATAACTTTTCCGTGGCGTGCAAGCAGCGGGCCTGCAAACAAAATAGAAGCCCGTATCTTTTGAGCCAGCGGCGCCGGTACTTCATAACCGGTTACGGTTTTTAATTGTAGCGTATATTCATTTTGTGCAACTTTAACAATTGTTCCGCCGAAGGATTCAAATATCTTAAACATTACGGAAACATCTTCGATTTCGGGAAGATTCTTTAAGGTAACGGGCTGGTCGGTAAGGACGGCGGCGGCAATACATGGCAATGCCGCATTTTTATTTCCGCTTGCCTTGATGGTACCCTTTACGGGGAAACCGCCTTCAATATGATATTCATACATGAGCTGCTCCAAACATAATAGGACACGTTGCATCCATCCTAAAAGAAATCGCTTTCAGGATAACTTTATGTCCTTGATAAATTCCCTGCACTCATCGCCTGACGGTAAACTACTTAAAAGGGCAGCGCTATCTTAAAGATAATCTTAAAGCGAGCCTGCATCTTCAGCATTTTTTTCCTAAAGCGGTAGAGCGGCAGAGTCAATTAAATGCTGTATTTTTTCTTTTAATGCAAGACGAATAGGTAATATAGGGTAGTCCGGTTTATCGATAAGCTGTACGAAGAGTTGTTTTTGACCGATAGGATTAACTTCGATTAAAAAGTCTATTTTTCCCTTTTGTTCTCTTTCCAGAATATTGTAAACGGCGGTAGCCTCAAATTCCTCCCGATAATAGATGAGAGAATTCTTTTTTTCAATATCGATAATATCCTCTACAAGCACTGCTTCCGTCTCCGTCTAATTTAGAGTTGATGATACCCCATTTATCAAAGTTTTGACAAGGGGCGCTAATTCATATTCGGCTAAATCGCCGACTTGAATAATATCTTTTTCTTCAATACTCGTTACAATATCGTGCAATAACGCTGTTATTTCTTTCTGATACTCATGAACTGATTTATCTTCGATTTGTATATCGATCGGAAGCTCCGTTACATCAGATAAGAGTAATGATCGATATAACTCTTTGAGTTTTTCCGAAAAGGTTCCAAGTAGATTTAAAACCTGCACATCTTTTCCGGTCTGCATATATACTGGAATCTGCTCAAAGTCTTCTACATATTGGGATAGCTCTTGCGTTAAGCCTTTCATGTAATTACGGATTTCCGCTCCGGAGAATGTTGAAAGTTCAATAGTAATATCAGTATCAACAGGCTGTTTAAAAAGTAGGTCGAGTTCATGGGAACTCAATTCTTTTCCGTCAACCGCAACCTGTACGATTGTTTCATGTTCACGGCAGCATGCTTCTTCAATGCTACCCAATACTTCGCCAAGGGTCTTTTCATTTTCCAGCGTGTATGAAAGTTCTTCGCCGTTAATTTTTATCACCATTTATAGTCATACTCCTCAAATTATCATCTTTCCGGCAACTATGCGGATTATTCAGCGTGCGCTAGTTGTCAGAACCGCCTTTATTCTGTCTGCTGAAATTATTGATCATATCCGATTGCTTTTGCAAATTCCGCAAAGCCCCGTCCATATTCCCATATTTTTGCCGCAGTTCCAGCTCTTTTTTTTCAAGCGCCTTATCGTACCGCGCAATTTTATCTTTGCTCGATTTAATCTGAGCAGCCAAACCGTTTGTTCGGGTTGAAAAAATACCGCCCCGCTGCACATAAGGATCTATCTGTTTAAACACCTGAAATGCAACACCGTCATCGATTAACACATCGTTATCGGTATCATAGCCGAAAAGATAGCGGACATCTTCAATAGAATTTTTTAAAGCCTCATCGAGTTTTTTTTCGTCAATTTCCAAATATCCGCGTAACCGCGCTTCGTTAAGTCCTGAGCTTGTGTCAGACTTTGTTGATATGCCGATTTGAGATAACGTTCTTATCGGGGTATCCGTATTTTTGCGGTACACATTGGCAACGATTTGGCGCAGGTTATTCTTTAAGGAAGATAGTGTCGAATCTCCGAAAAGAGCACCGAGATTTTCTTCCGCCGTCTTACGTTCATCATCAGTGAAATATTCGAGTTCATCAATAACTGTCTGCTGATTACTCGTTACAATATTGATTTCCGCCAAAAGCCGGTTGTATTTTGCAACAAATTCGATGATGGCATTCTTTGCCGGTTGAGGATCCGGTTTAATACTGATACTCTCCGGTTTATCGGTTTTATCTTCAAGCTGAAGCGTTACCCCCGGAATAAGATCGTCAATCTTATTGGTACTCCGCTTTACAGGGATGCCTTCAAAGGTGAGCGCTGCCTCCTGCGCCTGCGAGACGGGATTAACCGGTATGTATTCGCCCGTCGCTTTAGGGTCATATACTTTGATCTGTTCTATCGATACGGTTTTATCGGTATTGTTATTATGCACGGTAATTCCGCTAATGTCGCCGTATTCGCTAAGCGGAATACTAAAGGTTTGAACTTCGGTTGTATCAGCCAGTGCAGGCAGCGGAATAAGTGTCCCGCGCGGAGAAACTAACGAAAGCACATTATAATCTTCTACAGGGGCAGTTGTTTGCTGATTTAAGCCAAGAGTCTCAGGCAGGATGCTTGAATCGCTTGGTGCATTACTAACGGTTACTCCCTTGTATGATGCAGAGCCGACTTGCTCATAAATCGGTTCTCCGCTTGGGGATGTTGTCTCTCCTTGAGAAGAAGGTGTCTCGGAGACTTCGGCATTGTTCTGTAAGGATACAGTATATTCCAACACATACTGTTGCAATCCGCGTACCGGTTTGGAAAACATAATACGTTCGGTTTTCTGTGCAGGAATTGCAGCCTCCGTCTTTTCGGCATCCACCGCAGGGCGGTCGTTCTTTTTTATCAGGCCGTTTTCGAGTGCAAAGGATAACGCATCATCGGAAAACTCCAGTTTATTCGCCTCTCCTGTCAACTGCGATTCAAAAAGCAACGAAACGGCACCGGGCGAAGTTTTTATTTCCGAAATTCGGATAACATCTTTTCCTTTTTTATTAACGGCATCGATAAAGCTCCGGTATTTTCCACCTTGCCAATTCACCGAAAATTTTTTTTCTCCGACGGTAAAAGTGTATACCCCTTTTGGAACTTGAAAATCTTTTGCCACCTCGGTTGATAAAAAAGAATCCGCTTGAGCAATTTGCTTGATAGAAATTTTAAAGGTTTGTTCGCGGGCATCCCGTGAAGCGGTTGCCGTTACCACCCGTTCGTTGGAAGATGTTACAGTCTTTTCCACAAAAGGGTTGTTAAAGGAATAGAGTTCCCGTGTTTTTTCGCGGATTTCGGTAGAGAATTGATTTATTTTTCGCCAAATAGCATTTTGCCGTTCATATTTTTTTAAATCTTCAGCAGCTGAATCGCGCGGGGCACGCTCTTTTTTCATCAGCGTTTCAATGAGATTATCATATTTACCGGCTCCTATGCCGGGAATATTCATATCGGACACTCTAACCCCTTTACCGTTAAGCCGGATAAACCTTTTCTACTACATTTTCGGCTGTAGTATCAATAATCTTTACGAAGTTACATTAGTTACGTGATTTGTATATTAAATTTACGGATTTTAACCGTTTGGAGATTTTTAGATAAAAAAAAGGAAGAAGAAGGGCGCGGCTTCTTCTTCCTTTTAAGTCGCGGGAAAAAGAGATAACATCCAGAAATCTCTCTTACTCAAACCCTCACTGTTGATTTAGGTTTGCGTGTTTTCTCCCGATTCTCTTGAGCACTATTGAAGGAGGCGGATAACCGACTGGGGTTGTGTGTTCGCCTGTGCAAGCATTGCTGTACCTGACTGCATCAAGATTTGATTCTTGGTGTACTCAACGATCTGTTTTGCCATATCAGCATCGCGGATGCGTGATTCAGCAGCCTGCAGGTTTTCAGCAGCAATTGCAACACCATTGTATGCAAGTTCAAAACGGTTCTGGTATGCACCGAGGTCTGCTCTCTGCTTGTTGATCTGCTTTAATGCATTGTCGATAGTACCGATAGCCATATTAGCACCTTCTACAGAGGAGATGGTGATCATATCGCCTTCGCCGCCCTGCATACCACCGGTAAGACCGAGAGCCAAAGCTGTCATCGTGCCAACAAAGAGCTTTTCAGACTGATCCATATTTGCACCGACATGCAACTGCAACTGATTGTCAGCAGCATCTCTTGCGAAGCGTCCGGTCAGCAAGTTCATACCGTTGAATTGGGCATGGCTTGCGATGCGGTCTACTTCATCCACAAGTTGAGAAACTTCAACCTGAATCTGCATGCGGTCTTCTGCGGAGTAAATACCGTTCGCAGCCTGAACTGCTAACTCGCGTAAGCGCTGCATAATATCGGTGGTTTCAGCTAAATATCCTTCTGTTGCTTGGATAAAGGAAACACCATTCTGTATGTTCTGGCCTGCTTGATTTAAACCGCGGATCTGGCTTCTCATTTTTTCGGAAACTGCAAGTCCGGAAGCATCATCGCCTGCGCGGTTAATGCGCATACCGCTGGAAAGCTTTTCTATGTCTTTTACGATGCTGGTCTCGACGATACCTGTGTTGCGCTGTGAATACATAGCGCTCATATTGTGGTTAATAATCATATAACCCTCCTTGAAGTCTGCTCCCGGCATCCATGCCGGAAATGGTCACTGTATAAAAACATTACGGAAATTGGTTGCGCCTTTCCCTTCTGTTTTTTACACAGTATTATTGGCTTTCGATGTACTAACCGAAGACCAATAATACTGTTATACAGGGCTTCTTAAGGGTGTTTTTCAAAGATCATGTTAACGGGATACCGGAGGCATCCCGCCGGTTCTCGTTATTACTGTGGCAAGTATACCCTCTTGTCGAAAAAAAGACAAGAGAGTTATACAAGAAATTACCGCAATAATGAGAGTACAAGCTGGGTGTTTGAATTTGCCTGAGCCAACATTGCCGTACCGGACTGATTGAGTATTTGATTTCTCGTATACTCGACCATCTGCTTGGCCATATCGGCATCGCGGATACGTGATTCGGAGGCTTGCAGATTCTCTGCGGCAATATCGATTCCGACAACGGTCATTTCCAGTCTATTCTGGTATGCACCGAGGTCTGCCCGCTGCTTGTTGATTTTCTTTAACGCTTCATCGATTGTACCGATGCTGTGGTTCGCTTCTTCTGCAGTTTCAATCGTCATTGTGCGGTTATCGCTCAGATCGCGCACGCCAAGGGCATGAGCAGTCATAGTACCGATGTACACGCGGATGCGTTGATCCATGTTAGCGCCAATGTGGAACCACATTGATCCTGTTACGGCGTTTTCTCCGCCTTCACGTGCAAAGCGTCCGGTCAGCATATTCATACCGTTAAATTGAGCTGAACTCGCGATACGATCAACTTCGGCAACAAGCTGGGAAACTTCGACCTGAATTTGCATCCGGTCTTCCGCGCTATAAATGCCGTTTGATGCCTGCACCGCCAGCTCGCGGATACGCTGCATAATGTCAGTCGTCTCCTGCAAATATGCTTCGGCAACCTGAATAAAGCTGATTCCGTTTGATGCGTTTGTCGAAGCTTGATTTAAGCCGCGGATTTGAGCGCGCATTTTTTCGGAAACTGCGAGACCGGAAGCATCATCGCCTGCGCGATTGATGCGCAGACCGCTGGACAGCTTTTCGATGTCCTTACCGATACGTACATCAGTAACACCCAATGTACGCTGTGCAAACATTGCACTCATGTTGTGGTTGATAACCATAGCATTTCCTCCATGAAATGTAGTACTGAAAAGCATCCGTGCTTTTCAGGAAAATAGAGAATCTCTAAAAGTTCGGTTCGATTTTTAGAGATTCAAGGCAGAATATCTCCATATCTTTTATCGGTGGTATAAGCTAAAAACTTTAGCCTTTATGCAAAAATTTTTAAAATTTCGTGTTTTTTCAATCAACATACCCCGACGCAGAGCGTTCGTCAAAACTATACATCCGTGTATAGTTTTGACTGCAATGGTGTGGCTCTGTCACATCATTGCTACTGCGTGGAACAACCGCTATCCGTGGCGGTAGATGAACGGCGGGTATTAAACCCTCCGCATGAATAAAAGGTGAGGACGGCTCAGATAGATCGATTACATTCCGCGGAATAAAGGCTAACCTTTTGACGGTACGGATGTCCGGTATATTGTTAAAAGTCTTGTTTATCACCCCATTAGCATATATACTTATACTCAATATACTAAGAAAGAAGTTTGCACTTTTTCTGCGTGAGGCTTCAATTTTTGGAGGTTTTATGATTCACAAACGTTTTATGCATCTATCGATTGCAGTATTGTTCAGCCTTTCCGTGCTGATGTCATGCGCTACTACGGACGGCGCACGTGCGCAAGAACCGGTCTATGAGCCGCTGCAGGGAACCGTTTCGTCGGTTGACAAGTACGGTAACCTTACAACGGACATTACCGAAGCGGCTTTAAAAGAAAAAGGGTATGAACTCGGTGATGTGCTGCTCGCAAAGCTGGGAGACAAAACCGTAGCAGCTCCCTTTGTTGCAACCTACAGCGATGTTAATAGAGGAGATTACCTGATTAGAATTTCACACGGGTTTACCGCTATCGCGATGAGCTATGATAACTGCAGCGGCAAAACCGGCGCAGTCGAGGGAAGTCCGGTAACGCTATCTCTTTCCAAAAAGGGTGCATATTTACAGGAATACGAAATGCGCCACTTGGTTAAATCCGAAAAACGTGAGGATTATGCTTCCGATGCAATATTTGCAAATTTCCGCGCCGTTCAAGCGGGTTCCATTGCAGCGAATCGGCTGTACAGAGGATGCAATCCGGTACTTGGTGATGCCCGCGCCCCGTATGCGGCAAAGCTCGTTGAAGAAGCAAAAATCGTAACCGTTATCAATCTTGCGGATAGTGCCGAAAGCATGGCACCATATCTTGCCGCAGCGCCTTACTACCAGCAGTTGGTAAAAGACGGACAGGTTATTACCCTTAATATGGGAATTGACTTTAACGACCCTGCATTTATCGCCAAACTGAAGGATGGACTGATCTTTATGGGACAGCACGAAGGGCCGTTCTACGTTCATTGCAATGAAGGAAAAGACCGTGCCGGTATGGTTGCCGCCGTTCTGGAAGCCTTGATGGGCGCCACAGTGCAGCAGGTTGCCGACGACTATATGCTGTCATATATGAATTACTTTAACGTCAAGAAAACCGATGCGCGGTATCCGGTTATTGCGAAGATTATTACTGATATGTTCGTAAAGATGAACGGCGGCAAAGCTATTACCGATGCCAATTTAAAAGCCGTTGCGGAAAATTATCTGACTAAGACCGTCGGGCTGACCGCACCGCAAATTAATGCACTCAAACAAAAACTACAGTAACGAAGCGATCTGAGCAACCGCATCGGAAAGATTTAAAGCGATTGCTTTCCTTTTGCGCAAAATTTTGAATAAAATTTTGCGCAGTTTATCTTAGAAGAAGGGCAAATACATCAGAGAAATAAAGCAGATTCCGCAGAATATATAGGCAGGGCAACCATTTGAGCCGCAATGCAGCGAAATTCTGGTTGAACAGCCTATATATTCTGCGGGCGTACTGTAAAAGCTGATGCATTTGCCCTGCGAAACGAGGCTCTATGGATACCGACGATTTAAATACCAACGAACACATTCACTCAGCAGAAGGGCACGATATGCCGCCCGCTCCGAACCTCGATACGGAGATAAGCCCGGACACCACGGCAAGCGGTACTGCCGAAATGCCGCCCGAAAGGTCGTCTGATATGCAGCCTATTGAAAACGTTGATACGGTAGGCACTCATCCGGCAGAGCGGCAGACGGCGGCGCAGAACGCCGATACGGTACAAGCCTCTCCGCATACCGGAAAAAAGCGGAAGAAGAGCGGATTTTTTAAAAAAGTCGGTATCTTTCTCCTTGTTCTTATTCTGATTATCATGATTCCGCTGGTCGGGTTAATCGGATATTCATTGATAAACCGGACGAATCCTGCGCGGCATATTGCGGATGGATATTACGCTGCGGTTACTATTCGGTCTGCGAGCGATACACTGCAAAAAGGACTGTACCTCAGCGCTGTCGATTCGCTCCTTTCTTCACCCGAAACGGCAGCGTTACAGGGCAATCTCCGTGCGCTGCGGTCGAATACGACACTTCAATCGAATTGGTTTAAGCGGCTACTGAATGTTCCTATTAATATCGCCGTTTATGAGGGGCGTAACGCAGCGATTGTTGCGAATATCGGTATCCGATCCGCTGCCGTTCAGCTGCTTCCCCTTATTACTGCCGTTAAGCCGGAACTGCTTGATTCGGTACCGAACCTTTCGCAAACCGAATTTGACATAGACGGTAGCACAAAAAAAGGCTTTCTTTTTGAACTAACCCAAGATCAGCGGCTCTACATCTGTTTTTATAAAAATCTTATTATTGCGGCAACCTCGGAAGATATGTTGTATTCCTGTTTAGCCGAAAACTCCGAAGCGAGCGGTAAACGGTTGACTGCACTGCTGCGCAATTCAAACCGCGGAGCCGTCAGTGTATATGCGGAACCGTCGTATTTTATTTCCGGTATTGCAGCGAAACAAGATATCGTCGGCAACATGATACGGGAACTCGCCTTCCCCGATCCGGCGGCGCTCAACGTCAATTTTGACGAAACGACCGTTTCCCTTCACAGTCTTATCAATTGGATCTCGGAACGAAGCGAGGTAAATGCCATCCTGCAGCGCCGCTCTACTCTGCCGGCTATTTTATCCCGTCTGCCGGAAGGAACCGCCTATTTGACGCTGCTCAACCTTGGCGATCCTCAATTCCTCTACGAAAACACCAAAGCCTTTTTCTCTCCGGAACTGACAAAGACGTTCAATTCAACGAATAAAAACAGCAAATTCTTTTTTAACAAAGATTTGAATCAGCTTATTTTTGAATGGATGGGCAGTGAGGTCGGTGTATTCGGGCATCGAGATTCTCAAACGCCCGTGTTCTTTATTTCATTAAAAGATGAAGCCAAATGTCGCTATCTGCTTGAAGATTTGTTTAATACGATATTCATCGATCGCAGCACCGCTGCAGTAGTTGACGACAACCGGATCCCGCGTATCGTATTCCCCTCGTGGCTGTTAGGTTTGTTACGCGCTTTTCATATCGACCTGCCGGAACCATTTTATATGATACAAGACGGCTATTTGTATCTTTCTAATAGTGCGGAAGCGCTCGGTATGTGTAAAAAAGAGACTGATACGGGTAAACTCTTGGTAAAAACCGATGAATGGAAGAAGATTTCAAAGACCGTTTCTGCCGAAACGTCTTTCTTAGTATACTATTCACTGGATCGGAGTATTCCGTTCTTCTTGGAACAAAACGCGCTGCTTAAAACCGCCTTTAAGAATTACGGTAAAGGCGTGTTGTCGCTTCGTTTTGCGGCCGGACGCCAAATTTATTTGGATTTCTATACGCAAAAAACCGATGCGCGTAAATTGGAAGAAATACCGGCCTTTCCGCGCTCCCTTTCCCAGCGACCCGAAACCGATATTATCTGCACAAAGACCGCGGACAATGTTCCCTATATCTTTTGGACAAACGGTTCAAATGTGTATGGTATGAATC
This sequence comes from Treponema medium, assembly GCF_017161265.1. Classification (NCBI taxonomy): domain Bacteria; kingdom Pseudomonadati; phylum Spirochaetota; class Spirochaetia; order Treponematales; family Treponemataceae; genus Treponema; species Treponema medium. Next base: position 438,922 of record NZ_CP031393.1, on the reverse strand, counting down.
TTTTAACCGGAAATGAGTCAGCGCTTTCGCTTGACGGAAAAGCGGGAATCGCCGCCGAAATAAAATACTCAAAACTGCAAGCGTTGTGGGCTGTTTCGGCTCGCGGTTCCATTTATCGGACAAATGAAAACTTGGAACCCTTTGCAGGTTATCCCGTATTGACAGCGGAAAAGCTCCTTCCCAAACCGGTTGTTTTTAACGGCGGTATAGCTGCACCGCTTTCTGCTGACTCAGCACTGCTCTTTGCCGATGCAACAGATAATTGGTTTATTTCTGAGCCGATGAACGCTAAATTGCGAGCTGCTCCTGTTATATTTAAAGATGGTATTGCAGCGCTTCCGCGTTCTTTTGAAAGCTGTTTATACCTATTTAATAAAGAAGGAAAAATCGTTGAAGGGTATCCCATTGAGCTTGACGGAATCTTTGCTGCAGCGCCGGTATTCTTTGAAGAAACAAAGGGAAATCCGGCAGTTGCTTTTGTAAGCGAAGACGGCCGGTTTTCTATCCGCAGCTTATCGCAGGATTATGCAGAGACCGCCTCGTGCGACCTTAACACCGTGTGTAAGGCGGATTTAGCGTATTCTGCATCTTTGCGGGCGTTCTTTGTCGTTTCGCAAGACGGGCACCTGTTCAAATTCAACACTGCCGGGGCGATAACCGACTCGCTACCCTTAAAAACAGGCGCTGCGGATGATTATCGTATCACCTTGCTCGATGTAACCGGTGACGGGAAAGATGAAATATTTGTTTCCGGCGGAGGAAACGCCCTTTACGGGTATACCTCCGGCTTTGCCCCGCTGGATGGCTTCCCCCTTGCCGGTACGGGAACCCCATATTTACTCGACATTGATGGAGATTCGATCCCTGAACTGATTACGCATGGTATCGATTCAAAAGTTCATGCATATCGGGGCGCGGCACTAAGGTAAAACTAATTTGCGTATAACAAGGTATTAGACCTATTCGATAACTGCGTTTTCGAATAGGTCGACGAGTTCTAAATCGCACAAATAGCACCCTAAAATGCAACAGTTGAACAAAGTGTGAACTTTGGAAACTGCTGCATTGATGCGCGGAATGCGCATACGTTAATACGCGACAAACGTCAATTTACAACATCCGTGTTGTAAATTGACTTGCGAGTTTTACAAAAATATGATTTTTGTAAAACGTCGGGGCTTCTTTATTAAACTGCCCTCCGTGGCAGTTCTGTGCAAACTCGACGTGTTTTTCAGCCGCGCTATTTCAGCGGCTGAAAATAAACCTACGATTTAGAACATCGCATTTCAAGGTAACCTGTTCAGAAACGGAAGTTTCCGAACAGGTTTATTCTTAAAATTCAGTGGATAACTCTAAAAACTGATTCGAAATCCGTATTAGCGGATACGATAATTACGTCATTACAGAACAAGCCGATAAACTTGCGGTTTTTAGAGGTTATCCGATAAGATTTTTAGGAATACCCGTCGATTTTATAACTGGTTTCTGGAATCACTTGCCGGTTTAGCTTTTTTTTTGTATGTTACTATCATATCTTTTTAAACGTTTACGAGATTTTTAACCCAGTGAACGTTGAATCGTTAAAAACTACAGTACGTAGCATAATTTCAGTTATAATGATGAAGGAGTTCATAAGATGGCAAAACAACTGCTGTTTAATGAAGAAGCACGGAAAAAGCTGCTTTCCGGTGTTGAACAAATTTCAAGTGCGGTAAAAGTTACATTAGGCCCCAAAGGGCGCAATGTCTTACTGGATAAAAGCTTCGGCGCTCCGACCGTTACCAAAGACGGTGTATCGGTTGCCCGTGAAGTTGAATTGGAAGATCCGTTTGAGAATATGGGAGCACAGCTCTTAAAAGAAGTTGCCACAAAGACCAACGATGTCGCCGGTGATGGAACCACAACTGCGACTGTTTTGGCTTATTCTATGGTACGCGAAGGCTTAAAAGCCGTTGCCGCCGGTATGACCCCGCTTGAATTAAAGCGCGGTATGGATAAGGCTGTTGCAATTGCTGTAGACGACATTCAGAAAAACGCCAAAGAGATTAAAGGCTCCGAAGAAGTTGCGCATGTTGCTTCCGTTTCCGCAAACAACGATCAGGAAATCGGTAAAATCCTTGCCGATGCCATTGCCCGCGTAGGAAAAGACGGTGTTATCGATGTCGGCGAAGCGCAGACAATGGAAACTGTTACCGAATATGTTGAAGGTATGCAGTTTGACCGCGGCTATATTTCTTCCTATTTTGTAACCGATCGTGACCGTATGGAAACCGTATACGACAATCCGTATATCTTAATCCACGACAAGACGATTTCTACAATGAAAGACTTGTTGCCTCTTTTGGAAAAAGTCGCACAGTCCGGCCGCCCGCTTTTGATTATCGCAGAAGATGTTGAAGGCGAAGCATTGGCAACTTTAGTTGTAAACAGCCTCCGCGGTGCGTTAAAAACTTGTGCGGTAAAGGCTCCCGGTTTCGGCGACCGCCGCAAGGAAATGCTCGAAGATATCGCTATTTTGACCGGCGGACAGGTTATCTCCGAAGAATTGGGATTAAAGCTGGAAACAGCCGATATCAGCCAACTCGGTCAGGCGAAGAGCGTCAAAATCGATAAAGAGAACACAACGATTATCGACGGTGCAGGCGATAAAAAGCATATCAGCGACCGTGTCGCTCAGATTAAGAAGCAGATTGAAAATTCTTCTTCCGAATATGACACCGAAAAACTCAAGGAACGCCTTGCGAAACTTGCAGGCGGCGTTGCGGTTATTAAGATCGGCGCCGTTACCGAAGTGGAAATGAAGGAAAAGAAGCACCGCGTAGAGGATGCCTTGAACGCTACTCGCGCTGCTATCGAGGAAGGTATTGTACCGGGCGGCGGTCTTGCATTGATTCAGGCTGCTGACGCACTCAATAAGGCTGATATTTCCAAGCTGACTGAAGATGAAAAGATCGGCTTTAAGATTGTAAAGCGCGCTCTTGAAGAACCGATCCGCCAGATTGCGGAAAACGCTGGAGTTGACGGCGCTGTTATTGCGGAAAAAGCAAAAGAGAAGCGCGGCGTCGGTTTTGATGCTGCAAAAATGGAATGGGCAGATATGATGAAGGTCGGTATTATCGACCCCGCCAAGGTTACCCGCTCCGCATTGCAGAACGCCGCTTCTATTGCGAGCCTCCTGCTGACCACCGAGTGCGCTATCACGAACCTTCCTGAAAAGCACGCTCCGGCAGCTCCCGCTCCCGACATGGGCGGTATGGGCGGAATGTATTAATCAATCTCCCCGACGCAGCGCATTGACGAAGAGCGCCGGGGGATAAAAATCTCCGCACACATCAATTCTGTGCATAACACAAAAAGGCTTACACACAAAAGTGCGTAAGCCTTTTTTTATGTATGCGTCATTCGTCTGACACACGTGTTATGACAACCACATCAAAAATATTTTAAGAAGTTGTTTTCTTTCTGTGCGAAATTTCACAACCGTTACATTTTACGGAAACAAAATTTCGCACATTTTTTTCCAACAAACAGGCAAACGCATCAGGTAGAGTAGACCATAATCGCAGAATAAAGAGGTTATGAGACCATTTGAACCGCGAAGAGGTTCAACTCTGGTCGAATAATCTCTCTTATTCTGCGGGGATGTTAAAAAAACGGACTGATGCGTTTGCCTGCGTGTCAGGGATTCCGCATTATAAGCTTTTGTAGATAAAATTCAGTGAAACCACTGCTATACGTAACAAAAAACCAAGTTTTTAATCGTAAAAAAGGCTTCATACCTTCAAGTGTAAAGACTTTTCTATGGTTTAGAACATAGATTTCATGTGTTTTTATTTATAATGCGGAATCCCTGGCCTGCGTGTATTGGTTGGTTGACCGCTTAGCGAAACTATGTTACAGTAGCTCATCTACGTGATCGTTGTTTCCATTAATGATAGAGCCGAAAGTTCAGCTTACATAATCAAATAAAGGTCTCATAGAAATTGTTTCCGTATGGATTCATTATTTAGTACCGCAAAAGGTAAAAAGGATTTGAGTATGGCTCAGAAAATCTATGTAGGGAATTTAAACTACGCAACCACGGAAGAAGGTTTGTCAAACTTGTTTGGCACTTACGGCGAAGTTGTCTCGGCAGTTGTAATTAAAGACAAGTTCAGCAATCGTTCAAAGGGATTCGGATTTGTTGAAATGGCTGATGAGGGAGCTGCGCAAAATGCTATTGCAGAATTAAACGAAAAGGAATTCGAAGGACGCCGTCTCCGTGTTAATGTCGCTCAGGAGAAACCCCGCCGCACCTATCCCTAATCGATTTATACAAAGGATCGGGGCATCCCTAAAAACCGACATTTTTAGAGATGCCCGATATAATAAGTTTTTTAATTTTTAACCTGTCGCCCATGCTGCGACCACAGTGTAGAACGGTATCAGTTTCTAAAAACTACTGCGTTCGTATGTGGTTGCGTATACCTTCCTTTTGAACGAAATTGCATCATTGAAAAAAAATCCTTTCCTCTATAAGATAGAAGTTAATGAAAAATTGCGGCAAAGTCTGCCTATTATATGGAAAGGAGCCGAGCTATGAGTAACCATAACGCTCAATTTTTTTGGTACCAGATTGTTAAGGATGCTGCTATAACAAAGCCTCGGAGACGGTTAACGCTGGTTATATCACCGATTATGGCTGCGATGATCCTTTTTTGTACCCTATGCAGCATCTCTTGCGCTTCCATACAAACGGATATCCGCTATTCGGGTGATGCGGGAGCTGCCCGTGAAAAAACACTTGAAACGCTTGAAGCAGCTATCGTTTCGCAACGGATACGGTACAACTCGGAACAGCTCAAGCGGATACAGGCCAATATCGATGCCGTGTTGCGGGAGCCGTCTACCGATCCTTCGTATTTGGCGCGGCTGTATGCACTTTCTGCAGACGTATACCTATTGCAGCAACAACCGAATGAAGCGCGGAAGCGATTAGCTGTGGCAAAGCAACAAAATGAATATGATGAATATGTCCAATTGGTTTCAGCGCGGCTCATTTCCGATCAGAAAAAGCGGAGAGCATATTTGGAAGAGCGGCTCATACAAAATCCAACCTATTATCGGCTGAAAGCAGAACTCGGAGGGTTATACTTTTCGGTAAAAGATTATCGGAATGCACTCGCAGCTTTTGATGCTTCACTCTCATTTTTGCCTGAAGAATATCAACGGCTCTACAGTGAACAGCGCGAGCAAAGTCTACAACTTTACACACTAGACGGCGCTTCCATTCGAAAATCTTCCGAAAAGATATTACAAGCATCCCCTCTTTCATTGGTAGAAATGGCGATACTGACACAAGATTCTACAAACGCACTGGATTTTATAACCGGTACTGCAGAGTGGAAGCCGCCGCTCCTTGCCGATTACCTGCAAAAAAACGGATGGTATCATCCGGAGCGGGATGTCCTCAACGACTTTGCATCAAAAAAAGATGCTGCGTTGTTTTTATGGCATTTAATTGTGGGTAATGATGAACTTCGCTTAAAGAAATACACACGCTATTACACCAGCAAACGGCGGCTGCCTATCCCTGATGTGATGATGGACGGCATTTACTTTGATGCTATTGTCGGTACGGTAGAAGAAGATGTTGTGCCGCTTACAGACGGTAAAAACTTTGAACCCGACAAACCTGTTAGCGGCATGGAGTTTTACCGCTGGCTTTTAAAAGCTGATGCCCTTCGGTGAATATCAGGGAGGTCGAACCTGAAGCGTTTTTGTATTTCTCCACGTAGAATAACCGCCCTTTGTGACGGTTGTGGTGTGGGCTGCCCGTCTTTCTTAAAAAAGTATAAAATTTAAAAAAATTGTGTGCAAAAAGAAGATAGGCTGGTTTTTTATTGCCCTTTCGGTTATACTAAAAATTATGGAAGCCATAGATATTTTAAAGCCGCTTTTGGAAAAAGGACTGTTAAAGGAAAGCCTTACTTTGGCAGAAAGCGAAGGTAAGGAACTAAGCAAAATCAGCCAAGAAGGGCTTAATTTTGTAACAGCTTCTATATTAGCTGATGTTCCATCTGTTGAAAAAACCGAACTGATTAGAAAAACCGGTGCCTTTTTCTCTGCCGAGGATTATTGCAATCTATTAAATGAAAAGGTGTTTACTATTCACCCAGTGACCCGCGATCGGTTAAAAGATCAAGGGGCGTTGTTAACCGATGAAAATATGAAGCAATACTATGCATGGTATAATATTTTTGATATTGCTTTTCCATGGCTTCCATTATCGGTATTTGAAGATTTGGTCGTTTATCTACGGGACGAAAAGAGGCTGGTTTTAGATAAAGAAACTCGAGAACTGGTAAAAGAAAATTTTTTAAATTCCAAACGGTACTCTGAACGAGAGTTAGACCGTTTATTCGAATCGTCTATTTTTGATAACGAATTTTAATCCGTACAACAGCATAAATACATCAGATATTACACCTATTACACCGCGGTATTGCTGTAGCTGTGTGATGTGGTCGTCTTCCTTCTAAAATCAACATACCCCGACGCAGAGTGTCGGGGTAGTCAACTCTTTGCACGAATAAACGGCTCAGGTTTATTTTTTACCGGCCTGTACGAGTGTTACAACTGCCGTTACGACAATATCTTCGGTTGAACAGCCGCGGGACAAATCCGATAACGGTTTCGCAAACCCCTGCATAAAGGGGCCGTAAGCATCTGCTTTTGCAAAGCGCTGTACCAACTTATACCCGATATTTCCGGAATTAAGATCGGGGAATATCAAGGTATTTACCTTATCGCGGATAGGACTGCCGGGCGCTTTCCTATCGGTTACTTCCGGTATGAGCGCTGCATCAAGCTGCAATTCACCGTCATAGCAGAAATTGACCTTTCGTTCATCCAGCAGCTTAACCGCTTCACGTACTTTGATGAGGCTTTCATCTTTATCACCGCCGGAACCTTTTGTCGAATATGAAAGGAGTGCAACAACAGGTTCATGGCCGACAAAGGCACGATAACTTTCGGCTGCCGCAGTTGCGATATCCGCTAACTGTTCGGCGGTAGGGTTGGGTATAACCGCAGAATCCGAGAAAATCAATACACCGTTTGTCCCCCATTCGGTACTCTTTGTATCCACGATAAAGCAGGAAGAAGCAGTTTTAACGCCTTTCTTTACGCCGACGATGGTAAGACCTGCACGCAATACGTTTGCTGTGGTGTTTTCCGCACCGGCGACCATCGCATCGGCCTTGTCCTGTGCGAGCATCATCGCGCCAAACCGTAAAGGATCGTGCATCTCTTTTTTTGCTTCCTCAGGCGTCATTCCCTTAGCCTTCCGTTTTTCGTATAATGCTACAGCAAAATCTTCCGTCCATTCGGAATGTTCAGGATTGATAATAGTAAAACCATCGGTTGTAACCCCTACTTTTTTGCAGGCTTCTTCAACCTCGGCTTTCTTTCCGACTAAAAATAATTCCGCGGGAATTTGTTGATCGACAAGCATACGAGCTGCACGTAAAGTACGAGCTTCCGTTGCTTCAGGCAAAACCAAGCGATTGTGATATTCTTTCGCCTTGTCTTTCATTATTTGAACAAACCGCATAATAAAACCTCCGGATCACATAAGAAAAGTAAAAGCCCCTAAAGATACTGTCTTTAGAAGCATTTGGCGGCTCCGAAAAATTAAAATTTTTAGATCCATCCGCCGCAATTTGTGCATGAGTGTACTATTTTGTCCCCTCTTCTGCAAGCTTGCGCATTGCCTTTTGTGCAAAACTTTGTTTGTTATGAAATTTTGTGTAATTTATTAACAAAAAGGACAGATGCATCAGTCTTCTGATTTTGCAGGGAGATGTAAAAAGATGCTAATGAGTTTGCCCCGTATATGTTCAATTGACCAAGGGGGGCTTTTTTCGTACATTATAATAATGAATATGAATACAAATTATGATATTATCGTTATCGGTGCGGGCGCGGCGGGTATGGCGGCGGCGCAATATGCGTGCCGATCAAACTTAAAAGTATTAGTGCTGGAAGAAAAAGCGCCGGGCGGACAGGCGATTTTAATAGATTCACTTGAAAATTATCCCGGCTATGCCGAACCGATTAACGGCTTTGAATTTTCCGAAAATATGCGTAAACAAGCGACAAGCTTCGGGGCGGAGTTTGAGTCCGATAAGGTGGAAGCCGTTACAAAAAACGGAGATAAAACTTTCACCGTGCAAACCGCCGGAACAACCTACACGGCGCTTGCCGTTATTCTTGCGACGGGGGCGGAGCACCGCAGCCTCGGCGTAAAGGGCGAAAAAGAGCTACAGGGGAAAGGCGTTTCGTACTGCGCTACCTGCGACGGTCCCTTCTTTCGGAACAAACATATCGTTGTGGTTGGCGGAGGGGATGCCGCTTGCGATGAAGCGCTCTTTCTTGCCAATCTGACGGATACCGTTACGATGGTGCACCGCCGCGACACTTTCCGTGCGCAAAAGGCGCTCGTTACCCGGACATTGAACAATCCTCATATAACCGCGGTATTCGATACGACCGTCACGGAAATAAAAGGAGCTGATAAGGTAACGGCAGTTGTACTGCGGAACGTAAAAACGCAGGAGGAGCGGGAACTTTCCTGCGATGCAGTCTTCCTTTTTGTCGGTATGAATCCCAGAACGGAATTATTCCCCGACGCAACGAAGGATGCAACGGGCTATATCGTTACCGATGAGGATATGCGTACCTCTATCGAAGGGCTTTACGCGGCGGGCGATGTGCGCGCTAAGTCTTTCCGGCAGGTAGTTACCGCAGTTGCCGACGGCGCGATTGCCGCTCATACGGCAGCAGCTTACATCGATACCCTGCGCAGTTAACCGCTTTGCACCGTAAACATCTTTTTGCCGCCGTCTTATTCGGCGCCGCACTGCTGGTAGTACCACAGTTCAACACTCAACTGAATGCTCAAGCTCAAACTACTGTACTTAAAACCCTGCCCGATTTTTACGACGCAGTACCCGCCGCGGAACTTGCCGGCCGGATTACGGAGGCGATGACCGACGAAGAGCTGCTATCCCAAACGTTTATGTTCGGATGGGCGGGGCAGGCGCCGACCGACCTTTTAATGAGCTGGATTACCGAGCGAAGCCTCGGCAGTATCAAAATATTCGGCTGGAATACTGAGGACAGCGTTGAACTAGCGAAAGCTATCAGCCTTTTACAAAAAAAGGCCAACAGTACCCGCTTCCGTATCCCGCTCTTTGTTGCAACCGATCAGGAAGGCGGCTGGATACGCCACGTTAAAGGACGCACGTCGGAAACGCCCGGTAATCTCGCTATCGGCGCCTCCGGTTATCCGATAGACGCCTACTACGAAGGCTTTTATATTGCCCGAGAGCTTTCAGCGCTTGGCATCAATCTCAATTTTGCACCGACAGTAGACCTCTATACCAATCATGAATCTTCTATTATTGGGCCGCGTTCTTTCGGGCAATCGCCGGAGGCAGCGGGAATTTTAGCCCGTGCCTTTATGCAGGGGAGTAAAAAGGCAGGCGTACTGACCACTGCCAAGCATTTTCCCGGACACGGGGACACCGCGCTTGATAGCCACGGAAAGCTGCCGAGCATTGACATCTCCAAAGAGACCTTCTATAACCGCGAACTGGTACCGTTTCAATACCTTATCGAAGCGGAGGTGCCGGCAATTATGACCGGACATTTACACTTTCCCGCCGTATCCGAACACGGAGAGCCTGCCTCGTTCTCTCAATATTTACTGCAAACCGTGCTACGCGGACGGCTCGGATTTAAAGGCTTGGTTATCACCGACGATATGATGATGCACGGAGCAATCCGTTATGCCGGCACAGTTGCCAAAGCGGTACAGCTCGCACTGGAGGCGGGAAACGATATTATCGAATCTTCTACTACGCCGCGTCTCTATGATGCATTTTGGACGGAAAATTTACAGCGGATGCAGACCAACGAAGCTTTCAGGTTGCGGGTTAAGGATGCGGCCTACAGAATTATCGAAACAAAACTCCGGTATTTTAAAAGCGGCAATGCAGTACCGCTGTATCCCGATGTATATGCTATTCCCGAAAAGCTGCCCGACGCCGAAGGACAGGCATTCTTTCTTTCTCTTGCCGCACGAGCGATTACCGTTGTTCGCGGCAAATACATTCCGTATATACCTAAAACCGGGGAAAAGATACTGCTTGCCGGTTCATATTCCGCTTTTTTACAGGCAGGGTTAAAACGTTTTCCCGCCGCCAAAACGAGTAATCTGTCGGACGGCATTTTTACCAAGGCGGCTGCAAGTGATACTGTCATCTTCTGCCTTGCAAACGAGTCATCGCTCCAAGTCTTACAGCGGCTCTATAAAGCCTATCCTAACAAACGGTATATTATTTTCTCCTGCCTTTCGCCGGTGTTCTTGTCGGGTATCCCGGAGATACCCACGGCGATTGCTCTTTACAGCTACGCGCCGGTCTCGTTTACCGCGGGTTTCGGAGCATTGCTCGGCGATTTTAAACCGCAGGGGCATCTCCCGCTTGACGGTATCAATTAAGTACGCAACAGAAAAATACCGATATATGAGATATGGCTCATTGTATTGTTCCCGCAGCGGAAGAAATTCTTGATAAAGAATATAAGGTGTTGGACAAAGGCTTTGTCCGGTTGGTTGATTATCTCGGCGGAGATGCGCGTATTGTACAAGCGGCACGGGTGTCGTATGGAGATGGTACAAAAAGTGTTCGCGAAGATGCGGGGCTGATTGATTACCTCTTACGGCATCAGCATACGTCCCCGTTTGAGCAGGTTGTCCTGACCTTCCATATAAAAATGCCGATTTTTGTTGCGCGGCAATGGGTGCGACACCGGACGGCGCGACTTAACGAAATTTCAGGGCGGTATTCGATTATGCGGGATGAATGTTATCTGCCTGCGTCCGAGGATATCGCGTTCCAAAGTACGGATAACCGGCAGGGACGTATGAGCGAACCGGCGCCGCTTGAGGTGCGGACGCAGATACGGGATACCCTGCACGCACAGCAGGAGACGGCCTACCGTGAATACAGTGCCCTTATCGATACAAAACTGGCGCGGGAACTTGCCCGTATCAATTTACCGCTTTCGGCATACACGGAAATGTATTGGCAAATCGATTTACACAACCTCTTTCACTTCTTAAAGCTCCGTTGTGATAGTCATGCTCAAAAGGAAATCCGCGATTACGCCTTTGTGCTGCTGGAGATTTGCCGAAATGTGGCGCCGTTTGCAACAAAATCGTTTGAAAAGCATATCTTAACCGGTGTGCATTTTTCCGGCGCCGAATTGGAAGCCGTGCGCAATCTACTGCAAGGCAAAGAAAGCGGGCTTAAAGGCAAAGAGCTGGAACGCTTTGAAGAAAAAATCCGCTCAGGCGAACAACTATAGCAAAACTGGGTAAACGCATCAGAGATTTTTTTATATCCCCGCAAAATCAGGAGACCGTCCAAGCAGAGTTGAACTTCTTTGCAGTTCAAATGCTTGTCCAATCTCCTGATTTTGCGATTTATATTTATTCATCTGATGCGTTTACCCGTTTGCTGGAAAAAATGGGTAATTTTTGTTCATACCGTTTAATTTCAGAACGGACAGGGATGTCCGTGGTTCCAAACAGAAGCGACGTTTTTGCGTAGCAAAAACTCGCGTTCGGAAGTGTACATGGAGGTACACTTCCGAACAGGTTATTTCTGCGGTAGTGGGAGGCCGTCGGGGCGGATGTCGGCGTAACGGCCGGAATTATTCCAATAGGCATAGCCCTCATCAATGGAATCCTTGATGCCGATAATCTGCCGCTGCACATAATCTTCATTATAATACTTTTTATCGTAGGACACGGGGATATAAAACGCCTGTGTCCACGGCCGGATAATCACCTTATTGTGCGCAATAATCTTATTCCGATATGAACCCTGCTGATAAATACGATACGGGCGTTCTTCCGCCGGTTGTTGTGCAAGAAAGCTCTGGCGAAAATGACTGGGATAAAACATCGGGCATATCACATCAACGTAATCGGCAAGCACTTCCACTTCTTGACCGGTACGAGCACCCGTGCGGTACCATCCGTTTGCCCCGTAAATGTCTATTGAAATGGGCGCACGGATTTTTTCCCGGGCATAGGCAAGGAATGACATGATTGCACTTTCCTTATCCATGCCCTGCTCCTGTGCCGGAAACCGTGCCGCATAGAGATTTTCCCCGTCGGTGGGAAAGCGGATATAATCGAACTGCACTTCGTCAAAACCTCTCCGAATCAGTTCTTGGGCGATTGCCGTATTGTACTTCCACACGTTTTCGTTATAGGGGTCTACCCAATATTCTTCAATCGGCTCTGCCGTTTCGTCAACGGTTTTATAGCCCTGCCACGGCTTGCCGTTTTTATCCTTTACTGCGTATATATTTTTCCGGTACCGGTACAGCTGCTTATCCTTGAACACAACGATGCGGGCGACAAGATAGACGTTGTGTTCCTTTGCCTTTGCGGTAAAGTCTTCAAGCTGAATAAAGGGTCGAACTGCGCCCACCGCCTGTATTTCTTCATCCTGCGAGTTGTAGCGGACAAAACCGAAATCATCCTTCATATCGATGATGAGCGTATCAAGCTTATTTTGTTCAAGCAGGTCGAAGTAGCGCTGCAAACCGGCTGCCGTCCGTGCCTGATGCGCCGGCAGGTATACCCCTTTTCGTCCCGTAGCGCGGCGGAGATAGTCCGTTTTCCGTGTTTTGTCTCCCTCGTCGAACAGCCACAATTCCGAAAGGCTCACCGCTTTACCGAGCCGCGTCATCCGCTGCGGTATCCACGCCGAAAGCGGCTTTGAGGCAATGCGTTTAAGGGTAAGTTCTATTCCCTTCAGCCGGTTGGGAGCGGGCGTCGGCAGCATCAGTGGTATTTCAAATAGGCCGCCGTTTTTAGTGCCGACGATGGACATTGCAGCAGGGCTGAGTCCGTCGATACAGCGTGCACCTGCAATGCTGTCTGTCCAGTCCGAAACGGCATAGAAGCGTTTTGCCGTCCAATCGAGCTGGTACAATTTGCCGGTAAACGTTTGCGCGGCGTATACCTCTTGTTTTTGCTGGCGGGTATACACGACAATATCGGAAATTTCTTCATCGCTTTCCGGCCCGGGGATAAGCCCCTCGCTCAAAGGCTGCCATTTGTCGGAAACGGACGGCTGTTTCCATGCCACCCCGTAGATGGAGTGCGAGGCAAGGACGGTTAGCTGCAAATTTCCCTGCGCATCCGGCAAATCGAGTACGCAGACGGCTTTTAATCCGTTGACCGGTGTATGACAGCCGAGGTTGCGCCAATGTCGTCCGCCGTCTTCGCTTAAAAACACAGTGCTGTTTGTGGCGGTAATAAGGGTATCTGAGCGGGACGGATGCGCTTCCAAATCTTTCAACATCTGAGGCTTTTTAATAAAGGATTTTTCGCCGTCGGTTATCTTTTTTATCACTTTTATCGGAAGGCCGTCGTTGATATACTCAAACTGCGTTACATTATCCGATCGCGCAATACCGTTATCGGTAAGGAAAAACCATGTCTTCCCGTTTCTGATAATTTTACGCACCGCAGCCGTATCCCAAATCTTTTGTGCGGAAACCGATGTAAGCTTATATAATCCGTCCTGCGTACCTGCCAAAAGGAAATCCTGCGCATGAACCGACATCGCAGTAACAAAGGCAAAAACAATCAACAGCCGTTTCATAGGGGGCAATTATAACCTATATGATAACTGGGGTCTATGGAAATCTTGCTTATTTACTGTAAATTGAATACAGTATAATATATGGAAAAGAGACTATTTGTTTTACTGATGGCATTTGTGCTGTTTTTGTTTTCTTGTACTACCGGCAATAATATGATGGCGCCGGATACGCCGTTAAGTGACACGAGATACCTTGCGGAAGAAGTCGTAAAGGAACTTAACTTTGTGCGGACAAATCCTAAGCGGTATGCGGCGGAAATACTGGAGCCGCGGCTCAAATACTTCGATGGAAATATGTATTCCGAGCCGGGAAAAGTCCGGCTGCTCACCCAAGAAGGTATTGCGCCGGTACAGGAATGTATACGTGTATTAAAGACTACGGTTGCTGTTGAACCTTTAACCTTGGAAAAAGGGCTGTGCCGTTCGGCGCAATGGCTTGCCGATGATCAGGCACGTACCGGAGCACTGGGGCATACGGGGAGCGATGGTTCTGACCTTGTTACCCGTATCAGCCGCTACGGAACATGGGGAATCCTTTGCGGAGAAAATTGTGCTTACGGCAGTGTTACGGCGCGGGAAATCGTTGTTCAGCTTTTGATTGACGATGGAGTGCCGAGTAGGGGACACCGGATTAATATTCTAAAACAAGAATTTAAGAAGGTTGGTATCGGCTTTAACAAAACCGGAAATGCACCTTACGGCGCCGTTACCGTAATGGATTTTGCGGGCAGCTATATTTCAAAATAACTTGACGGGTATCTCTAAGTTCCAAAACAACCTCGACGTAGAACGCCGGGGTATTAAACGCTCTGCATGAATAAATTTTTAGAGATACCCTCAAGATACTTAAATTTTTTTTGTTGAAATTTTACTTTTTTTTTATAGATACTGGGATTTGAAGAGAGATGGTATCCCCGCCCTAAGAGGCAAGCAATCTAAATTCATTTTTATACAGATGAAAGAACGTGTCAACCAGAACGGGTTTAAAGTTCAAAACATCGCGGTTAATAAGAGGTGCAGCCTGTTGTAAAAGCTGTACGGGCGAGCCGTTTTTATAGGTATTAAACCGAGTAAAGTTAAAGTGGTTCTGGTACTGATGCGCTTGTTTCAAAAAGTCTTGAGCACTGGAAAAATACCGGCAGGCGTAAAATTCATCTTCGATAAGCCGATGAGAACTTTCCACATCGCTTTGATAGGTCTTAGCCCCGACGGGAATGGTTTTATGCGTAGAAGTAAAAGAAACTTCAATAACTTTGGTAAAAAGTGTTTTTTTGAGACTATTCCATGGAGCAGTAAACTCAGTACCATTGTCGGTTTGGATTGTTATTTCAGCTGGCTTGATGCCATAGTGCTTGAGATGAGTGAACAGCCGATAGATGAAAATGGCGGTACTGGTACTGCTGTGTTGCTGTGTGTAGCCGATAAATAAAGCCCCTGTTTTGATACAACGAGCGGTTATTTGGTATTTTGGTAAGTGGAACTGCATAAAATCGTGATAAAATTCAGGAATATCATCCAAATATTTGATATCTACCTGTATTTTTTCAAATGCACGATATTTATCTTTAACTTCCCGCATATTGCGCTTTTTTTCTCGATGAGTTTTTTTGCTCGGGAGTTTGTAGTATTGTTTTAAATATTTGACAACCGTCTTGAGGGAGTAAGGAATGCCATACTCACGTTTAATCATTACTCCGTTAATACGTTTATTATCTGCGGTTGCCTTTTCTGCTAGAGCTTTTATTTTGAATTGCCAATACTTTTTCATCATGCGAGGGCTTTTTTCAGGTTTTTTAGACCGGTCTTTGAGTCCTACTCCTTTTTGTTCTTGCCAGCGTTTTCTCCATTTTCTGACTGTTTTTATGGTTGTTTGAAAGTGCTGTGCAGCTTTTTTGTTGCCGTACTTTAGCGCGTAGCTGACCAACTCTTTTCTTAACAACGAGGGGTCTTTACTGTTTTTATAAGATGCGTAATAATCCATTTCGATGGTATCTCCTTTGATGTAAATTTGGCTTAATCTATTTTGCCTAACCGGTTTCGTTTAGGCAAGGGGGATACCATCTCTCTTCTTTGTCCATTTTTTATAGATACCCTCTTTTGTTTGTGGAGTATTTGCTGTATAATATTCTCTATTCAATAACAAAGCATTTTACCAGGAGCGAGCATGGACGCAAGCAAAAAGGCACTTGACAACACAAAAAAATACAAACCAACGGTAAATTTATGGAATAGTGTCCGTATAAAATTTATCGTTATCATCGTTGTTATTTTACTTGTTGTTATTGCCAGTGTCGCTACAGCTCTCGCAATTGCCATTATCCGCCCGTATAAAGATTTACTTTCAAACAGTCTTCTGTTGCAAACAAAAATATTGCTCGATAACCTTGAATTGCGGGTTCAAGCTCATTTTTCGGATCCCAATCAGGAAGATTTTGATCTTTTGTTATTGAATCGCGTTACCTTCCCCGAAGCAAAATATGTCGTTGTTACTGGTAGGAGTACTCTTCCGGGACAGACAGGGCTTCACTATGTCCTTGCGACTGACTATCAGGATATCACTAAAATGATTAATACTCATCGGTATATTCCCGGAGAGTCTCAGTTTTATCCTGAAGGAATTGAAGAAATCTCACAAAAGTTGACGCATATTAATAACGAGGCCTCAATAATCGTTCAGCAGCACATCGATTCGATTCGACTGCTCACGGATGAGATGGAAACGCTGGAAATGCAACGGGATCCGTATGTACTTAAACGCCAAACTGAAATTCAGGCAAACATCAGGCATCTGGAATCAAAGTTGCAAGCTAATCTTTCGGCGTTGGCCGATCAAGGTTTTGGTTCATACCCTGATTATTCAATGCATAATCTTTCAAAAAAACGAACAGAATATTTGTTTTACGAACCGATTATCTATTATAACCCTGAAAATCCGCATGATAGTGTACAGGGTATTGTATTTGTTGATATTTCGGTGGAAAATTTGCTAAAAAAAATAAACGAACAGCAAAATCGATTAATTCGCATTATTGTCAAAATCTCATTGGTCGTGTTGATTGCAGGTATCTCTACCGCATGGCTTTTTAGTTCATTATTTGTACGGCCGCTTGGTCTTTTAGCAGCGCATGTTGCGTTAATCCGCGACACCGAAGATAAAGAGAAGCTGGCCGGTAGATCGGTTCAAGTTACCTCGCGGGACGAATTTGGAATGCTGGGAACAACGATTAACGATATGACTGAAAGATTAGCCGCTGCTGCTGCTATTTCTAAAGATTTAAAGGTCGGGAAAGAAATACAAAAGATGTTTATCCCGCTGGACATCAGTTCCTCCGGTAGGAAGCTGACAACGGGTAGCCACCGTGACCTCTATTCCGAGTTTTTCGGGTATTACGAAGGCGCACACGGTGTTTCGGGGGATTATTTTGATTATAGAAAATTGGATGCCTTCCACTATGCTGTTATAAAGTGCGATGTTGCAGGAAAGGGAGTTCCCGCTGCCCTTATTATGGTAGAAGTAGCGACTTTGTTCCAAAATTATTTTCAAAATTGGAACTACAAACGCGATGGCTATAACCTGAGCGGTATCGTTATGCGAATTAATGATGTTATCGAATCGCACGGATTTGTGGGGCGTTTTGCCGCATTCACCCTTTGTATTATCAATATGCGTGTTGGCGATGCTTATTTCTGTAATGCGGGCGATAATATCGTTCATATTTACGATAAGCAGGCACGACGTTTAAAAAGCTATACACTGCGTTCAGGTTCTGCGGCTGGCGCCTTTTCTTCAGAGATGATAAATCTTAACGGCGGATACCCTGTTGAAAAAATACACTTGAATTGTGGAGATATACTGTTCCTTTATACTGATGGTATTGAAGAATCGAAACGAAAGCTTCGTGTGCCGATTTCGAAGACGAAGGATGGTTCCGATCCTATACTGTTGGAGGATAATGGCGATAGTAGTCATCTGCTGGGTACCGACAGCGAAACATTGGGAAAAGATAGGGTTGAAGCGATTATTGAGGCTGTTTTTGCCCGAAAAAAATTCACGCTGAAAAAACGACAGAGTGATCTTATGTATGAGCAGATGGATTTCGATTTCTCCTCGTGTAACGGAACGATTGAAGACGCCGTTCTGGCACTGATTTCAGTTGAGAAAGTCTTTAGAATGTATAAAGATGCCTCCGCGCAATCCTTTGATTGTGTGCAGGTGGATAAAAAAATCGATACGTTCTTGAGCAAATACTTCCTACAGTACGATATCTATTGTTGTGATAAGGAACCGCATCCTATTTACGATGAATATTTTTACTACAAACAAATAAAAGAAGATATTCAATACGATGATTTGACCATTCTCGGGATTGCACGTCGAGTTCCTGTTTAAACCGGTTTTGCAGGGATTCCGCATTATAAGCTTTTGTAGATAAAATTCAGTGAAACCACTGCTATACGTAACAAAAAACCAAGTTTTTAATCGTAAAAAAGGCTTCATACCTTCAAGTGTAAAGACTTTTCTATGGTTTAGAACATAGATTTCATGTGTTTTTATTTATAATGCGGAATCCCTACCGGTTTTGTAATAACACTTGACATTTTTACGATTGTGGGTTATCTTATGCGCCGTACATCGCAGGGTAGAGCAGTTGGCAGCTCGTCGGGCTCATAACCCGGAAGTCGTAGGTTCAAGTCCTACCCCTGCTAAGTTTGAAAAGGCATCCTTATTTAAGGATGCCTTTTTTTTCAGCGGAAGCCAGAACGTATCAGGAAAATAAACCAAAGACCACAAAGCAAAGGTGCCCATAACCTCTTTATTCTGCGGGCGTGTTAAAGGATCTGATGCGTTTTACCCCAAAGCGATAGATTGACTTTTTTATAGTGCTATAGTATAGTCGTCTGTCTAGTATACTGAGGAAGGTTTATTTTCAGCCGCAACAATCTCCAAAATTGATATTTTGTTCGGTGGTTGCATTTTAAGGAAATTTTGCTTTCTCGCTATCCCAAGATCTTTTAGGCGGGTAATGCGCCTGATAACTATATATAGAAGGAGTCTAGTTTTATGAAACGGACATTTCAACCGAGTAGAACGAAACGTTTGCGCCGTCATGGATTTCGTGCGCGTATGGCAACACGCGGAGGACGCGCTGTTTTAAAGAGTCGCCGTGCAAAAGGACGCTATAAGCTTTCCGTGTCTGACGAAAAAAAGAGTTACTAAGAGTTTTAACACATGGAGCGCTCTTGTTTACCTAAAGAAGAGCGCCTTTGCGGCGCCGTGCGGATACGGGATATGTTTAAAATAGGACACCGCTATAGCTGCGACGGCGCAAAGTTGTTCGTTTTACCGAATAAATTACCATATAATCGTTTTGTTTGTACGTTTAAGCGACATTACGGTTCTGCTGTACAAAGAAATAAAGCGCGCCGTTTATCTAAAGAAGTATACCGGCAAATGAAATCCCAGCTTATAATCGGGAAGGATATTCTTTTGCTTATATTTCCGGGGCGCGATACTTTTTCTCTGCGTACGGCGCAGCTGGATTGTTTGTTTAAAAAAGCGGGTATGTTTTCTATTCGATCTCAACAATATGAAACACAATTATCTGAAAAAGATTGAGCGTATTTTTACGTTTTTATTATGTGCGGGGGTAAAGGTATATCAAAAGTGTATTTCTCCCTTGTTTCCGCCTTGTTGCAGATATTATCCCACCTGTTCTCATTACGCCCTTGAAAGCCTTTCTAAATACGGGCCTTTTAAGGGAGGGTATTTAGCGGTAAGACGAATCCTTAGATGTCATCCTTTTCACAAGGGAGGGTATGATCCCGTTCCCTAGGAGATTCGTTTATGAATAAAAATACAGTTATTGCAATGGTTCTTTCCGGTCTTGTCATTGCAGCTGCGATGTTTGTGCAATACAAATTTTTCCCTCCTGCTCCCGTACAGCAACAATCGTCTGCCGCTGCTTCTACAACGGAGCAGCAGGCAGAAGTTCCGCAAAATACCTTTGTAGCGGAAACCGTTCCTGCGGATTTTGGAGTGCTGGAAACTCCGGATGAAACCGTTATCGGTGAACAGACCGTTACCGTTAAAACCGATATTGCGGAAATTACACTTACAAACCAAGGCGGTGATATCATTTCGTATAAGTTGCTGGAACGCAATAGTTCCAAAGGCGATTCTTATGTGGAATTGGTAAAAAATCTAACCGATCGAAATAGAGCATTTTCGATTGCACTGGGCGGTGCTCAGGCTTCTGCCTTAAATCAATTCTTTAATGTCAAAGAAGAAACAGTAAATGGAAAGCAGATTATCGGCTTTTTTAAGACAATTTCGATAAAGAACCAAGACGGTTCCGTGTCTTCGTTTACGCTTGCTAAAAAATATACCTTTCTGCCAGATGACTATATGTTTGAACTTGCCGTTACGGTTAGCGGCGATGCCGATATGAAAGGGCTAAATTTTGATAATGCAGGTTATACGCTAAGGACAATGCCTCAAATCGGTCCCGACTGGGATGCCAAAGCAGACCGCTACGAATACCGGCATTTTTTTTCTTACATAAATGGAAAGAAAAAAGACACTGCATTAAAAGCCAACCAGACCAAATTGATTACGGATTCCGTTCCATGGGCTGGTATTTCGGGAAAATATTTCAGTCTTATCGTTATCCCTTCGGTTCCTGCACAGCAGATACTGTATTCTGCCGCACAGCCTAATGCGGATACGGTACAAGATGGGCAGCTGTTTTTTTCGCGGCCTGTGATTACCGGTAATAAAGTAACCGACGTATACCGTATCTACCTCGGCCCGTGTTCCGAAAATATTTTAAGTACCTACAATATCCCATCAAAAAACAACTACAACTATGATAATCTGCGGATTGATACTGTAGCCGTTTCCAGCGGTATTTGGCGTCCTTTAGAGGTATTGCTTAAATGGCTGCTCCAATTCTTCTATAAACTTATTCCAAACTGGGGTGTTTCGATTATCCTTGTAACAATTTTGATAAAGGTGATCTTTTTCCCGCTTACCAAAAAAAGCTCGGAATCAACGCAGCAGATGCAAAAAATGCAGCCTAAGATTCAGGAATTACAGGCAAAGTATAAAGGTAAGCCGCAAAAGCTGAACGAAGAAATGGCTAAGCTCTATAAAGAAGCCGGTTATAACCCTCTTTCGGGCTGTCTGCCTTTATTGATCCAATTGCCGATCTTGTTTGCGATGTATCGACTGTTTAATAATTATTTTGAGTTCCGTGGCGCAATGTTTATCCCTCATTGGATACCGGATTTATCTGTTGGTGATAGTGTTTTGCAGTTCCCCAATCCCATTCCCTTCCTCGGATGGACGGATCTGCGTATTCTGCCTATTGTCTATGTGATTTCGCAGATGGTGTTTGGAAAAATAACGCAAACTCCCACAAGCGATCAGCAACAAAACAGCACAATGAAAATTATGCTGTACGGTATGCCGTTGTTCTTCTTTTTTATGTTTTATAATGCGCCGTCAGGATTATTGCTCTACTGGACAAGCACGAACTTCTTGATGCTCGTTCAACAGCTAATCATTAAGGCAATGATGAAGAAAAAGGAGGTTCGGAAATGATCTATGAATTTGAAGGAAAAACCGAACGTGATGCTATAGATAAAGCAATCGCCGAGCTTGGCGTAGAAGCCGATCAGTTCGATGTGGAAATCGTTGAAATTCAAAAAAATTCGCTTTTTAAGAAAGGTTATGCCAAAATTCGCGTGCATATTGACGATAAAGCCGCTACAGGGAAGCCTATTACTGATACGCCCTGCCAACAGCCGCTTTCACGCGAGGCTGCTACGGAAAAAGAAGCTGATTTGGTGAAGTTTATCGGCGAGCTTATTCATGCGATGGGATATACCGCAAATATCGAAATCCTTTCACACGAAGAACATAAGCTGCTTATACGGCTTTCCTCCGAGGATTCTGCTATTTTAATCGGAAAGAAGGGAAAAAATCTGGATGCACTCCAGCTGATTGCCAATGTGTATGCCGGTAAAATCGGTATTTCCGAACGGATTATGCTCGATTGTGAAAATTATCGGCTTCGCCGTGAAGAATCGCTCGTACGGCTTGCCTATACCACCGCTGATCAAGTTGTAACGACAAAGGCTTCAGTCTTACTTGAGCCGATGAATCCCTATGAACGCAGACTGATTCACAGTACGCTTGCCGATATTCGTGATGTCGATACAAAGAGCGAAGGTGAAGGCTTATACAAACAAGTGCGTGTATTGTATAAAGGGCTTTAGTGAATGAGGCGTTGTCTTGTTCTTCTTGCTCTTTTGACAGGCTGTTCTCTTTTTGCGCAGGATATCGGCAATGTACCCGATTCGGTAATTTCGGCACTGGATTCGTTTCTATCCGCTGAGCAACGGATAGAATTGCTTAAGCAAGAACATTTATTCCGGTCGGTGTACAATAAAGAAAACGCTATGCCGCGTCTTGCGCCGCCTTTTGCTGTACCCCAGACATTTGCAGAAAACTGGAACAAGGGTAATCCTACTTTTTTGATAGAGGCGTTGTATTTGCATAAAAAGACGCAAGGTGGCATAAAAGATACGGAGAAAATCTCCCGCATTCTTCGTTCCATTTCAAAGCTGGAAGGGCTGCAATATTATTCGAGCAGTCGCAAGAAGATGCGGACGCTCTACGAAGCATCATATATTATCGATGATCCTAAAACAGAAGGCAGAATTGCCGACCCTGTTGACAATCCTTCTACGGATCTTTCGGTCTATGTGGTGCAAAAAGATTTAACCTTCGATAAAAACATTTATCGTTATCGGTTTTGCTCAGATGCCGATTCTGCCGGGTTCATTTCTACAAATATCGGTGTATTAAAGTATTCGATATTTAAAGCGATTGAACCTGAAAATTTAGAGGCGTCGATTGCCGTAACCGATCTGGGAGAGTATCTGCTGATACACATGTTGACACGTGCCGACTTTACCGCCCCTTCCGTTTTCCGAGAGCGTGTGCAAAATTCGTTTAAAACACGGGGTGAAGCGGTGTACGGATGGTTCATTGCGCAATACGAGAATAGTGCGACACCTTGATGGAGGAACTATGCGGTTGAATAAGATTGCGGTATTGGTTTTACCGATTACTTTTTTGATTATTGCGACAGCGGCTGCTGCTGCAATTATTTTAACGGGAGATTCTGAAAAAGGAAAAAAAATGAATGCGATAAGTGCTGAATTACAAAAGGACGGCGTCTATGCCGTTATTGATACGAACAAGGGTGATATTGTTGTGGAATTGTTCTATAAAGAAACACCCATGACGGTATGTAACTTTGTCGGATTGGCAGAGGGAACTTTGGATGCAGCGAAAGGAAAACCTTTTTATGATGGTTTAATCTTTCACCGTGTCATCGCAAACTTTATGATTCAAGGCGGCGATCCTGACGGCAAGGGTACCGGCGGGCCGGGCTACCGCTTCCCCGATGAGTTTGTTGATAACCTCAAGCATAATACTGCCGGTATCCTTTCTATGGCGAATGCAGGACCGGGAACAAACGGGTCACAGTTCTTTATTACCCATGTGCCGACACCGTGGCTGGATGGAAAACATACCGTGTTCGGTCGTGTTGTAAAGGGGCAGGATGTTGTTAATAAAATCACGCAAGGCGATCGGATGAATTCCGTGTCGATTATCCGCAAAGGATCTGAGGCTCAAAAGTTTACTGCAACCCAGAAAGATTTTAATGCCTATCTTGCAGGAGCCACAGAAAGGGCAAAGCAGCGCGCTGCCCAGAAACGGGAAAAATATGAGGCTTTGATAAAACAAAAATTCCCCAATGCCGTTAAGAACGAAAACGGTATCTTTTATACAATTACAAAGGCGGGAACGGGAGCTAAGGCTCAAACAGGTAAAACCCTGACTATGAAATATAAGGGTTCTTTGCTTGACGGTACGGTGTTCGATGATTCGGATATGCATGAACCGCTGAAATTTGTTGCAGGAGCGGGACAGCTCATTGCCGGATTTGATCAGCAAGCGGTGCAAATGGCTGTCGGTGAAAAACGAACAATCGTTATTCCGCCGGAGCTTGGATACGGTTCACGCGGTGCAGGCGGGGTTATCCCTCCCGATAGCTATTTGGTATTTGAACTTGAGTTGCTGTCGGTAAAATAACCGGTCAGGATAACCTGTGAATTGACTACGCATTTTTTTTGTGTTAGTATTTTAAGGATATTTGTTATAAATAAGGATGTAAATAATGAACGCGATTCCATTGTTGCAGCAAGCCGCATCGGGAGGTAGTTTTATTCCGCTTCTCGCTCTCGGTCTTATCTTTGTAATTTTCTACGTTTTTATTATCGGGCCTCAAAAGAAAGAGCAAAAGAAAACGCAAGAAATGATTGCCTCCGTTCAAAAAGGTGATAAAATTATCACCATTGGCGGTATTCACGGCGTTGTGTCTTCCGTAAAAGAAACAACGATCATTCTTAAAGTTGACGATAATTGTAAGCTTGAAATGAATCGTTCCGCAATCGGTAGTGTTATTTTGGATGAAAAGACAAAGGCAAGCCGTCTGGCAAATGTGCCGGAAAAGACTTCTCCGTTTTCATCTCTCTTTAAAAAGAAAGAAAAGAAAACTGAAGATTCCAGTCCCGAAAAACCGCAGCCGCCCGATTTTTCCGGCGAAGCAGAATAAAATTAAGTCATTGTTGTACAAAGACTTAATTTTAAACTCGATGGAGATGGCGAAAAAGTAACCAATTTTTGAGACATCCCCATATCGGCTTATAAATCGTTCGTGCTGTGCCTAACCTCAGTATGAACGTTTATTTCCGTTAGATGAGGAGATAGACATGAAAAAGCGAACTCGATTCGTGATTGTTCTGGCTGTGTTAGGCCTCTGTTTTGTGTTTTTGTATCCCACCCTTAAATGGTATTTTTGGACAGGTAAAGACGATAAGGCATTGGCGCTCGGTTCCAGAGAAAAAATTAAAGATTATGTCATAAATATGACAAAAACGGATATTGACGCATTAATCGCATCTGCAAAGCAAGGTGATTCCAATCCTGTTCCGGCAAAATATGAGCCGCTTATTAATGCGGCAAAGAAGAATTTAAAGAGTCTCGGTAAAGAGCAACCTTCAGTATGGACGGCAGGAGCATTGCTTGCAGCCTTCCCGGAAAATTCTGAGGATAAAGCACGGGCAGCAATGAGTCCTATAATGGAGGATTCATACCGAAGTAAGATACTAAGCATTAAAAACGCGCAGGCAAATGCGGTAAAGCTCGGTCTCGATCTTTCAGGCGGTATGAGCATCATTATCAAAGCCGATTTAAGTGCGGTAACCGGCGACAGCGGTGATAGCAGCACTTCGGCAAAAAAAGAAGCGATGAATTTAGCTATCGATACCATTTCAAGTCGTATCGATAAGTTCGGTCTGACCGAACCCGTTATCAGACAGCAGGGTGAAGATCGTATTTATGTCGAAATCCCCGGTGCAGCCGATGCCGACAAAATCAATTCTATTATCATGGGTCGCGGCTTGCTTGCATTCCATATTGTAGACGATGATGCGACTCAGGCTTTTTATTCTTATTATAATGCTAATCCTACTCGTACATTTGACGCGGATTATAATCTCATCAATCCTTCGATTATTCCTGCAGACACCAAGGTACTCGGCGTATATAGCAAGGACGCTTATGGACTGGATGAACGGCAAGGCTTTCTTGTTATAAAGAAAGAAGCGGCTCTTGAAGGAAAGCATCTGCAGCGGGTGAGCACGACGACGAGCCAAACCAATGAACCGCTGGTTGTATTCGAACTCGATAAGGAAGGTGCTGATATATTTGCAACCGTTACTACTGCAAATCAAGGTAAACGGTTGGCTATTGTATCCGACGATAAGATTAAATCGGCGCCGAATATCAAGGAACCGATTACCGGTGGTACGGGAACCATCAGCGGTTTCAGCGCGGACGAGGCTGAAAATCTTAAAACGATCTTGCGTACTGCGTGGCTTAATGTACCGCTCGAATTGGAAAATCAGCAGGTAATAGGCGCCAGTATGGGCGAGCAAGCCATCAATCAAGGTTTAATGGCGCTCCAATGGGGCTTAATCGCTGTTTTAGCGTTTATGCTGATTTGGTATCGCGCTGCCGGTATTAATGCTTGTGTTGCACAGATACTGAACCTTTATATCGTATTCAGCGTACTTTCTGCATTTAACCTCACGCTTACGCTGCCGAGTATTGCGGGTATGATTTTGACCATCGGTATGGCGGTTGATGCCAACGTTGTTATCTTTGAAAGAATTAAAGAAGAACTTGCATTGCATAAAAGTAGGGAAGCTGCTATTCAAACCGGTTTTGCTCATGCATTCTGGGCGATTATGGACTCCAATATTACTACCTTTATTGCAGCGCTGTTCTTATCAATATTGGGAACCGGACCGATCAAAGGATTTGCTTATAGCTTAACAATCGGTGTTGTTTCTTCCGTATTTACAGCCCTTTTTGTTTCACGGTTGATCTTTGATTTCGGCACGGAAACATTGCATCAGAAGAAGCTGCATATTACTTGGAGGTCGCTCGTATGAAAAAAACGATAAAATTTAGCAAGCTTTTCGGTGTTATGGTTGTTGTGAGCTGTGCTCTTATTATTTCCGGTATTGTAGGTCTTTTTACTAAAGGAATTAACTTTGGTATTGACTTTCAGGCAGGATTTATCGAGAAAGTGCGGTTTGCGCCTTCTGCTTTTATTTTAACATATAACGGTGAGAAAAATATACAGGTAGCACAAAATTCCCAAGGAATTGATATTACCGTTATTTCGGTAGACGCTGAAAATAAGGTAGTGTCCTTTAAGTATAGCGAATACCCCACAGTTGGACAGTTTATCGAGGCTGTACAGCAGCAAATTGATGGTGTACAGGCTAAAGTGCTTGCAAAGGCCGATACCGCATTACAAAGCGTATTTATTACCTCGGAAACTTCCCGCCTTACAACGGAGCCATTCCGTGCACATTATATTCCTGATCAAATACAGCCGATCGATGCCGATGAAGTGCGTCATGCACTTGCTTCCATTGCTTCGGTTTCAGTACAGCAAGTCGGTGAATCACGTGACCGTGTGTTCCAAATACGGTTACCTGATAACGGCACATACACCAATGCAAACGCTGAACTGCGGGCATTGATTAATACTGCGCTGGTAGCTGCTTATGAAGCGGATAATTTTGCCGTATTGAGTACCGACTTTGTCGGCTCTCGCTTCTCCGGTTCACTTGCCCGCCAAGCGGTACTTCTGGTAATTGGAGCATTGTTCTTAATCTTCATTTACGCTTTAGTCCGTTTCCGTTGGACATTTGCATTAGGCGCCGTACTTGCGTTGGTTCACGATGTTTTGATTATGATTACTTTTATTGTGTGGACGCAGATGGAGTTTAATTCCACTACCATTGCGGCAATTTTGACAATTGTCGGATATTCAATAAATGACACGGTTGTTGTATTTGACCGTATCCGCGAAAATATCCGGCTTAATCCAAAGCTTGCATTGGTTGATGTTTTGGATCTTGCACAAACCGAAGTGTTGAGCAGAACGATTATCACAACCGTTACTACAATGCTGGCCGCTATTTCGCTTTACATCTTTACATCCGGTAGCATGAAAGACTTTGCGCTTGCCTTATTGGTAGGTATGATAAGCGGTGTATATTCGACAATCTACATTGCCGGTGCTTGTATCACTTTCTTTTCCGGTAAAAAGCGCGCAGGTGAGTTAGCGCTCGGCGGCGCTAAAAAAAGACCGGTTGCTGAGGTAACCATATAACCAGTAGATATACCTCTAAAAATTGTGAACCTCTAAAAACATAAGTTTTTAGAGGTTTTTTCTTTCCTTTTTAGTCAAAAAACAGGCAAAGCCCATAGACTTCCCTACATCCGGCATTTTTTAACACGCGGGCACAGGCTTCAAGCGTTGCGCCGGTTGTCATTACATCGTCAAGTAGCATGAGTTTATCCGGGACGGTCTTTGCGGCTAGTCTGATTTTCCCCTGTAAATTAACTGCACGGTCGGTCTTGGACAGCTTCTTTTGCGGAATACCATCCTGTCGCTTTAAGCACCGATATATTGCCATGTCCGAATAAACCGATAGATCCTTTACGAGATCCTCAATTTGATCCCAACCTTTTTCCTGCAATTTTTTGGGACGCGGCGGCACCGGTACGAGCGGAATACTCATAAGTTCCGGATGTTGTGTGAGAAAACTGTGGATAAGCGGTGCAAATACGGTGGAAAAACTGCGAATATTGTTGTTTTTCCAAACGGGTAGTAATTTTTGCCCAAGCCCGATGTATGGGAAAAGTGTAAAAATACGATCACAGGTAGGTTTTGGCTTTTCTGTTGTTCCGTCATCGGCCGGTCTGCAACGGGTACAATACTCATGTTCGGAAATAAGAATCTTCCCACACTGTCTACAACGGGGTTCAGCTTTTTGTGACTGCGCCGAATCGGTAAAACCGATGATATATGGTGTGAATTCGGTTTGAATACAATGATTACAGAGCGGTAATCCCGTTTCATTTATGTTTCTGCAGAGGATACAAGTCTGCGGGCACAAAAGCCCGCTGTAACATTTACGTGCTATATTTTTTGCGTGATGTAAAAATAGGATACGCTTCATATAACCTCCCTATGCAAGGCTGAAATTTTTTGTAAGGAACTGCTAAAAACATCAGTTTATAACAGCTCTCAGAGCCTTGATAAGAAAGTTATATAGCACGAGAAAGAAAATGGCTTGTTTTTATTGACCTTCGGTAGAAGATTCTTCAGAATTTATCATAACGTCTGTGTTTTCGGTTGCCGTTTTTGCCGCTTTTTTCTCTTTTTCAGCTTGTTCTGCTGCAAGGGCGATTTGCAACTGTTTTTGTCGGTTTTCTTCGAGCTGTTCCGTATCGTTAAAAAAGTCATAGACCTTTTTTATATCGTCGTAATGAAACGGAATACTGTCGATATAGTCGTCGATTGCCAATTTCCCGTCGAGTGTTTGTACCTGAAAACCTTCAAGTAATAGGTATTTTTTTCCGTCTTTCAGTAAAAAGCTGAACCGTACATGGTTTGCCATTTTTCCAGTGGCAATAAGTCTGCTTATTGTCTCTCCAGATGATGCATAAGCATAGAGGGTTGTTTCACCAAGATAACGATGACCGTTCTGTCTATGCTGGGAATCGGCCAGAGCGCTTATGGTGAAAAAGCGGTCGAGTATAGCCTTCATTCCATTGTTTACGGAAAAATCAAGTCGATAGGTATACAGCATCGTATCGACTTTGAAACTAATAAAATCGTCTTTTGCTTTGGGCATTACACAACCGTTAATAGCGTATACAACGTCAAAATGATTGTTTTCCGTATTAACCGTAACACCGGTAACTGCCGGTTCCGTGTACAATGCCTTTGATGGCAATGTCGTACAGGCTGTAAAGCAGAATGTACAGACAACTATCGGGAGCCAAACGGTTTTAAAAAAGCTATTCATAATATTCTCCTTTGATTGATAAGCACTGTGAATCCGAATTCATCATAATCAGTACTTTCTTGCTATTATACAAGTAGAAAATTTTTATGGAAGCAGATTGCTACCCCATCAGTCCCATAAGCCGCGCTTGAAGTCCCTTGCTCTTTGCGACTTTCCGCATTGTTTGGCGGGTCTTTTCAAACTGTTTTAATAGTTTGTTCACTTCGGCGACGGAGGTGCCGGAACCTTTCGCAATACGCTTGCGGCGGGGCGGCCCGATGATGTGGTGATTTTCCCGTTCTTTGAGCGTCATTGACTGGATAATCGCCTTTTGCCGCTTAAAGCCTGTCTTATCGATATCCTCGGCGGAAATTTGACCGGCAAGCCCCGGCATCATATCGAGCATAGATTCAATCGAACCCATCTTTTCGACATTTTCAAGCTGGTCGAGCATATCGGAAAGGGTGAACGTTTCCGTCGCCATCTTTTTCTGCAAGCGGGCGGCTTCTTCCGCATCGATATTTTCCTGCGCTTTTTCGACGAGCGAAACAATATCGCCCATACCGAGAATTCTGCCGGCAATACGGTCGGGGTAGAACGGTTCAAAATCTTCGATTTTTTCACCGACACCGACATACAGGATAGGCTTGCCGGTTACGGTTTTTAACGACAGCGCAGCGCCGCCGCGAGCATCGGAGTCGAACTTGGTTAAAATAACGCCGGTCAGCCCCGCCTGTTCATCAAAGGCTTTTGCGACTTCGGCGGCATTTTGTCCTGTCATCGCATCGGCGACGAGGAGAGTTTCTACCGGATTAACCGCTTTTTTTACCGCAGCGATCTCCTGCATCATCGCTTCGTCGATTTGCAGCCGTCCCGCCGTATCGACGATAACGGTATCAAAGTCGTTTTTCCGTGCATAGATAACCGCATTTTGCGCAACCCGTACCGCATCCTTGGTATCTTCTTTATATACGGGGACGTCGATACGCTCTCCTAATGAGGAGAGCTGTTCCACAGCAGCGGGACGAACGAGGTCGCAGGCAACGAGCAGCGGCTTACGGCCTTCTTTCTTTAACCGAGCGGCCAGTTTTGCAGCGGATGTCGTTTTACCGGAACCCTGCAAACCGAGAAAGAGGATAACCGACTGGGTGTCGGGGCCTTTCAGTTGCAGGCTTTTCTTTTCATCGCCTAAAAACGACAGGATTTTATCGTGGACAATCTTGATAAACTGCTGACCGGGATTAACCGATTTTAATACGGTTTCTCCCTTCGCTTCTTCGATTGTTGAGTTGATAAAGCGGCGTACTACGCGGAGGTTGACATCCGCTTCGAGTAGCGCAATTTTTATTTCCTCTACCGCTTCTTCAATATTCTTTTCGGTAATGGTTGCCTTGCCGCTTATCTTGCGGACAATGCCGCTAAACGTATTGGTAATTTTTTCAAGCATTTTTCATCCTTATTCGTACGGGGGTGTTGATTCGTGCGGGGGTACGCTGATTGAGTGTTAAAAGGTGTTCAATATTTATCAGTTAAAGTAAATGGACTGAACACCCGCTCTTGTTAAAACCAATCTTTATTGCCGTCTTCCCAGCTGAAAAATTCTTCCGGCTGAAAAAACAGGGCAAGTTCCCGCGCTGCACTTTCGGCGGAGTCTGACGAATGGACAACATTGATATTGGTATGCAAGGCATAATCGCCCCTGATGGTTCCCGGCTCCGCATTCAAAACCTTTGTCGCTCCGCAGAGTTTCCGCACAATGGCAACGGCCTCATCGCCTTCAAAAGCCATCGCAACTACGGGGTCGGAGGTGATATATTGCACCAGTTCGCCGAAAAACGGTTTGTCGGTATGTTCGGCATAGTGTTTTTTTGCAAGTTCGGGACTGATACGCATCAGTTTTAAGGCAACCAGTTTAAGCCCTTTTTTTTCAAAGCGGCTGAGCACTTCTCCGGCAATCCGCCGCTGAACTACACCGGGCTTCATCATTACAAATGTTCTTTCCATAATCTATTTTCTCCCATTTTTGGCGATGTCTTAAAAGTGTTTTTTTTTCGACATCCCCCTTAATTGACACTCACTTTTTCCAGCTTCCAGATATCCCGCACATAGTCTTCAATAGTACGGTCTGAACTGAATTTACCCGATCGGGCGATGTTCAGAAGACACATCTTAGCCCATTTCATCGGGTTGCGATAGTATTCGACAATCCGCTCCTGCGCTGCTGTGTATGCATCGAAGTCCGCCAGTACGTAATAGACGTCCGGCCGCTGACCTTCCACGCCGTATACCAGCGAATCATACAATTCTCTAAAGCTGTTGTCAAAGGGCGGCGTATACGTCCCGTCGATAAGCTGGGTCAGCGCTCTCGCCAATGCAGGATTGCGGTTCAGGTATTCTTGCGGATTATAGCTGTGCTCGTGCTCGATTTTTTGAATCTCATCGGCGGTGATACCGAAAATAACGGCGTTTTCAGCGCCTACTTCTTCCACAATTTCGATATTGGCGCCGTCCAGCGTTCCGAGCGTGATTGCGCCGTTCAGCATAAACTTCATGTTGCCGGTTCCCGACGCTTCTTTACCCGCGGTGGAAATCTGCTCGGAAATATCCGAAGCGGGGAAAATCTTTTCGGCAGTCGAGACGCAATAGTTTGCCACAAACACCACCTTTAATTTTCCCCTTACGCGGTGATCGTTGTTGATGCGGTCGGCGACGGTATTAATCAGTTTAATGATGAGCTTTGCCCGCCGATAGCCCGACGCCGCTTTTGCGCCGAAGATAAAGGTATGCGGAATAGGATCATACGTCGGGTCTTCGATAATTCTGTTATAGAGTGTCATCACATGCAGGATGTTTAAGAGTTGGCGTTTGTATTCGTGGAGCCGTTTTATCTGTACGTCAAAAATCGAGTTGGGATCGATCACAACTCCCTGCGTCCGTTTGAGGAATTCCGCAAGCCGCTCTTTATTGTGTTTTTTTATTGCGATTAGTTCCTGTAAGGCTTCCTGATTATCCGCCAGTTTTTCAAGCTGCCGCAGCTGGGTAAGGTCTTTAATCCAGCCGTCGCCGATATGTTTCGTGATAAAGGCCGAAAGCGCAGGGTTTGCGGTTAAAAGCCAGCGGCGCTGCGTAACGCCGTTTGTCTTATTGTTAAACTTCTGCGGATATAGATTATACCAATCGGACAGCTCTTTTGCTTTAAGGATTTCGGTATGCAGCGCCGCGACACCGTTGACCGAAAACGAGCCGGCAATCGCGAGCCATGCCATACGGATTTTTCCTTCGCCGATAATGGACATCTTGTTGTGTTTTTTCCAATCGTTCGGATATTTTTCCCGCAGCTCCAGCAGGAAGCGGCGGTTTATCTCTTCTACAATTTGATACACGCGCGGCAGCAGCCCTTGGAATATCTCAATCGGCCATTTTTCCAACGCTTCTGCTAAAATCGTATGGTTCGTGTATGCAAATGTTTGAGTAACAATCGTCCATGCCGCATCCCAGCCGAGATGGTTTTCGTCCATCAAAAGGCGCATCAGTTCGGGGATTGCCACAACAGGGTGCGTGTCGTTCAGCTGAATAACATTGTAACGCGGGAAGTCGGCGAAATTCGTACCGTGTTTATGGATAAATGAACGCACCAAATCCTGTAAACTCGCAGAAGTAAAAAAATACTGCTGCTTTAAACGGAGCGCCTTTCCCGACGGGCCGGTGTCGTTCGGGTATAGCACACGCGAAATATTTTCTGCAGAGTTCTGCTTTGCAACCGCAGCAGTGTATTCCATGTTGTTAAAGAGCTGGAGGTCGAAGCCGTCGGGAGAGGATGCTTCCCAAAGGCGCAGGCGGTTGACGGTTTTGGTGCCGTAGCCGATGATCGCCATATCATAAGGAGTTGCGATAACCTCCTCGGCATTTTCCAACCGGTAGAGTAGGGTACCGTCTTCTTGTTGCGTGCATATCGGGGTACCGCCGAAGCGCACCGTGACCGCTAAATCATCGCGGCGTATTTCCCACGGATCGCGGTAACGCCGCCAGTTGTCGGGGTATTCTACCTGATACCCATTTTCAATCCGCTGTTCAAACATACCGTACTGGTAGCGGATACCGTAGCCGTGTCCGGGGTAGTCGAGTGTTGCAAGCGAATCCAAGAAACAGGCGGCGAGCCTACCGAGACCGCCGTTTCCAAGTCCTGCATCGGGTTCTTCATCTTCAATATCCCGATACGAGGCGGAAAGCTCCGTTAAAAGTTCTTCCATTACGGCGCGCATACCGGTGTTATTCAGATTATTCGAAAGCGCCCGCCCCATCAGAAATTCGGCGGAGAAATAATACATCTGCCGTACATTGGGCTGCTCCTGCGCGGCTCTGGTTGCGGATATGTTCGGCTGGATGCTATCCATAACGCTGCTCGCCGCGGCATCATAGAGCTCACGCTTTGTTGCCTCGGATATGTCCTTGCTGAAATTCCGTTTCAACTTGCCTAGAATACTTGCTCGTAAGGTTTCTTTTAACTGAGACATAATCTACCCCTTATTTCAGAATTAACACGACGGCAGTCGCCGCCAATGCGACATATTTTTGTTGGTTTTCCAAAAGCGGAGCTTGTTCGGGATTGGTAAAATCTTCCCCTGCAGGATAGGACGTATCGATCAGCCGGTACCAATGCTTTCCTTGCGGAGGAGGGCAGATTGTTGCCGTAACGTCTAAAGTACCGCCGTTTAGGATGATGTAAAAGCTGTTATCATCACGTTCAGCTCTCGTTTCCGCCGTGGAACCGTCAAGGAAATATGCTAAAAAAGACGAAGGCTGGTTCCAATCGGGGGTGTCGCCCTGTGCATTGTACCAGCTGATATCCGGTTTACGCCGCTCGCCCGATTGCGCTCCCGTTAAAAATTCCGAGCGCAAAAACACCGGATGCTGTTTACGCAGGCGGATCAATTTTTTTACAAATGCCAATATATCGGCATTGCTCCGGGTGAGCGACCAATCGAACCAGCTTATTTCATTGTCTTGGCAGTAAGGGTTGTTGTTCCCCTTCTGAGTTCGCAATACCTCATCTCCGGCGGTCAACATCGGAGTTCCCAGCGATAAAATGAGCGTTAGCAGGATGTTCTTTGCCTTCTGCTTCCGTATAGTTTCGATATGGCTGTTTTCGGTTTTCCCTTCAAAGCCGTTGTTATAGCTGCAATTGGAATCACTGCCGTCACGGTTGTCTTCGCCGTTCTCTTCGTTGTGTTTTTTATTGTAGCTTAATAAATCGTAGAGGGTAAACCCGTCATGGCTGGTAACAAAGTTGATGGAATGGAAAGGTTTTCGTCCGTTGACAAGATAGAGGTCGGCGGAACCGGTTACCCGCGTCGCAAGTTCTTTAGCATGGGATGAATCGCCGCGCCAAAAAAGCCGTACATCGTCGCGGAAACGGTCATTCCATTCAGCCCACCTGCCGCCGGGGAAATTCCCTACTTGATAGGCGCCGCCCGCGTCCCACGCTTCGGCGATAATCTTTGTCTTTCTTAATATGGGATCTTCGGCAATATGCTCGATGGTTGGCGGATTATCCATAAGCTTCCCTTTTTGATCCCTGCCTAAGATGGAACCGAGGTCGAACCGGAAGCCGTCTACGTGCATTTCGATAACCCAGTACCGCAGGCAGTCCAGAATAAAGGTTTGCACAATCGGGTGATTACAGTTGAAGGTGTTGCCGCAGCCTGAGTAGTTGCGGTAATAACGAGCATTATCTTCCAGTATATAATAGATGGTATTATCCAAGCCACGGAATGAAAGGGTCGGGCCGAATTCACTCCCCTCCGCCGTGTGATTAAATACGATGTCGAGGATTACTTCGATGCCGTTTTTATGCAGTTCGCGCACCATCCGTTTGAACTCGAATACGGCATTAACTCCTTCACGGCCTGAGGCATACGATGATTTAGGTGCAAAGAAGGCGATGGTACTGTATCCCCAATAGTTTTTTAACACGGTGCCTGTCCGCGGGTTTATTCTGGTGAGTTCATGCTCGTTAAATTCCTGAATGGGCAGCAGTTCAAGGCTGGTAATGCCCAGTTCCTTCAAATAAGGGATGGTATCAATAATACCCTGATAGGTTCCCTTGTGCTGCTGAGGTGCATTGGGATGGCACGAAAGCCCTTTTACATGCGCTTCGTAGATGATACAGTCTTTCAGCGGATAATTGAGCGGATGGTCGCCCTGCCAGTCAAAATCATCGTAAGCTACCGCGATGCATTTAGGAAAATGAGCAGCTGACTGTTCGGTTAAGAAAGCCAAATCACCATCTATATGAGGCGGCGGTGTTTGCGTGGAAAATTTTCTGTTAAAGGATTCCGTGTTGGCAAGCCCCCGCGAGTATGGGTCGAGCAGATAATTGCCGGCATTAAAGCGCATTCCTTCATAAGGAGCAAACGGGCCGTCAACACGGTAAAGATATAAGGCGTTTTTTGGCAGTCCTTTTACAAAGACATGCCAGATGTCGCCTGTTTTATTCGTCTGAGGGTCAAAAGTGTATGAGCAATACGGTGTAGGATCTTCGGGATTTACAAAGATATCCAATGTTACCGAGAAGGCATGGCGGGAAAAGATACTGAAATTCACACCGTCACTATAGACGGCAGCGCCGGCAGGAAGCGGACTACCCGGCAAAAATGATAGGTTTTCCATGAACGAAACGAAATGTAGCACGAAAAATAAAATTATGCTATACTCATCCAAAGTTAGGATAAACACATCAGCTTTTTTATAGTACCCCGAAAAATAAAGAGGCTGTTCAACCAGAATTGAACCTCTTCGCGGTTCAAATGGTCTCACAGCCTCTTTATTTTTCGATATTTGATTAATAACCTGATGTGTTTATCCTGCTTCTCAAAATAAAATGTGCAAAATTTTTAGCAAAATTTTGCATGAAAGGCAGCGCTTAAACTATTTCTGATGCGTTTGTCCGTCTTTCCTAAAAGTAGTGTGAAATTTTGTATATCTATAAAATTTCACACAGAAGGATAAAAGTTATGAAGAAGATTCCGATTGTTAGTACGGTTGTAACCACAGTAGACGCGATGCAGCAGGCGTGTAAGCAGTCAAACTTCAGTATTATCTCGCAACAATTACAAAGTTATACCGAAGCGCTTGCAGCTTTCCGATACGAGATGCCGGAAATCAAGATTATTGATTTCGGTGATCCGGCGGTTCATGCAGAAAAATGCCTTAAAGTAGTAAAAGATGATCCGTGGCTGCTGTTCGGAGGAGTTATTGCAATTACCGATTCGCAGGAGCAAAAAGCAACACTGACACAGCGGAAAGAGCCTAACTTTTTATTCGTTTTAACACGCAAAGAATTTGAACAGTATGTTGCGCAAATTATTAAAATTTTAAATCATCATGAACATTTTTTAGTTAACCGCGGTATGAGTCATCCGGCGAATGAGCTTGAACACGGTAGTTTTACCAGCGAGACAGACCCATTTGAAGTTATGTTCTATGCAAATCTTATTTCTACCTATCTTTATAATACCGACCGCGTTAATGAAGCTGAACGGAGTGCGTTTCAGGGTGCGATGATGGAGTTGCTGCTGAACGCTGTAGAACACGGGAATTGCAATATCAGTTATGATGAAAAAACCGAATGGCTCAAACAGGGAAAGGATGTCCTTGAGCTCATTAGAATAAAGCGGATGGATCCTGTCGTCGGAACGAAAAAAGTACTCATTACATACAATATTTCTCCTGAACGCACGCGGATTACCATCAAAGACGATGGACCGGGATTTGACTGGCGTTCAGCGCTCGATGCACCTTTTGAGGCAGGTTTGCACGGGATGGGCATTAAGATGAGCCAAAGTTTTGTGAAAGAACTGTATTATAATGATGCAGGAAACGAGGTCTCGTTCGAGGTGCCGAACCAGAAGAATAGTGCAAATCTTACACCGGCAATTTTGCGGGAGCAGGAAACTTTCCATTTTAATCACTTGCAAGTGGTATGTCGCCAAAACGATGAATCGAACAATCTCTTTTATATCCGATCCGGTCGCTATGCCGTTTATGTCAATAATACGCTGTTAACGGTGCTGACGCCGGCGGATATCTTTATCGGAGAGATGGCATTTCTCACTAATGATACGCGGTCGGCAACGATCGTCGCAATTGGAAAGGGGACGTTGGTTAAAGTACCCAAGATGAAATTTATGAAGCTGATAGAATCTTACCCGCATTACGGTATCTTTTTGTCGCGCCTTCTTGCCGACCGCCTTGCGCGTCAATCACGCGAAAGCGCATCGCTCAAAGCCGAACTCAAAGCCCTGAAAGACTGAACCTAGGGCAGTCGGCGCGTTTACAAAGGCTTATCCATGCTTTCTAAGAGTTTAACGGTACTTGAATTACTCGATCTCGACTTAACGGAGCACGATGCGCTTCACCTGCATTGCGTGTGCGGACAAAAGGGCTTAACGCGCAGCATTACCGTTGCGGATTTGAACCGTCCCGGACTTGCTCTTTCGGGGTTTTTTGATTCTTTTGCGTATCAGCGTGTTCAGTTGTTCGGTAGGGGGGAATGCGCCTATTTACAAACACTCATCGAAAGCAATGCCATCGAAAATATAAAAAAAATGATGACGTATAATATTCCCTGCTGTATTTTTTCTCATAATATTCCTCCTCCTCCCATGTTCTTAGAGCTGGTTCAGGCAACCGGCTGTCCTGTACTACAGACAGATCTTTCTTCCAGTGAGCTTTCCATTCGGCTGATGCGTGTTCTCTCTGATGTATTTGCTCCAACAGTAGCGATACATGGTGTTCTGGTAGAAGTATATGGACTTGGTATTCTCATTTTAGGCGATTCGGGGGTTGGTAAGAGCGAAACGGCGCTTGAGCTTGTAGAGCGGGGTCATCGATTGGTGGTTGATGATGTAGTCGAAATCACCTGTATCAACGGGAACAGCTTGATCGGGCGGGGCGCCAACAAGACAATCGGGCATCACATGGAAATACGCGGACTTGGAATTATCAATATTATGCAGCTCTATGGAGTTCGGTCGGTGAGGGAGCAAAAACAGATACAACTGGTGGCAAAGTTGGAAGAATGGGATTCGCATAAAGTATATGACCGCATCGGTACTGAGGAACT
The DNA here is from genome assembly GCF_017161265.1 of Treponema medium. Lineage (NCBI taxonomy): Bacteria > Pseudomonadati > Spirochaetota > Spirochaetia > Treponematales > Treponemataceae > Treponema > Treponema medium. The sequence continues at coordinate 400,552 of NZ_CP031393.1, read as the reverse complement.
TACCACCGAGATATTGGATGTAAAACTGCCTCTCTTGGAAATACCGGTAAAATCAGGACGGAATATTCCGATTATTTTAGAAACAGCTGCAATGAACGAGCGGCTTAAAAGTATGGGCGTTTATTCTGCGAAAGAATTTAATCAAAATATTCTGCGCTGGATGGAAAGCGATACAAGCCGAGTACCTTATTATTCGGCAGATGATACCTATTAAGGAAAAGAGTTATGGTAACAAAAAAGATTATTGTGCAAAATCGCGCCGGCATCCATGCGCGTCCCTCGTCGTTGATTGTACAAACGGCAAGCAAGTTCCAGTCGAATATTATGTTTGAAAAAGAAAATGTTACCGTAAATGCAAAATCTATTATGGGTGTAATGACAATGGCAGCAGGGTATCAAACCGAGCTGACCGTTTCCGCAGACGGCGCCGACGAGGCCGAGGCGGTTGCTGCGCTTGAACAGCTTTTTGCCGCGAAATTTGAAGAGGAATAACGCGAAAAGATGAGTGCCCCTTTATGGCTTTTTACCGGTCCCGAATTGGGGGAACGGAACGATGCGCTTGAAGCCCTGAAAAAAAGCGCGGAAAAAAAATACGGACAGCTCGATAATCATCTCTTTTATGCAGCGGATACTTCTCTGTCAGTCGTTTTGGATGCCGTGCAGAACGGATCTTTGTTTGCGGAAGCTCGGTTTGCCGTTGTCAGAAACGCGGAAGCAATCAAGAAAAAGGAAGATATACAGGCGCTTACGCAGTGGGTTGAGCAGACGCCTACGGAGGATGGCGCTTTTTTGGTGCTGATCTCCGATGAAATCGGTATTGATAAAAAAATTGAAGAGCTGGTACCTAAAGATCACAAAAAAATATTTTGGGAACTGTTTGAAAATAAAAAACAGGATTGGATTCGCCGTTTTTTTGCGCAGTCGAAGATCGGTATTGAACAGGATGCTATTGAGGTTCTGCTGGAGCTGGTAGAAAATAATACCGAAGCGCTCAAAACCTCGTGTACTCATATCAGCCTCTTTTTTGAACCGGGAACAACGCTGACAGCGGAGACTGTTGAACGCCTGCTTGCTCATAACAAAGAAGAAACGCCGTTTACGCTTTTTGATGCGCTGAGTAATGCCAATCTGGAATACGCACTGAATATCCGCCAAAAGCTGACCCTTTCCAAAGAATCTTCGCCGGTACAGCTGATTGCGGGGCTTGCTTACTGTTTTCGGCGGCTTCGGGACTGGCACAATCTTGCGCAAACCGGCGGACTTGATGATTTCAGTTTAAAAAGAGCGGGCTTTACATCGAAGAAAGCGATTGACCAGTACCGCCGCGCGAGTAGACAATGGAATGCACAGACCGTGTACCGTATTATCTCGCTCTTAAATAAAACCGATATGCAAATCCGTACAATGGGACAAGAACTTTCGGGGGTGCTGCTCGATGCTTGCCTCTACAGTATCATTCATAATCAAGGGCGAGAACTGGCAGCATACAGTAGCGCTGCACAGCTGTGCTAGGGCATCTCTAAAAACTCGGTTAGCTTTTAGAGCTGCCCGACGGTAGCACATTTTCAATTGACACAATCGACAACGCAGTATACAATTCCGCAATATTTTTCAAACAATCACCAAAACAGAACCTTTCGAGCCTCATCAGCAGGGCTGTTTGAGTTCAATACAAGGATGATATGAGTAAGGAACAAAACAATCAGAAATTAGTACATTGGGCGGATCAAACCGCAGAGAAGATTATACGCGAGCGCGGCGATTTGGAATCTTATACATGCGCTTCGGGAATTACGCCGTCGGGAACCGTTCACATTGGCAACTTCCGAGAAATTATCTCGGTTGATTTAGTTGTACGCGCCCTACGCGACCGCGGCAAAAAGGTACGCTTTATTTATTCATGGGACGATTACGACGTGTTTCGCAAAGTGCCTGAAAATATGCCGGGAAAAGAAACGCTGCAAAACTATCTACGGTATCCCATCACAATGGTACCCGATACAACCGGTCGCGATACGTCTTACGCGCGTCATCACGAAGTAGATGTAGAGCAGGTGCTGCCGAAAGTCGGTATTCATCCCGAATTTTTATATCAGGCTGAACGGTACCGCAGCGGCATGTATGCCGAAGGGATGAAAAAAGCGCTGCAGAACCGCGACAAAATAAAAGACTGTTTAAACCGCTACCGCGATGATGAGCATAAAATTCCTGCAACGGAAGAATATTGGCCTGTCGCGGCTTTTTGCTGCAACTGCAATAAAGACACTACCGAGATCGTTTCTTACGACGGCGAATACGGATTGGAATACCGCTGCACAAGCTGCGGTCATCAGGAAAAGGCCGACTTACGCACCTCAAAGGAATTAAAACTCGGCTGGAGGGTTGACTGGCCGATGCGCTGGCAGTTTGAAAAAACGGTTTTTGAACCTGCCGGAAAAGACCATCACAGTCAAGGCGGTTCTTTCGACACGGCGCGGCTTGTCGCGGATGAAGTATATGATTGGCCTGCTCCCGTCAGCTTCCGCTACGATTTTATCGGCATCAAGGGCTTGCCGGGTAAAATGTCCTCGTCAAAGGGAAAGGTCATCAGTCTGTCCGATGTATTGAACGTGTATCAGCCTGAAATTGCGCGGTACTTGTTTGCCGGAACGAGGCCGAACACGGAGTTTTCCATCAGCTTCGACTTGGACGTTATCAAAACCTATGAGGATTACGATAAAACCGAGCGTATCGCATGGGGTGTTGACAAGGCTAAAAACGATGAGGTGTATGCGAAAGAACGCCGCATCTATGAACTTTCGCAGGTTGAAGGGATGCCGTCCTGCATATCGTATCAAATTCCATTCAGACATCTCTGTAATCTTTTACAAATCAATGCCGGAGACATCGCCGCGGTCATGAAGCTTTTGCCGGATATGAAGGAAGAACAGCGGGAGCGTTTTGAAGCGCGGGCGAAGTGCGCATGGTATTGGATTACCGAATGTGCGCCGGAAGACTTCCGGTTTGCACTGCGTACCGACGGCGGCAAGGCGGAACTTTCCGCAGCCGAAACCGCTGCACTCTGCAAAATCCGCGATGAGCTGTTACCGCAGATGGACGCGCTTGATGAAAAGGCTTTTTCAACTGCGCTGTATGATGTAGCTCATGCATGCGAAATCGAACCGAAAGCGCTGTTTACCGCCGTCTATCAGGCGTTGATTGGAAAAGACCAAGGTCCGCGCCTTGCCGGTTTTATGAAGATAATCGGAAAGGAACGGCTTGCACAATTGCTTTCATTCTATTAAAATATTGTGCAAATGACAAAACATGGTTGCACTTCGGCATTGAATGTAAATTCTGTACTCGAAAAAATGGGGAAGGTATTCCGTTGTTGTTGCCTTTTCCTTTGCAGCCATTGTTTCATTTTAGTGAAGTTTTTTAACGCTCTTTTTTAAGGGCGTTTTTTTTTGTGAACACGGATGGGCATCTCTAAAAACTCGGTTAGATTTTTAGAAGATGCCTCATCAGCAAAGCTGATAACGAGTATTTTTATAAATTGTTATACTGTAATAATTTATAAAAATACATCGCAAAAAGCTTAAGGAAAACCTCTAAAAAACTGAAGTTTTTAGAGGTTCTCGGATGCTTTAAAAAGCCGACCGCGTTTATGTATTTAATTTAATAGAGGAGTTTGATATGAAACAAGTTATTATGGAAGCGGAATCGCTTCAAGGCTATTTGACGTCGAAGGATAATGCATATCTCAAAAAATTAGATGAACTGTATAATCAGACAATGCAACAATTTACACGGCTCGATGCTGCCGCGGATATAAAAGAAAAAGATACGGCTGAAACTGAGATTATCGCATTATATGATAAAATGGGAAAGATTTTGCAGGAAATCTGCAAAGAAGTACCTCAGCTCAAGGTCTATTCATTTAATACCGATTTTGCAAGCCATGCGGAAGCCTCCCGTGTTATGGCAAAACTGCGCAGCAGCGAAACCGGTCATAATGAATTTGTCTATTATACGCAGCGTGCCTATGAAATGCTGTTCAAACTTGCGTATAGCGGAAGCCACGAGGATAGCAAAAATTACCTTATTTCTAAAACGCCGGTTACCGTTCCCGTACAGAACTATGCCGTACATAAAATCTGCGACATCGATCATAAAATAGAAAACACCGTCATGTGTGTTATGCTGCGCGGCGCACTCCTTCCGTCGATGATTATGTCCAAGGAGATTGAAGAATATTCTTCACACGGCTATGTAACCCCGTTTGCACTGTTTAAGATTAAACGGGATGATACAAAAAAAGTCGATGATATGCAGTATGTCCTCAATCTGGATATGTCGTATTTCAATTTAGAAGACTTGAACGGGAAAGACCTGATCTTTGCAGATCCGATGAATGCAACCGGCGGCAGTTTGATCACCGTTGTCAAATACCTTGAACGGCAGGGAGTGAAACCGAAATCGATCAGCTGCTTCCATGTTATCTCGTCGCTCAAGGGAGCTTTATGTGCCGCCCGCGCTTTAAAGAGCTGTACGGTGTATACACTGTGGATGGATCCTGCACTGAACTCCGCCGCGTATATCCTTCCCGGGTTGGGAGACGCGGGCGATAGGATCAACGGGGTTGATGAAGCTGAACATCCGCGGAATATGATTCAGCTTATTGCGGATTACGGCGCGACTATTGCAGGTTTGTATCGTCATCAGTTGAGAGCGATTGAGAATGTGGTGCTTCAAAATAAATAAACGTATCAATGAGAGCGCGGCTCAATCGACGGCGGGAGCGGCAGTTCAACGGATTAAAGCTATTAATTCCGCCGAGGGTGTCCGCAATATTGCCGCTCAGATACCGAAGAACAGCATATTGTTTTTCCTCCTTTTTTTTATAACTGCTGCCGGTTTGTTTGCAAAGGGTACTGTCGATTCCGAAACAGCGAAAGCTTATTTTGAGATTGCCCAAGCATACACCGAAGTATCTAAGTACGACAAAGCGGCGGAGTTTTATCTAAAGGCTGCAAAGGATCCTGCGCATAAAAATGCGGCGGAGTATAATTTGGCGCGAGTGTACGGGCTGCAGGGCGATTGGGGAAAGGCAAAGAACATCCTTGAGCGGCAATATAAAGATGCGCCCGGCAATGTGCTGATTGCAAAAGCCTACTCCTACAGTCTTGCGGCAACCGGCGATGAAGCGCGCGCCTGTGAAATGTATAAAAAACTGTACGATGAGGATTCGGAAAATCCCGAAGCGGCGCTCAATTATGCTCGAATACTGATTCTTTCCAAACGATATGACCAAGCGCTTTCTTTTATTGAAGAGATGAAAACTCGATTTACCGAAAGCACCGAAAACAAAGCCTTCGCCGAACTCGAAGAAAAAATCAAGAAAGCGCAGGAAGAGCCGGAAAAACAGGAAAAAGAAGATCAGGATAAAGACGGTAAAACGCAAGAGGAGCGGGATAAGGGCGGTACCGAAAACCGACCGGAAAAGGGCGCGTCCGATTCTAAAACAAAACCGGATGCAGAGAAAACGGCAGACAAGGTAGCCGGTACAGAAAAAGATAAGGTTTCGCAAACGAAGCCGTCGGCTGATTCTAAAAAGCCGTCGTCAACGCCTGCAAAACCGGAGGCAGGAACCGAAGCTTCGGATGTAAAGGTAAAAGATGGAAAGAAAACATAACAGGTTTGTCAGCAACATAGGGTTTATTCTCGCCTGCGTCGGCTCAGCTGTCGGTATGGCGAATGTGTGGGGCTTCCCCTACAAGCTCGGAAGCAACGGCGGCGGCGCCTTTTTGCTCATCTATATCTTATTTGTTATCCTTTTCGGATATGTCGGACTTTCCGCAGAATACGCAATCGGCCGCCGCAGCGGTACGGGGACGCTCGGTTCCTATGCCTATGCGTGGAAGCACGGCCGCAAAGACCTTGAGGGCATCGGTAAGATACTCGGGTGGTTGCCCTTGGCGGGTTCAATTACAATCGCTATCGGGTATGCCGTTATCATCGCGTATGTACTCAAGGCTTTTACGCAGTCCGTATTGGGCAGTATTATGACGGTAGAACCCGGACAGTGGTTTGAATCCTTTGCCTTTAAGCAGTTCAGCGTTGTACCCTATCACGCGGTTATTATTATTGTAACGCTGCTGACCATTGTGCTCGGTGCACATACGATAGAAAAAACAAATAAAATAATGATGCCGCTCTTTTTCATATTGTTTGCAGCATTGGCGGTTCGTATGGCATTTTTGCCCGGCGCTTTTGAAGGATATAAGTTCCTATTTATCCCCGATTGGCGCCATTTAAAAAATCCGTCTGTGTGGATAACTGCGATGGGGCAGGCCTTTTTCTCGCTATCCATTACCGGATCGGGGATGATTGTCTACGGCGCTTATTTAAGTAAAGATCATGACTGCGTAGCGGGAGCAAAAAATACCGCACTGTTCGACACCATCGCGGCGGTTGTTGCCGCCCTTGTGATGATCCCTGCGTGCTTTGCTTATCGGATGGATCCCGCAGGCGGTCCCGGTTTGCTGTTCGTTGTCCTCCCTTCCATCCTTCAAAAAATGCCCGGCGGCAGAATATTCGGTATCATCCTATACCTTGTCGTCGTGTTCGGAGGAATTTCATCCTTGCAGAATATGCTTGAAGTTGTCGCCGAATCGTTGATGCACACGTTTAAAGGTTTAAAACGTACCGCAGTGATTATCGTTCTCGGCGTCATCACCTTCGGCATCGGTGTATTTATGGAACCTATCGCAGAAACCAAGGGCGCAATTCTCGGCGGCTGGGGCGCATGGATGGATTTGGTCTCCACATATATTATACCGATTGGGGCAGTGCTCGGCGCTGTTTCGTGGTTCTGGGTGATGAAAAAAGATGAGCTGTTGGACGAAATCAATACCGGAGCAAAAAAGCGCTACGGCAACGGATGGTATTACCTCGGTAAATACGTGTATACGCTCTTCGCACTGTTTTTGTGTGTTGTCGCATTGGTGCGCGGCGAGGGATTTTAGGGTAGATCAACATATCAGACCCACGAATAAAGACACAGGCGAACAGGGTGCATCATATTGATCCTTCGGTTATTCAGCGCACCCTGCACGAAGCTGTTTTACGGTCGGATATTCCAAAGCAAATCGGCTGCCACACGTTCCGCCACTCATTTGCAACGCACCTGCTGGAATCCGGTTACGTTATCTGCACCATCCAAGAACTTCTTGGTCATAGCGATGGTTTAACCACTATGGTTTACACCCACGTCCTCAACCGCGGCGGTCTCGGCGTTCAAAGCCCTATCGACCGAATGTGATTCGCCTTTATCCCATTTAGTGAAGATAGGCCTAATCTACCTGTTGATGATGTGTTATGGCGGGTGTTATGGTAGAAAGATGTTATTGGTTTAGTCCGCGATAGTTTAGATTGCAAGCGAGGGCTTTTTGTGATATTATGAGGAAAGGTCGAAACAATGTTAGATGGACGTCTTCGGCGCAGAAAGAGGATGGAACCATGGAAATAGCAAAAGAAAAAGTTTATACAAATGTACAGGCTTCAGTTGCTGATTTTGGATTCAATAAATACCAAACTCAATGGCAGCGTATTTCACAAATGCAACAGAATGCAAGTATTTTGCTTGCTATCATTAGTTTTTCTATAACAGTTGCTTTGCAAATTGTTAATATTCAAAAAAATAGTAAGCCCATTCTTGATGATGTCAATTGGTCTGCAATATTGCTTCCAAGTATTTTGGTTACAATTGGGATAGGTATAATATCTGCTATATTTTTGTTTAAAGTTATTATTTCAAAGACTATAAAAAATGATTTACCTTTACCTTTACATTTATATAAAGAAATTATTGAAACATTAGAGTGTAAAATACTCAAAACTAAAGATGATAATGAATCAGTCTATATTTCAGAAATTGAACCACCAAGATATATTGCAAAAATAATTTGTGATAAAATATCTGTTTCAATTTTAGAAATAAATAGGATTGTGGAAAAAAACCAACTCAACTACACAAAAGGTTTAATTATAAGTATTTTCAGTATTTGTATAAATATTATATCCTATATTTTGATAATATGTAACCTTCAATTAACTTCTGTTTTTTTAACTATCTGGTATGGGATTAATATTATTACTGCAAGTGTAAGTTTATCAATAGCAATCCTATATGGTATTCAATTTGCAAAAAAGCCCGAGGAGGAAAAAAATGACTAATAAAGTTATATCCTTTGAATCAATTATTGGTGCTCTGCGTGATTATTATGATGATAATGATCATGCAAAAAAATTTATTGCTGATACATTTCAAACACCTGTTGATTTGTCAGTATTTGCTAAACAAAATAATATTGAGTTAAATTATGTCGCACCGAATATGGAACTATCTACGGAAGAATTAATCATTGTGATCAATGAAAAATTGACACATTTGAGAGGATAATTTGTCTAACACCCGCTTCAACCTGACATTGCGGACGAGCCGCAAATGCAGGTTAAGCGGTAGTTAGGTTGACCTGCCTAAAGGCAGGCAGGTGCGAAATCAGCCTATAACATTTATTTCGATCTAAAATAACTTTATAGGAGGCCAAGTATGGCAAAAGAAATTGTTTGTTATGAGGTTACAAATTCTTACGATGGAATTCTCAAAGGGACAAGATTTAAAGTAACTAAAGATTCTTCAAAGCATATTGATGCTTGTATAAAAGAAGGTCTTGCTGAAGAAACGGGAGTTCCTACAAACAAAATCAATCTATCAATGCTTAAATGTGTTGAAATTTAACTCAATAATGAGTGGAGTTTTATTTTTAAAACTTCACTCATTGGAAATCCAAGAGAGAAGGATATATGTAAATCAGATGTTATTCTGATACTATAAAAAACTATACTGTTAATCATAAGTCTATTTCAGTAGAGGAGTGAAATAAAGTGGATTATGAAGAAGAAAGAAAACGAATTAACTGTATCGATGAGATTCATCAAATTAATTCTAAATATGAAGATGGAATTATTGATTTAAAGTTATTCCAAAAGGCAAAGTATAAAATACTTTGGATATTAAAAGAAACGAATGGTAAATTCTCCATAGCGCATTTTAAAAATGCGACTGAATTAGATAAAGGGAAATGGAAAACATGGAAAAATATTGCTAAAATTAATTCACTTATTTTAGATGGAAAACAGAGTTCTAAGTCAGAACAAACAGATTATCTAAGACAGACCGCAATTATTAATTTAAATAAAACTTTTGGCAAATCTTCTACAAAAATGAAGACTTTTAGAAAGAATTATCTATGTCCTGAGAATGAAGCAACTCGATTAATTGTGCAGGAGCAAATAAAAAATATTAGACCTGATATTATTATATGTGGGAATACACTAAATCTTTTAAGTAAACAACTAAATTTCAGAGAAGCGATAAAAATAGAACCAATACCATATACCAAAAAGAACAATATGTATTGTTTTAGTAATGTTGTATTCATAAATGCTTATCATCCATGCTATCCAACTTACCGCCCTATAACGCTACCATCAGATAAATATTGTGAAGCAGTTGTAAATTCAGTAAACAAATGGATTGAATGGAAAAAAACAATAAGTCTTAGTGAATTTAACTTTGATAAATTGTAAATATAACCTAACACCCGCTTCAACCTGACATTGCCTTTACGGCAATGCAGGTTAAGCGAATGTTAGATTGACCTGCCTAAAGGCAGGCGGGTGTGGAACCAATCAAAGCATTCTTTCGACTGAAAAAAATAATTGCAATGAAAAAAAGCATTGCGAAAGGAAGGTCGAAATGAAACAGAAAAGAAGCGTTTCAATGATGGTTGTTCTAGTATTAATTATTAGTGTAGTGTTGGTTGCATGTAATAGCGCTGTTAACCAACATAAAACTAAAGACATAGTGTCTCAAAAATCGGAATTCTACTTTGAGCGAAAAATTAATACTCAGACTGTTGGTGGGGTAACGACGAAACGTTTTGATACAATTACCAATAAGGCTCGTATGGCGTTTAGTAAAATTAATTATTCTGATGGGTCATCAACATATATTTTTTCCTACACCTTTTATAAGCAACTTCATGGCGATGAAGCAATAAAAGAACACATCTTGACTGGTACATGGAAGCAGGATTCAAGTACCCAGCGTACTCTTACACCCGAAAAACTGGATTGGAAGACTTTTGATTCTATATCTTCTGGACTTCAAAAAGCATATACTGTAAATCTTGCTAAGGTTAAGCTGAGTGGATTTACGAGTTCATGGTATAATGGTTCATACTGGACAGCTACAATACCGAACAACCCTGATAGTAATACAGGGCATGAGTATGAAGGTACAGCCTTATATTTAGCCTCAGACAATATTGATAATATGAAGCCAGGTATGTCCCTTCAATGGTAGTAATCCCTGTTTAATTTTTACCAAAACATTAACCTGCATATAAAAGTTCCGTAATGTATGCAGGTATAAGGTGGTGGTAAGTTAAAAATTAGTGTTGTATTTAAATAGATACAGAGGAATCCTATGAGCAAAAACAAAGCAATAAAATCAAGGGAACCATGGCGAGCAATTAAAGCCGAAAAAGGTGTCAGTGTTTTAGCAAAAACTGATGTTGAAAATGCGTTTGGTTTGTAAAAACTCAACACATTTTGGGTTTAATTCTTAAGGCTATATTCAAATTAAAAAATAAAGTAAAATAAAGAAGCTCCCGAAAAAAGGGAAGTTATATGGATAGTAAATAAAGGAATTAAGAGTAAAGGTGTAAAATTTAAAAATAGTTTGAACAAAAGGAATGCAGACTATTTTTAAATATACATTTAGAAATAATGCATAAAAAATTTGAGCGAAATTACGTTTTTGTTTTGAAAAGAAAATCTAACACCCGCTTCAACCTGACATTTGTTTTGTCACGAAAGTTGCTCAAGCGGTCGCTGCTGACGCAGCCCCTTTTTATGCAACTTTCGCGCCAACTTTGCCGTCGCTATGCGCGACGGCAAAGGCACAAATGCAGGTTAAGCGAATGTTAGACCGATGCCTTCGGCACGATAAACTATAACTTTGAAAAATAAGGTGTATTTTTTGTAAATTAAATTATAAAACCAAATTAATAGCTTAGATTCTTTGAATAAAGTTATGTTTTATTATAATAGCTACTTGTATAAGGAAGTAACATTTTTATCTGTGGATTTTAAAACTTGTTAAGGGAATCAACGAGTTATAAGTCCTTCGGATGCTCATGGTAATTGTAATATAAAGTGATCAAGTTATATAAAATTTTAGCCTCATAGTAAAATTCATATTTTTTTGAATTTATGATTTAAGTAATATAAAAAAGGTGAGTATGTAAAATTTAAATTATTGATTAATTTATGAATAAGATATAAGAATAGTGTTAAAGAAATTAAAAAATATATAACGATAAAGGTTTTATAGTAAAAATTAAGTTTTTTATTGGAATGGATTGAAAACAAATGAAAGCTTAAAACATTATTTTTTAGCTTCATATGTTTGTTAATCAAAAGGAGTAATATAATGGGTAATGATATTGTTTATAAAAGTTATTTAAATGATAAAGAATTTATTGAGTGGAAAACACGATTTGAAAATATCCTCTTACTTAATCAATTAAGATATGACAAAAATAAACAAATAGTATCTGAAAGACAAATAATCGATTCAAAAATGCTCGGTACATTATGCATGGATGAATTTATCCCAGGAGAAATATGGAAAACTTATCCCTATAACAAAGATTATTCTATAAGTAGTTTTGGACGAGTAAAATATAGAGAGAGGATGGTTCCTCAAAAAGATGAGGAAGGAAAAATTGGATGGCTTAAGTTAGATGGCACTGATTTTGATAATAAATTATTGCAGTATTATACATATCAATTAACAGCTTGGACATTCTTAATACGACCTAATACAGGTGAGTACCATATTCATCATATTACTAATAATGGTTATGATAATAGTATTGGAAATTTAATTTATTTATCTAAAACACAGCACGAGGAAATCCATAGAATTGAAAATAAATATAAAGAGTTATAATCTTTATGAAAAATCGTCTAACACCGTTTTCAAAGCCGACAAACCGGGTAAGCCGGTTTGCGGTTTAAAACAATGTTATGTGGACTGCCCAGTGGGCAGCTATTATGGAGAAAAGAATGGCATTTGATTTCAAGAAAGAATATCGGGAATTTTATCTTCCCAAAAATAAACCAGAAATTGTAACAGTTCCAAAAATGAATTATATTGCAGTTAGGGGAAAAGGAAATCCAAATGAAGCAGGCGGCGCTTATCAGCGGGCAGTTGGAGTATTATATGCGGTAGCGTATACTCTAAAAATGAGTTACAAGACTGATTATAAAATTAACGAATTTTTTGAATATGTTGTTCCTCCGTTGGAAGGTTTTTGGTGGCAGGCCGGGATTGACGGCGTAGACTATTCAGACAAATCAAGCTTCAATTGGATTTCGGTAATTCGTATTCCAGATTTTGTTACAAAAAAAGATTTTGATTGGGCTGTAAAGACTGCTGCTGAAAAGAAAAAAATCGATTGCTCCTCTGCGGAATTTCTATCGATTGAAGAAGGCTTGTGCGTTCAGATAATGCATAACGGTTCTTATGACGATGAACCGACAAGCGTAAAAATTATGGATGATTTCATTCGATCAAATGGATATGAAAACGATATGACGGAAAAACGGTTGCATCATGAGATTTATCTTTCAGACCCCAGAAAAAGTTCTCCTGAAAAATGGAAAACAGTCATCAGGCATCCGATAAAAAAAGCATAATTTTGTGAAAAATTGTTTGAAATATGGTATAATGAAAGTTGGAGGTGCGATATGTCAGATACCGCTTACGCAGATTTTACGGAACAAGTGCTTTCTCTTTCCTATGAACAGACAATTATTTTAATGGGGAAAATGCTCGAGTCTTTGAAAACAAAACGGAATGAAGAAAATTATACCGAAATGGAAAATGATATTGCCCGAAGTTCAATGAACACTATGTGGGAGGAATTAAAAAATGACACATGGTGAGATATGGACAATTGATTTTGGGTAACCGGTAGGCAGCTTGCCGTCAAAAATACGTCCTGCCGTCGTAATGCAAAATGATTTGCTTGGAATAAAAGATCTGAATACAGTTGTGGTAATTCCTTTTACTTCGAATCTAGACCGAGTAGATTTTGAGCCTAATATTCTTATTAAAAAAGAAGAAACTGGGCTTTCGAAAGATTCGGTCGCAGTAATTCATCTTATTGGTGCGGTAAATAAATTTTGCCTTGAAAAGAAGGTGTCAAGACTTTCCGAAGAAAATTATCAGAAGCTTGTGGAAGCTGTGGTAAAATTGGTTGCAAATGAGTAAAAAATCACATAACAAGTAGCTCAAAGCCGACAAACGGGACAAGCCCGTTTGCGGTTTAGCTACATAGTTAGGTTGGACTGCCTAGTGGCAGGCAGGTGCGGAACCAACCTATGATATTTATTTCGATCTAAAAATAAATTTATAAAATCATAGGAGGATTTTATAAAACGCTTTTCTAAATTTACAGTATTACTAACTACTGTATTATTGACCCTTGCTTTTGTCAGCTGTAACCAGGCAGCAACAAATGAGGGTAAAACTCTAACTAAACTTGAAGCCCCGACAAATTTGGTTATTAATTCAATTACAGATAATACAATTAGTTGTGCTGATAATGTTACATTTAATTACACCGGAAAATTTGAGGGTGCAACGAACGCAATTTTAGGCTACTCGACTACAAATGATTCCTCTAAAGCCACTTATGACACATATAATTCAACTGCTACTGTAGAAGCAGGGGAAAATACAAGAGCGGTTAATTATACTGGCTCATATTATTTTAAGCCTACATCGGGGAAAAAATATTACTTCTGGTTAAAAGTAACAAGTTCTGCATATAATGTTTCTGACAGTTCTTGGAGCAATGTTGCTGAGTTTACCTGTCCATAATAATTAAATAATCTTTTTATACGGCGGGGCAATTCCGCCTTTTTCTTCTTGACAAATATTCACTTTAGTTCATATAATAAATTATGTGGAATGTAGATTCATCAGATGAATATGATGCTTGGTTTCTAACATTGGACGAAAAATGTAAGGAAGCCGTATTGCAAAGAGTTCTTTTACTACAACAATACGGGCCAAATCTTTCACGTCCGTATGCAGATGTCCTTCATAGTTCTAAGAAACTTAGTAACCTTAAAGAACTGAGAAACCAGACTCAGAAACATCTTTTGAGAGTTGCCTATTACTTTGATTCTGCTAGAAATGCATTTTTGCTTACTGGCGGAGACAAGAAAGGTAAAGACCGTGATAAGTTTTATAAAGATTTAATAGCCGAATCCGAAGTAATAGTTGAAAGACATGAGAAGGAGTTGGAAAATGAAAGACACAATCAAAATGATGGAAAGTAATATGTCTCCAGAGGCTGTTCGTCGCACTCACATAAAAGCCGAGCAGGATATTATGACAATTCGTCTTGCACAGCTTCGTGAAGAACAGAATGTAAAACAGTCAGAAATGACTAATTTTACCCAGTCATCTGTTTCTAAAATTGAAAAAAGGAAAGATATAAAAATCTCAACTTTAATAGACTATCTCGACAGTCTCGGAATGGGACTTGAAATTATTACTTATCCAAAACTTGCTGTTTCTAAAAACCAGGAAAAAGTTCTTTTGAAACTATAAGAAAACCTAACACTCGCTTCAACGTTGACATTGCGGACAAGCCGCAAATGCAGGTTAAGCGAATGTTAGGTTGGACTGCCCGAACTGAAGCACTTGGTTAAGCAGTTATAATAAATTTAGTTTTATGATATAGTTTTAATATGAAACCTTTGATAAAATATCGTGGTGGAAAATCTAAGGAGATTCCAAACATAAAAAAGCAAATTCCGCAGTTTAATGGGCGATACATAGAACCTTTCTTTGGTGGAGGCGCTCTGTATTTCTATTTAGAGCCTCAAAATGCAATTATCAATGATATAAATTCTAAACTCATAATGTTTTATGATGGTGTAAAAACCGATTTTGCAAATCTTCGCAAAGAATTAGATGCAATAGAAAAGATTTATGAAGAAAATCGTCATGACTTTGATGAACTAAAAAAACTTCATCCGAAAAAACATGTGGAAGATAAAAATGAATATTTATATTATCAAATTCGTAATATGTATAATGGTTTATCTGAAAAAAAATATTCTGATGCTTTAATTTATTTTTTTATAAATAAAACAGCTTACTCTGGAATGATAAGATATAATGCTAAAGGTGAATTTAACGTTCCATTCGGAAGGTATCAGCATTTAAATACTTCGTTGGTTTCAAAAGAACATTCAAATCTTCTTGCTCATACACAAATTTATAATAAAGATTATAAAGAAATTTTTGATATGACAAAATCTAATGATTTTGTTTTCTTAGATCCTCCTTATGATTGCGTATTTTCTGATTATGGAAATAAAGAATACAAAGATGGATTTAATGATGATTCTCATCGAAAATTAGCACAAGATTTTAAAAATCTTGGTTGTAAAGCTTTAATGGTAATTGGAAAAACTTCACTTACAGAAGAACTTTATGGAAATATGATAGTCGATGAATATGCAAAAAAATATGCTGTAAATATTCGTAACAGGTTCAAAGTTGCTGCAAATCATATTTTAGTTGCAAATTATAAGGAATAATCATGGCAAAATCCATAGACAGCAAAGTTTTATTCATTACAACATCTCCCCGAACTCCAGAAAAAATGATTCCTGAAATCGACCTTTTGCGTAGAAAGCTTGAAGGTAAAAAATGGAATACGGAAACGCAAATTGCATTTATGGAACTCTTGCGAAATGAAAATTTTTTCAATGGTTCTGGGAATAATGATCCAGCTTTTAGTGCAAGAGATAGGATAAATCGTGCTCCAAAAGCATTAGGTTTTGTATTACTTGAACCTAAAATTATACTTACAAACGCTGGAAAAGCATTAATTTCCGCCAAACGAAAAGAGGATGTCTTTTTACGCCAATTACTTAAGTTTCAAATACCTTCTCCCTATCATATTCCAAGTGAAAAAGCAGCAACTTTTTATGTAAAACCTTATCTTGAAATTCTGCGGTTGATTTACACTCTTGGAACTCTAAAATTTGATGAACTTATGATATTTGGTTTGCAACTTACTGATTATCGAAATTTTGATAAAATAGTAAAGAAAATAGAGAAGTTTAGAATTGATCGCGAAAAGACTGCAAAGAAATATCGAGAGTTTAAGTATTACTATCAAGTAGATGAATTACAAGAAATCTATAAAGCAGAGATTTTAAAAGGTGAAACTTCAATACGGGAAAATAATATTGCGACGGTAAAAAAATTCTTGCAAACAAAAGCAAGTAATATGCATGATTATGCAGATGCTTGTATTCGATATCTTCGTGCAACAGGACTTGTTTCGATTTCTCACATTGGCCGTTCACTTTCAATCCTTCCAGAAAAAAGAACTGATGTAGAATTTATTTTACAAAATATTTCTCGTGAACCAATCTTTGTAGGCGATAAAGAAAAATATTTAAATTATCTTGGAAATTCTGAACTTCCAAAACTGCTTACTGATGATAAATCTGCATTGATTCAGAAAATTAAAATTGAAAATCCATCAGAAGAAATCTCAGAAACAGCTTCTGTTCTTGATTTAAAAGAAAAACTTGATGATTTGATAATCGCAAAAAAAGAAAAAATAATTCAAACACAAGTTGCAGAGATTAAAGATTATAAAAAATATGATGATATCCAAGATACATTCAAAAAAATAGAAGAAAATGACATTTACGACCCTTCTTTAATTTTGGAATGGAATGTTTGGCGTGGAATGACTATGCTTGATGGGGGGAACATTAAAGCAAATCTTAAATTTGATGATTTTGGTAATCCAATGTCTACTGCACAAGGTAACATGGCAGATATTGTTTGTGATTATGATAGTTTCGGTCTAACCGTTGAAGTAACAATGGCAAGTGGGCAGAAGCAATATGAAATGGAAGGCGAGCCTGTTCCAAGACATTTGGCAAAATTTAAAAAAGAAATAAATAAAAATGCTTACTGTCTTTTTGTTGCACCAATAATAAATGAAGCGTGTATTGCTCATTTTTATGGTTTGCATAATTTAAATATTTCCTATTATGGTGGAAGATCTGTAATTGTTCCTATTCCACTCACTGTATTCAAAAAAATGCTTGAAGATTCATTTAAAGCTTCATATACACCTAATTCAGAACAAGTAAAATCTTTCTTTGAATATTCTAAAACTGTAGCTATAGAGAGCCATAGTGAGAAAGAATGGTATAATAAAGTTGTAGAAAAGGCATTAAATTGGCTAAAATGAAATAATTACATAACACAGTTTTCAAAGCCAACATTTTTTGCATTTGCAAAAAATGCGGTTTAAAACGAATGTTAGGTTTGACTGCCTAACGGCAGGCAGGAGCGGAAGAAGTCAAAGTATTTTTTCAATAAAAAATAAAATAATTGTAATGGAAAAGGACATTGCACGAAGGATGGTGAAAAGATGAGAAATAAGATTAAGTTGTATAGCTTTTTATTTTTTTTGATGATCGGGATATGTACAGCGTGGGGGCAGGATAAAGCGTTATCTGCTGGTCAGAAACAATACATTCCAATAGAGTATAACGGTGAAACCATATATAAATGGCTGACCATCAGAAACGTAAAAGAGTATGATGGTGAAGGAAAACTAATATATGAAGGAAATGGTTTTACTGATAATAAATGGTATGAATATTATAGGCAAGGAAATAAAATTTGTTGTAAGATAGAGCAGCAATGGAGAGGAGAACTTCATTACGCAGAGGAGCGTTATGAATATAAAGGAGAATGATATGAATATGATATGTAGTAAATGCTCAAATACACTAAATGAAGGGGATGTTTTTTTGCCCAAAATGCGGTAAGCGTCAAAAAAAGGTTAAAGTTAATTTGCATAAAGTATTTACTTTTTCTAATATTCTATATGGGGGACTTGCTATTTTATTAATAGCAGTAGTTTTGCTCATAATAAATAATACGATTGATAAAAAAAATAGAACTTATGATTTTTTGATAACTAATATGACCCAATCTATTATTAATTTAAACTTAATTGCTTCTAATTACTATATAATAGGAAATATTACCTATTCGCATAATTCAAGTATGAGAAAACTGTTAGAAGTAAATCAGCCTGCTTATTGTTCTTATCTCATTCAAAAGAAAAATTTTTTAGAGATTACTCAACTTTATAACCAATATATTGATAAGCATCAAAAAGATCTCTTGCGAAATGATGAGATTTTCATATTGTATGAAATATATAAAAAGACTATTAAACTATTTGATTTAAACTTAGGGATAGAAAAATTTCGCAAAGAATATGAGTATTTATACAAAGAATATCAGAATTTATATGGTGTATATGAACCATATATGCATATAGATGTTGAACCTCAGTGAAATGCATATAAAAATGATGCTATATCAACTTGTTTTGTCTCATATATTATGATAAAAATAGAAATGTCATCGAATACAAAACATAATACTCGCTTCAACCTGATATTGCATTTAGCATAGAAATTCCTTATATCGCTCCGCCGCTAAAGCGGCTTCGCTTCTTTAAAGTTAATAATATTTTTTTTGAGAATGTTATTACTATGCTCATTGTTGATAATCCAAGAGATACTCATATATTAAGTAAAAAGCATATTTATTGTTTCGTTCATTAATTAGTAATAGAAATATCAAAATGTATAAAATACTATTTTTTAATTTAATGAGCTTATTCGTGCGGAGGGTTTAATACTCGCTGTCCTCGGCAATGCTCTGCGTCGGGGTTGTTGATGCAGAGTTTAAACATTGTGATGAAATCAGATATAAGTATACGGGCTTCGTTATATCAAAAAAATATCAACAAGATTGAATTGCATCATTATTGTTAAAACAATCAACAAGCTCGGTGCGGATACCGTCAGGCTATTCAATCCTATTCATAAATAAAATCGCAAACAAACTAAAAAAATTGTATTAATGCTATTTGATTTTTTCTTGTTTTTTATGTTATCATCATTACGGTTTATTATTCTGCGGGGCTGTTAAAAACAGTCTGGACGATTGCCTTGAGCATGGAAGGAGAAGAAGTTGAAAAAGTTTGAAGAACGGTTAGCACGGCTTGAAGAAATCAGCGAAAAAATCAAGAGTGCCGATCTTCCGTTGGAAGAGGCTCTTGCCGCTTTTGAAGAAGGAATAAAACTCGCTAAAACTTTGGAAAAAGATATTGATAAAATAGAAAGCAAGGTGCAGATATTGATGAATCAGCCGGTACCGCCACAGGATAAGCCTGAACTTGAGCTCTTTTCAGTTGATGACGTATAGCAATGGATACCGCGCCTCAATCACCTGAAATATCTAAAGCTTCTTCTCATCCCGATACGGCTGTTGCTGCCGATGCTGTTGGTTTATCCCCCTCTAATACGTCGAAGAAGGCTGCGGTTCAATCAGCTGATTCCGCTGCTGTGTACAAGCCGGTAAAAGCGCTTGATGCAGAAACGGCGCGGAAAATTGCAGCGGGAGAGGTTATCGATCGCCCCGCAGCCGTTATCCGCGAGCTTTTAGACAATGCAATCGATGCAGGCGCTTCAAAGGTGCAGGTGGAAATCTCGGGCGGTGGTATCGACCGCATTCGGGTTACGGATAACGGCTGCGGAATGAGCCGTGAAGACCTCGCAATCTGTACGGACACTCACACCACGAGCAAAATTTCCACGGCGGAAGATTTGCTCTCCTTACACAGTCTCGGATTCCGCGGTGAAGCGCTTTCTTCTATTAAAGCGGTCAGCGATCTTGAAATTACCTCGACGCGAAACGGTCCCGCCGCATGGAAATTGCAGCTGGGGAAGATACTGCCGGCGCGTCTAAATGCCGGTACGGTGGTGCAGGTAGAAAACCTCTTTGAAAATTTTCCCGCTCGCAAGCAGTTTTTAAAGCGGGCGGCTGCCGAGACTGCGCTATGTAGAACAATCTTTCTTGACAAAGCCCTCCCTCACTATACAACCGAAATGCGCTTTGTCACGGACGGAATGCTCCGTTTTCTCCTTGCTCCTGCGAAGTCGTTGCGGGAACGCTGCCTCGCTGCTTTTTCGTTTAAAGAACCCGAAGCGCTCTTTTTTGAAATTGAGGGAGGCGGTGAGCATTTTTCGTTCCGTATTGTGCTCGGCAGTCCGGATGTCGTTCGCAGTGATAAACGCGCCATCATGGTGTTTGTCAACGGCAGAAGGATTACCGAGTTCGGGCTTACGCAGGCAATCGAGTACGGCAGCGAAGGCTATTTTCCCAACGGTGGACATCCCGTTGCGTTTTTATTCTTAACGGTAGAACCTTCCCGTGTTGACTTTAACATTCACCCCGCAAAAAAAGAAGCACGCTTTCAAGATTACGGCGCCATCCACCATGCCGTTAGCAGCGCCGTCGGCGCCTTCTATCGACAGCATACCGTTGCAAGTCTCTTAAAAGAGAAGTATGATCAAAGCCTTACCCGCCCGCTGGATTTTCAGTATGGCGGAGCAGGGCAGGCTATGGACAAAAGCAACGGTTTTGTAAACAACGGCCTCGGAGGTGGTGCAAGCGGGCAGATTGGAAGTGATAATAGTCAAGACAATTTTTCCCAAGGCAGTCTGCAGCCGGATGTTGTACCGTATTCGGCATGGAGCGAACAAAATAGGCTGTATGCGGAGTCTCTCGCACAAAAGCACGGTTCTCCGGCAGGAGCATATCCGCAGCCGCTGCATTCCGGTATGACAGCCGGTAAGTATGGATACGGTAAAAATGGTAACCCAGTTGCTGGCACAACAGCCGATGACTATGACCAATATGGAAAGGCGTACGGAAACGATGCCGGTACACCGGCTGCTGAGTATGGATACGTCCGCGAGTTATCCGGTAATCAAGCAGAATATGGTGATGCACAGGGCGGATACGGCAGTGCATTCCGCCAAATAGCGGCGACAGCGGCGGTTAGCTATTCGGCAAGCGGGCATATTATTCCGCCGCCTGCGGCTACGGGTATGGCAGTATATTTACAGCCGCCGCCGGATCTTCCTCCGGCAGATTTTAAGCTGCTCGGACAGGTCGCCGGTACCTTTATCGCAGTAGAAAAAAACGATGCGCTGTATTTAATCGACCAACATGCCGCCCACGAGCGGATTATCTTTGAGCAGCTGCGGCGCAATACCGGCGGCGTACAGGAGCTATTAATCCCCTACCGGATTATTACTTCATCGGAAGAAGACGATGCGTTTATCAAAAAACATCAGGAACTGCTGTGTAAGGCGGGGTTTGCCCTCTCCGATGAAGGTGCAGGCGTATGGCAGGTAACCGCCGTACCGGCACGATGGACAGGCACGGAACGCGATCTTATCCGCGACATCAGCGGCGTCCGTAAAAATGCCGGTGATATCCTCTATCAGGTTTTAGCCTCAGCAGCTTGCCGCGCTGCCTGTAAGGATCATGCCATCCTCGATCCCGTAACACAGCAGCGCATTGCGGCGCAAGCCTTTGAACTTCCCGAACCAATTTGTCCGCACGGCCGCCCAATCTGGATTGTGTTTACCCGCGAGGAACTCTTTAAACGGGTTAAGCGGACATAGAGACGAAATTCCATGGCAACTGCATCAAAAATATTTTTAGTGGTTGCCTTCTTTATTACCATTATAAGGAAGCATTATGAGCGAAGCAATTTTTTTAGGTCGCGGTGAAACCGCCGTAGAGCTTTTGCCGATGAGGGCGAATAGGCACGGACTTATTACGGGAGCTACCGGTACGGGAAAGACCGTTACGCTCAAAGTAATTGCGGAAGCATTCAGCGATTTAGGCGTGCCGGTGTTTTTACCGGATGTGAAAGGCGACCTGTGCGGTTTTGCCGAAAAAGGTGAATCGAGTGTCAAACTGCAAGAACGGCTCAGTCTCTTGCATATTTCAAACTTTGAATTTAAAAGTTATCCCGTGCGGATGTGGAGTATCTTACAAGAAACGGGACACCCCATACGCACTACGATTTCTGAAATGGGGCCGTTGTTGCTCTCTCGCCTGTTAGACCTTAACGAAGTACAAACCGGCGTACTGAATATCGCGTTCAGGGTCGCCGATGAGGACGGGCTATTGCTTTTGGATTTAAAGGATCTTAAAGCAATGCTCCATTATATCAGTGAAAATAAGCAGGATTTAAAATTAAAATATGGTAATATCTCCGACACCTCGATAGGAGCAATTCAGCGGAATCTTTTAACGCTCGAAAATGAAGGAGCGGATAATTTTTTCGGCGAACCGGCTTTAGACCTCACTGATTTTTTTAAGCAAACATTCGAGGGACGCGGATATATCAATATATTAAATGCCGTCAAACTGTACCAAAAGCCCATGCTGTATTCAACCTTTTTGTTATGGTTCTTATCCGAGCTTTACGAGAATCTCCCGGAAATCGGCGATGCTGAAAAACCGAAAATTGTCTTTTTCTTTGATGAGGCTCATTTATTGTTTGATAACGGATCAAAAATATTGCTTCAAAAGATTGAACAAATTATGCGTTTAATCCGGTCGAAAGGCGTTGCAGTCTTTTTCGTCACCCAAAATCCCGCCGATATTCCCGAAGCGATCCTTGGTCAGTTGGGAAATAAAATTCAGCATGCGTTGAGGGCGTTTACCCCTAAGGACGCAAAAGCCATACGCCTTGCAGCCGAGACCTTCCGCGTCAATCCTGCGTTCGACACCGCTCAAGTCATCACACAGCTTAAAACCGGAGAAGCCCTTGTTTCCGTTTTGCAGCAGGACGGCAGCCCTTCCATAACCCAGCGGACACTGATTGCTCCTCCTCACAGTAAAATAGGTGTAATTGACAGCGCTAAAATTACAGCGTTGGTAGAAGAATCTCCCTTGTTATACAAATACAAGGATCCTGTAGACCGTGAATCCGCCTACGAGATTCTTACCAAGCAATTTACCGAACAGGCTGAAGCTGTAGCACGACAAGCCGAAGAAAAACAGCTCGCAAAAGAAACCGCAGCAAAGGTAAAAGAAGAAGCGGCGCTTATACGAGCCGAAAACGCCAAAGCAAGGGCGGAAGCGGCAAAGTTAAGACTGGAAGAAGCCGCAAAACGGAAAAATCAAAGCACCACAGACCGGTTGGGAAGAATTTTAGTTGACAGCATCACCCGCTCAGTCGGACGGGAAATTACTCGTGGCGTTTTCGGCTCCGTTAAAAAAATGTTCCGTTAACACGTCTGCCATTCATGGCGGGCAACGTGAACATTGTACGTCTTTGTACACGAGGTTTAGACAGTATGCATATTTTCAGAAGGTATCTGATGCTTTTCATACCTTGAATAAGTCGGTGGTAAAGTGATAATATCTTAACATAAAGTTATTAGAGAAAGTTGATATACATAAAAATATTAGCATTTCTCTATAAGCAGGCGGTTGCCGGCTACGCATCCTACAAGTGAAGGATTCCATAATAACAGCGGATTTTTTTACCAACTATTCACTGTTACAAGAGTAGTATTCACAGCATTGAATGTAAGAATTTTCTAAAGCCTTATTAATCCTTTGGAAATGTCATGTAATGCAGTAGTTTGATGCAATCTTAAATTTGTCTAAAGGAGATGCTTGACAAAATGAATGAAAAAAGTATAATACCCCCCCCCCCCCCGACACACACCTTCCAATAAGTCTGTACACATACAGGAAACACATCAAGACGGGAGATACCTTATGACCACAGGAAAACGAATTTTCCCGCTTAGATATAAGCTTGTTTTATTTTTTGGGTTATTGATTTTAGCGGCGGGCATTACGCTGGGAACTTTGACAATAAGGACAGCCCGTAAAGCCGTTATGGAAAAAATTGAAGCCCATCTTACCGATAAGGCGACAGATATTGCAGAAGTTGTCGACGGAAGAGCCTCTTCCTTTGTACAATTTGTAGAAGGACTTGCCCGTATGCCGTTTTTACGCGACAATAGTCTTTCATTGCAGGAAAAGGCGCAAATGCTAGCAATAGAAGCGAAACGAAATGCAAATATAGATTACTTCGGTGTGTGTGATCTCGAAGGTAATCGGTATGACGCGCATAGATCCCTCACGCTTGTAAGTGACAGGGAATGGTTTCAGTCCGCTGCTAGGGGAAAAAACTATATTACGGAACCATTTCTTTCGCAAATAACGAATAATATGCAAATACTCTTTGCTGTTCCGCTGTATGACGACATGGATACCATCATCGGTGTTCTTAGTGCGGCGGCACCGGCAAAATTGCTTTCTCAAGAGATAAGCGATATTATCGTCGGAAAAACCGGTGAATGTTATATACTCGGATTAACAGGGACTGTCATAGCGCATAAAAATTATGAGATGGTAACAAGTAAACAAAATCCGCTAGAAATGGTCAAAAAAAACTCATCGCTTACCTCTTTAGCGGCTTTTACCCAGCATGCACTTGATACTCAAAAAAGTGAAGTCGGCTATTATGAATATGATGATATCAGGTATATAGCCTCTTACGCTACCGTGCCGGTAACCGGCTGGACGGTTATTATAAAAGCTCCGGTGGATGAATTTATGAGAACCGTGAACGCACTTCGCAAAGGCATTATGGTTATCGGCATTATTATTTTAGTATTATCGCTTGGCATTGTGTATATTATCGCCTATAAAATGATGCAGCCTGTTCAGGCGGTTGTCGCTGCATTACGAGATATCGCTCACGGCGAAGGAGATTTAACTGTCCGTTTACCGGTTTTCGGAAATGATGAAATAACAAATTTGTCCGCATATTTCAACGAAACAATAGAAAAACTTGCCCTGTCGGTACGTGCTGTCGGTGCAAATAGCGGATCAATGGAAGAAATTGGAAATGAACTTGCTTCCAACATGGTCGAAACCGCAAGCGCTATCCATCAAATCAGCACAAATATTGAAAGTGTAAAGCAGCAGGCAATGACGCAAGCGGCAAGCGTAACCGAAACAGCATCCACTATCGAAGAGATTGTCCGGACGATTAAACAGCTTAATACCAGTATCGAAGCACAGGCATCAAGCGTTGCACAATCGTCTTCTTCTATAGAACAGATGGTTGCAAATATTGCTTCCATTACCAAAACGCTTGAAAATACCGACAGCGCTATTAAGAAATTAGCCTCCGCAACCGGAGACGGCAAAGAGACCGTTGTGACTGCCAATACCGTAACGCAGAAAATTGCAGAGGAATCAGGTGGTTTGCTGGAAGCTTCGAGCGTTATTCAGCATATTGCTTCGCAGACAAACTTACTTGCAATGAACGCCGCAATAGAAGCCGCACACGCAGGGGAAGCCGGTAAGGGTTTCGCGGTTGTCGCCGACGAAATCCGAAAGCTGGCGGAAGATTCCGCAACGCAAGGTAAAGCAATCACTGCAACGCTGAAAATATTAAGCGGAGAAATCGAAACGCTTTCGGATTCTTCCAGAACAGCCGAAGAAAAATTCAGCACCATCTTTAACTTATCGGAACAGGTAAAGTCGATGAGTGACCGTTTAACTGAGGCAATGCGTGAACAAGAAAATGGTAGTAGAGAAGTGCTTGCCGCAATTAAAAATATCAATATGGTAACGGTTGAAGTAAGCGAGGGTTCTGCCGAAATGCTCAAAGGTGGCGAAGGGGTTGCGGAAGAGATGCAGAAGCTGAACGATCTTACTCGTGTTATTACCGACAGTATGAATGAAATGGCTACGGGAGCAGTGCAAATCAATAATGCTGTGCAAGAAGTAAATGAAATTACACAAAAGAATAAACAGAATATTGAAGGCTTAGTAGCCGAGGTTAATAAGTTTAAGGTTTAACCGGCTTCTTTGCAAGATTGCGAAAAATAAGGCGTCATTATTCGTTGGCGCCTTATTTTTTTCTAACAGACAGGCAAACGCATCACGCGCCATCTTCAACTGTTATACATCCGTGGCAAGTTCAAAAATTGACCTCCTTGTCAATTTTTGAACGCGAGTTTTTTGCTCAAGCAAAAAACATCGCTACTGCATGGAACCACCGCCATCCTTGGCAGTTCTGGTTGAACAGCCTCAATGATTCTGCGGGGTCGCTAAAAACAGTCTGATGCGATTACCCGGAAGAATTTCCGGCAATACCTTGACGAGAGATAGAAATTCGCATAAGCTATTGAAGTGGAGGTCTGTCCGTGTTGAAGCTAAAAGCTCCCTTAATCATTGCCGGTGCAACATGCGTTTTATCTATGCTTATCGGACTGATAAGCGGGGTACGGTTCTTACATATTTTGGGAAGGGGGCTTATTGCCGGTATAGGAGCCGGAATCTTTGTGTTATGCGCACGGATTCTCTTGGAGCGATTTATCCCCGATCTTTTTACATCTCCGGCGTCATCGGATATCGCTGAAACGGCGAGTAGTTCTTCCGGAGCAAATATTAATATTACCCTTGATGACGACTTGGGTGTTGCCGCGCCGGTAACGGCAGGCGATAACGCGGAGACTACTGCAACACCGAACGCTGCAGAAACGCAGGCAGAGTCCCAAAGTACGGAATCGGGTTCCGGTCGCTCTCTTTCGAACAGCTCCGATAGCGATAATGCTCGTAAAAACACCGAATCTGTGGATTCTTCTCCCCTTTCATTTGACGACAGTTCTCAGGATGATAATAGCGGCTTATCAGATTTACCCAATATGGGATCATTTATAGATGATGATGGTTTTGATGAAAATGAGAATATTGATGACAGCATACAAACGGATAGTAGCGGTTTTTCTATGATCGGTATTCAGACTGGCGGTACCGATAGTAAAGTAATGGCTCAGGCCATTAGAACTGTTTTAGCAACTGAGGATTAGAGGGTGGGTGTTGATATAGTATGGGAAATGTCAGTTTAGATACGAGACCGGAAGACGAGCTTTGGCTTGAATATAAACATACGCAAGACCCACAGCTCCGTGAGTTTTTTATTATAAAATATGCACCGCTTGTAAAATATGTTGCCGGTAAGGTTGCGGTCGGTATGCCGAACAATGTTGAGTTTGATGATTTGGTCGGGTACGGTGTATTCGGTCTTCTGGATGCTATCGATAAATATGATCCCGAAAAAAATGTAAAATTCAATACTTATGCCGTTACCCGTATACGCGGCGCTATCTTCGATGAATTACGTTCAATCGATTGGGTTCCCCGTTCGGTACGTCAGCAATCCCGTGAAATTGAAGAAGTTATAGCGGATTTGGAAGCCCGGTTGGGGCACGCTGCAACCGATTCGGAGATTGCCGAAGCGCTCAGTATGAGTGTGGAAGAATTTCATCAGGTTTTATTAAAGATTTCAGGCACCAGTATTATTTCCCTTACGGATTTACGGTTTGGATCGGACGATTCCGAGCAGACGCCGGTTGTCGATAGTATTGAAGCGCCTGCTTCGCTTAATCCTGATGTCATTGTAGAGCGGGAGGAAATGAAGCGAATTATCGTGGACGCAATTAATGAACTTCCCGATAGAGAAAAAAAAGTATTAATTATGTATTACTATGAGGATATGACATTACGGGAAATTGGAAAAGTATTAGAGGTAACCGAATCGCGAGTATCTCAGATTCACACCAGTGCAAATCTAAAACTTAAAGCAAAATTGAGTAATATTCGTAAGGGTATCCGTTAGGAGAGTTGCTATGATACATTTTGAACAAATTCGGGAGCAGATGAAAGAACAATATGAAAAGGATTCCTCCCGTTTTTTTGTTGAAGTTACCGGGCAAACCCTCGAAGAAGCAATCGACAATGCTGCTGTTGAACTTGGCTTACGCCGCTCCCTTATCGACTATGAAATTTTACAAAAAGGGGCTTCAGGTTTTTTTGTCTTAAACCCTAAAGAATGGAAAATCCGCGCTTACGAAGCACACAAAGTACATAAGCCTACTGTCCACGCAGAAACCGTTGCAGGTCTCAGTGCGGAAGAAGTACCGGAAGAAAATATGAATAGAGACGGAGCCGCGTATGTCTTCTGTGCTCCCGATGGCGTATTCCTGAAAGTTACACCGCCCAGCGGTAACGGCAGAAAAATTGCGCTTGCCGATGTCGTAGAACGAATACGCGATAGAAATGTGGCTGTTCCGCCGGATGAAATTTTAAAACCGATTGTCAAGGCATGTGCGGATGAATATGTTAGAATAGGACATTATGAATATGTGCCCGGCAACGATGCGCTGATGTCTGTTGAAATCAGTGATGATGAGATGAGGGCATATCTTTTCGTGTCGCCTCCGATGCCCGGCGGCGCTGATGTGTCGGCAGATATGATTATCACTTTCTTATCAAATAATCGCGTTATTTCGGGTGTTAATGAAAAAAGAGTTAAGCAATTCCAAGACAGTCCCGTATATCGCGAAAATTATCTGATTGCGGAAGGAACACCGCCGCAAAAAGGTGCCGATGCTAAGATTCTTTTCAATTTTGAAACCGATAATTCACAGCTGCGCCTCAAAGAAAACAAGAGCGGGCAGATTAACTTTAAAGAACTCAATCTTATTCAGAATGTCATTGAAGGGCAGCCCCTCGCGCAAAAGGTTCCTGCTGAGGAAGGCAAGAGCGGAAGAACCGTTACCGGAAAATACCTGCCTGCTGCAGCCGGTAAGGATATCGCTATCCCATTGGGAAAAAACACCCGATTGGCTGAGGACAATTTGACGGTTGTTGCCGAAACGAAAGGACAAGTCCTGCTGATAAAGAACAAGATCAATGTTGAACCGATTATGACGATTGAAGGCAATGTGTCGATCAAGACCGGTAATATCATGTTCCTCGGCACCGTATATGTTAAGGGCAATGTTGACGACGGCTTCTCTATTAAAGCTGCGGGTAATATCGAAGTAAAGGGTACCGTCGGGAAGGCATCGTTAGATGCGGAAGGAGATATCGTCGTCAGTCAAGGTATTGCCGGAAAAGAAGGCGGGCATATACGTGCAGGCAAATCGATATGGTCAAAATTTATCCAAAATATCGAATTGGTAGAAGCAGGCGATATGGTTATCGTATCTGACGGTATTTTAAATTCAAAAATTGTCGCTAACCATAAAGTTATCTGCCGTGGAAAACGTGCAGACATTATTGGTAGTCAAGTAATCGCATGCGAAGGGGTATATGCCCGAAATCTCGGTAGTCCTGCAGGCGGTTCCGATACGGTTATCAGCGTCGGGTTTGATCCACGCAGTAAAGAGCGGTTGATCATATTAGAGAAAAAATTGCTTGCCTCCGAAAAAGCGCTCACTGCGTTGAAGCTGGATTTAAAATCACTTGAAGGTCAAAAAAAGATTCTCAAAGAGCTTTCCGAAGAAAAAGAAGCGTTGCTTAAAAAGAAAAAAGAGCTACGCTATATTAACGAGACGGAGATTAAAGAACTGCGGAACGAGATAGAACGGATACGAGATTATCTTACTGCGCTTAAAACGGAAGGGCGGGTATCTGTTTCCGGAAATATTTATACGGGTGTACGAATCGTTATTAAAGATATTATCGAAGATGTGCGGGTTGATTGTAAAGCAACAACATTCTTTTTGCAAAACGGTCTCGTGCGGTATGGCCCTTATGAAGACTATACCAATGATGACGACGTAAAGAGGACGCCCAGTGGGTATTCAACCGATTGATCTGCAGACACTTTATACTCAACTTGATAAGGTCGGAAAGCTCCAAGGAGACGCACGGCAGACGTTTGCTGCAGAATTCGAAAACAGTCAGCAAGCCAATAAGGAAGATGCGGCGCGGCGTCAACAAACGGTACAAAAGACCGAAGCCACAGGAGCCGAGAAAACGGCGATAAATAAAGACGGTTCGAACGGTTCTTCCGGAGGAGCATTCAACGATACCCCTCAAAAGCAAAAACACGATTCGCCCCTTACAGACGAAAAATCATATTATATTCAAGACCCATCGCTTGGAAAGAAAATCGATATTTCAGGATAATCCCTATGCTTATTGCTGCACTCATATTGCTCTGTATTAATATTATTTTAATGATTGTTTTTTATCGAAAGATATCACATAACTTTTCACAAAATGCATACCGTGATCGCATTCGGGAAGAAGTAAATCGGCTTATTATCGATATTGAACACGAATCGGATCATGCGGTAACGGTACTTGAAAATAAAATTCAACAGATAGAAAAACTGCTTTCCGACACGGATAAACATATTGCGCTCGTCGAGCAGGAACATGAAAAATGGAGAATGCAAAAAGAATTTCTCGGAGCCTATCGAACTTCACCGCAAGAAGATGAGGCGCCGGCAGCCAATACGAAAACAAATACCGTGATGATTTATAAAAAACCTATCGGCATTCCCGAAACTGCAGCAAAAGTTTCTCCACTTTTGAATCCTCGTGAACAAGTTGTCGAACTGGCACGGCAAGGATTCTCGATCGACTTTATCGCCGAAAAAGTCGATCTCCCTCTTGGTGAAATTGCACTTATTCTCTCCATAGGAGGGTAAGTAAGGTATGGGAAATAGATTTGGGAACCTCTAAAAACCTCAGTTTTTAGAGGTTTTCCTTAAGCTTATTTGCGATGTTTTTATTTAAGTCATTATATTATAAAGACTTAAATAAAAACTCGTCGGGCATCTCTAAAAATCTAACCGAGTTTTTAGAGATGCCCATTTCAAAGCTATGGGGCAAAACAGTAAACCTGTTCGGAAGCTTCCGTTTCCGAACAGGTTACCTTGAAATGCGATGTTCACGCATCGTGCTATTTGTGCGATTTTGAACTCGTCGACCTATTCGAAAACGCAGTTATCGAATAGGTCTAGTTATAAGGGAGTGTAAAATAATGATTACCAACGCGCTTTTTTCGGATCTTTATGAGCTGACAATGGCTCAAGGTTATTTTAAACGCCAAAACAATCGGCCGTGTGTCTTTGATATGTTTTTTAGGCGTAATCCATTTAGAGGAGGGTACGCAGTTCTTGCAGGACTTGAGCCACTGCTCGAAGCGATTCAAGCTTTTCACTTTGATGAGTCCGATATAGCCTACCTTGCAACTCTCCATCTTTTTGATGATGACTTTCTCAACTATCTCAAGGATTTTCGCTTTTCCGGTTCGGTATGGGCAATGGATGAAGGGAGCCTTATATTTCCCAGTGAGCCGATATTGCGTATCGAAGCGCCGATTATCGAAGCATTGCTTCTCGAAGGGCTTATCCTTAACACTATCAACTTTCAGAGTTTGATTGCGACAAAGACCGCCCGCATCTGGCTTGCGTCGGGAAAATCCTCCATTATGGAATTCGGCTTGCGGCGCGCACAGGGGGCGGATGGCGCAATGAGCGCTACCCGTGCGGCTATTATCGGCGGGGCGGCGGGTACCAGCAATACGCTCGGCGGAAAGCTTTACGGTGTGCCGGTGATGGGTACTATGGCTCACGCATGGGTGATGTCTTTCCCAACCGAAGAAGAGGCGTTTGAACAATACGCTTCCATCTATCCCGATAAATCGGTATTTCTCATCGACACCTACAATACGCTCGGTTCCGGTATCGAGGCGGCGATAAAAGTTGGGAAAAAACTGCAAGCGCAAGGAAAAAACTTCGGCGTCAGGCTCGATTCGGGAGATATGCAGTATTTAAGCACCGAAGTGCGGAAACGGCTCGACGCCGCCGGTTTACCCGAAGCCAAAATCTCCATTTCCAACGAACTAACCGAAGAAATTATCGAATCGCTCATTTTGAACAAAGCGCCGATTGATTCATGGGGTGTCGGCACTCACATGGTAACCGGCGGGCAAGAATCTTCGTTTACCGGTGTATACAAACTTGCCGCACGTCAATCCGATGACGGAACGTGGCTGCCGGTGATGAAGCTCTCGGATAATCCTGCAAAGATTACCAATCCGGGCATTAAACAAGTGTGGCGACTCTACGACAACGACGGATTTTTTAAGGCTGATATTATCGGTTTGTATGATGAAACGCTCGATGCCGAAGCAATGAACACCTATTATCATCCGTTGAACGACTACCAAAGTTTCTCGTTTAAGGCGGCAAAGGCAGAGGAATTGCTCCACCTAAAAATTACCGATGGCGTATACACCGGTAAAAAGGAAACACTGCAAGAGATGCATCAGCGGGCAAGCCGGCAGCTGGAATGTTTACACCCGACTTCCCGGCGCCTACTCAATCCTCACATCTACAAGGTGTCGCTGACAAAGACACTCTTTGCGATGAAGCAGAAACTGCTACATTCCCTGCGCCGCGGATAAAAAACGTATCGCCTGCAACCATCTTATAAGATCAACATCTCCGACCTAGAGCGTCGGGGGTGTTGATTCTGCCTCATTTTTTTGTTATGCAAAAAAACACGCGACCGAGAATCTCGGTTCCAGTAAAGGTACAGCTTATCGGATTTCCGAAAGGAACTTCATCAAAGTAAAAATCTTCGGCGCGGTAAAAAACAAAGCTATACGGTAATAAACGATCGATGGTTCCATTGCGGTTTAATAGAGGATGCGGCAAACCGATTATGAGCGCATTACCGTGCCGGTCTACTACACCGCTAATCTTTCCCATACAAGGTAAAAACTCAACAGCTTCGTCGGTTAGCGGGTCTTGTTTGTACGGCAAAAAACCGGTTACAGGACATTTTCGCCGCAAATCGCTTAGCATTTGCAAAAAGAGCGTATCAGTCGGCGTACCGAATGCTTCGCCGATTGCTTCCCAGCCGGTATAGGGAGAGCTGATAAGTTTTTGTAAAAATGCTATGCCACCGGCATCTTTGACATGAACATGAGCTTGGCTATTCCACGTCATACCTCCCTTTTGCCAAAAACACCATGATAAAAACAGTGTCATAGCGCCTCGCTGTCCTACTGAATCGTCTAAGCCAGCTGCACTGTTTTTGCAAAAAGAATATCCCAACGTATTGGAAAGAAAGACATGAAAAAATTTGATATTGCCCCCGCTAATACCATACCCTATCAGGTTTTCGGAAAGGTGACTGATACCTTCATCAAGAAATATTTCAGCGCGTTTTGCTTGAGTATCTCCTGCTTTAATTCGATTATAGGTCTTTTTCGTAAATGTTATCGCATGGGTTAATTCGTGTCCGATGGTCGCGGCAATCGATTTGTAAAAATACTGATCGTTCGGTATTGAAGACGGCATAGCAGCATAAATAATATCACCTTCGTTACTGGCAGGATTATAATTTTCGGAGCTTGTATCATTATTTCGTTTAAAAAAATCGGCAGGATTAAAAAAGCCGAGCGCCCTTTTTTCATCATTAATCGTAGGAGAAAAGACAATCGTAAATTTCTGATTATAGTCAATATCCGCTGCCGTTCCCCAAATCTCAGTTACTCGGATATAAATCGTGTTTTCAAATTCTGCGATACAGGCATCGATGGCGGCGGTATCGGCTGCATATTCTTTTGGGAGCCACACCGCTATGGTATCCGAGGTATAATAGCGTTTAAAAAGTATGTTATGCGGTTGTCCCGATTGAAACGCCGTATTAACAATAAGAAAGCTTCTTTCATTTTCGTCCTGTAAAGGAGAAACAGTATTCCGTTTGAATATCCGAGGAGGAGAAATGACTTGAAGTTTTTGCATATCACTGGAACCGGTACAACGGAATAACTTTAATTCATCTCCGACACTGCTTAATTCACTTGTTTCCACAACGATATTTTTATCTACGTTATTGCTATAACGCGATTTTGATTGCAGCTTTGTTGTAATTGTTAAATCCGATGCCGATCCGTCCAAGGATGCAATATACGGTTTATATTGATTATTTTTTATAACACAGGTATACGGGAGATATGGCAGCAAAAATCTTGTTCCGTTTTTTTCGATATTATCTCGTTCCGTTACGGTAATCGATACGGAAACACTGATGTCCCGTTGTTGATCACGGGCAGTAATAATATGCGTACCGGCAGAAAGGCAGCAGGATATTTGAGCGCCTGTACCAAGATTCCCATCGAGTGAAGAACTCCAAGAAACGGAAGTAATATTTTTGTCGATAGCACAGGCAATTGGAATATCGTCATAGTAGACATTCCCAACCACCGGAGACACAATAGTAAAATCTTGGGGTTGGACAAGATTGTGCCGACAGCTTAACAAGGAGACAAATAAAAAAATAAAAAAGATTTTATTCGGTTTCAAATTGCAGTCCTTCCGTCCGGCGAGACGATACTGAATAATAAGAAGCTTTTTCTAAAAGAGGATCTCCTGCGATTCTTTGTGCAGTGATAATAATTCGGTATTGTTTATGCGCAGTTAAAGTATGAGCAGGAATGGTAAGCTGAGCTGCCGTTGACGAGCAGCTATACACGCTGCTGAGCGCTGTTTTAATTTCTACCGTATATACGCATTCTTCGCCCAAAGGTTCCCACGCAATTTGAATTGTCTTTTGTGAAGAGATGGTCTCTCCTTTCAGTACGGATTTTCCGACCTCATCTTGAAACACGGTAATTGGTGGAGCTTTAGATAATTTATAATGCGGTACGGTAAGCGTCAGTGTATCGGTTGCAGCATTGGTATGTACGCGTATTCTAATATCTCCGTTATCCGGTAATACTGCTTGTATCCAATAATAATATTTTGCTGCATCGAATTCCAAAAAGTACGCACGATTGTTTTTGTCGATACAGATAACCGAGGCAGCCGTTACAGCATTCCCGTCGCTGTTTTCTACAAAAACTTTTATTATACTTTCTTCGTTTTTATCGGATTGAATGATCGCTCTTACAGAAAGTTTTGAGTTTCTGTCGGCTGCTTCCGCCATATAGAAATTTTTACAACTGCTGTTGATCGGTAATAGGACACACAGTAGTAAAAGACAAAGCATAACTCTAGATTTTATATACATTGGCATACCTCCTCATATACCGGATTTACACCCGAATAGCGGAAATAGTTGCGTATTTGTCGTCAAGGTTCCTATTAAAGAAGATATAGTGATTTTTATACAAGACATGTATACCGTTAGCAAAACCTGAAATCGTTTTATCGACGCCGAGAAGTTTTCCCGTTTTTGCATCGAATACCAATAGGCCGGCGCCGTATGTTATTATATATATTTTTCCGTTCACAACGGTTAAAGGGGTGTGATATGAACCGTATTCTAACGGCACACTCCATAAAAATTTTAATGTTACGGCGTCGATGCACATCAGTGAATAATCACTGTGCCATCCTTTATGTCCCCGCGTAAACCGCACGGTAATGTAATACAGACGTTCATTATCATATCGAACTTTATGCAGTGAAACAGTTGACTCAGCAAGATTTCCTATTGAAGGAGGCGCTATTTCTCCGTCATACCGATTAAGTATTGAGCCGTCTCTTTTATCTATACGTATAAAGGAATTGGTTAACACATATAATACATCGTCCCTGATGCACAATTTACTATCGGAGTATCCCTCTATATTATCCAGCTGTTTTTCCCATTTAATCGTTTCGGTTTGCAAATCGATGGCAACGACAACCCCGTAACCGTTTGGATACTCTCGATTGCATGTCAGCAGGTACAGAATATTATCTTCGATAAGCTGGTCGGATACTAATTCGCCCCCATTCCAATGAGCATTAAGATGCATCGGAGAGGGAGGCCGGATTTGTATAGCGTGCCCTTGTGTATAGTCGATTGCCATTACATCAAGTTTTAACAGGTCGTTTGTACCCCAATAGAGCGCTCTACCATCCGTCATGATCGTATTGGATAGGCTACGGTTACGGGATATTTCTTCTTTTGTCGATCCTATTTGTACTAACGCCGATAATTTTCCGTCCGTATCTGAGTAACAATACAACAGCCCGCTTTCAAAGCGCATAATATAAAGAGTATCTCCGATTTTTACAATGTTTGAAGAGTTTTTGCCGTCACCGATATATATCTTATTCCCTGTCCATTCATCGATTCCCGTTTCCATATCGCGTTTTACCAGATACATTGTTTCCATATCTTCACGTTCTAGCAGATACAGGTACCGCCCTTCAGTGTATGGATTGCTTGTGTCCCATACCTTTTCCAAACAGAGCTTCCAAGCATAACTGGGGGTATAGCGAGGATATTTCTTTTCTACACCCATAAATAGAAGATCGCAAGAACTGCTCAGGATTAATAATATTATAGTCGTTGCAGAAAAAATGCTTATTCCGGTACTGCGCTTACCAAAAAGAAAAGTTTTGCGTTTCATGTCAGTTTTCTCCTTTAAAGACTGCGGCAGCAACAGAGACTGCCGCAAATCCCCCTACACCCGAATAGCGCACAGGGTTGCGCGGTTGGTTTTAAAGTTAGTGTTAAAAAAGATGAAGTAATCTTTATATAGTACATTTGCCTCGTCCCCCCATGCGACGATGCTTTTATCCACGCCTAACAACTTCCCTGTCTTTGCATCGAATACCCGCAGCCCGTCTATATGGGTTACGATATACGCTTTTTCATCCTTTACTACCGGATAGGTACTGCTTGTTCCGCTTACCGGATGGAAACCCCATAGGAATTTAAGCGTTTTTGCATCGATACAAACGAGAGAATACACAAGGTCTTTAGACATTCCTGTTTGCGAAGCGGTTTCCGTGGAGCCTACGGTGGTGTAATACAATCTGCCGTCATCATACCAAATACCGCATAGGGATACCGTTGGAATCATCAACGGCTGCGTGTATGGCGGGTCTTTTTCATCATCGTATCGGGTAAGTACTTCTCCGGTATGTTTATCAACCCGCAGCAGTGCCGTTGTATCAAGCATGTACAAGATATTATCTTTAATAATCAAATCATTGTTAACCCGCCCTCGTAGTCCATGTAGTTTTTTCTCCCATTTTACCATTTCACTTTGTAGATCAATTGCTACCAGTGTGCTGTAACCCTCTGGATGTTTTATGTTAAAAGTATTAAAGAAAAGTATATTGCCATCGATGATTGGTGCTGACCAGAAGGTACATTCGTATCGGGTTCCTTTTGTATACAAACTATGAGGTACACAAATTTGTACTGTAGAGTGTTTTGTATAATCTATTGTATTAATATCCAGCTTTAATAAATGCCCGCTTATGGGCGTTGTTCCCGGCTCTCCTTCGCTGCCCCAATAGAGCGCCGTTCCGTCCGTTACAATTGTTTCAAGTGAACAGCTGTTTCGAAGCGCTTCTGCTTCCGTCGTTCCTATCTGTGTTCGCGCAAGGAGTTTACCGTCATTTTCTGCATAGCAATAGATAAGGCCACTATTAGGGCGCATAAAATAGAGCTTATTACCGGCCTTTACGATATTCGATGAATACCATTCATGCCCGTCGTCAAGGGTTTCTGCTTTCCAAACATATCTGCCTGTTTCCATATCTATTTTTACCAGCTGTACTGCTTTCGTATCGGAGAGATATTCGATAAGGTAAAAATACCGTCCTTCGGTATATGGTTGAGAGCCGATTCGGCGTCCGTCCAGCTTTAATTGCCATGCATAATTGGGGCTATAAGTAGGTTCTTTTCCGTCATCCTTCTGCTTAGTGTTATTGAATAGCAAATCGCAGGAAGAACAAGCGGTAAGCAATAAGGCTGATAAGATAAAAAAATTATATTTCTTCATAAGTACAGTCCTTTAAACACTGCGGCAGCACAGGCTGCCGCAATCCGTCTTATACCCGAATAGCACACAGGGTTGCGCGGTTGGTTTTAAAGTTCTTGTTAAAAAAGATGAAGTAATCTTTATACAGCACATTTGCCTCGTCCCCCCATGCGATGATGCTTTTATCCACGCCTAATAGCTTCCCTGTCTTTGCATCGAATACCCGCAGCCCATCTATATGCGTTACGATATACGCCTTTCCATCCTTTACTACCGGATAGGTACTGCTTGTTCCGCTTACCGGATGGAAACCCCACAGGAATTTAAGCGTCTTTGCATCGATGCAAACGAGAGAATAAATAAATTTTTCCGGTATACCTGTTTGTGAATGTGCATCGCTTGAACAGATAGTGGTATAGTACAATCTACCGTTATCATACCAAATGCCGCATAAAGACGGTGAAGGGGTTGTAGCCGGATGTTCCATAGAATTTTCTTCGCTGTCGTAGCGGGTTAAAATGTCTCCGGTATGCTTATTTACGCGTAAAAGAGAACTATTGATAACATACAGAATATCATCTCGTACGAGTAACGTATTAAGCGTTGTTCCGGCAACACCGTATAATTGTTTCTCCCATTTTACCGTTTCACTTTGTAAATCAATTGCTACCAGTGTACTGTAGCCGTCAGGATAGTCGCGATTGTAGGTATTAAAATAAAGCATATTGTCATCTATAATCGGAGCTGACCAAAAAATACATTGGCGCCAATCAGCTTTGGTATATAGGCTGCGCGGAACACGGGTTTGTATTGCCCCGTTTTGCGTGTAATCGATTGCATCTACATTAAGCTTTAATAAGTGTGCGCTAATACTCCCCGGCTCTCCCGCACTTCCCCAATACAGCGCAGTTCCGTCCGTTACAATTGTTTCGAGCGAGCACCGATTATAGATTGCTTCAGTTTCCGTCGTTCCTATCTGTATCCGTGCAAGAAGTTTGCCATTGTTTTCTGCATAGCAATAGATAAGCCCCTTGTTTGGCCTCATAAAATAAAGTTTATTATCGGCCTTTACGACATTTGACGATCTCCATTCTTCTCCATCTGATATCTGATCTGCTTTCCATACATATCTGCCTGTTTCCATATCTATTTTTACCAGTTGTATGTCGGCATCTTCCCTATGAATACGTTCAACAAGATAAAGGAATTGTTGTTGTATATACATTTGAGACCCGATTTGCGTTCCGTCTAACTTTAATTGCCATGCATAATTGGGGCTATAAGTAGGTTCTTTTCCGTCATCCTTCTGCTTATTGTTATTGAACAACAAATCGCAGGAAGAACATGCGGTAAGCAATAAGGATGATAAGATAAAAAGTGCGTATTTTTTCATAAGTACAGTCCTTTAAAGACTGCGGCAGCAAAGGCTGCCGCAATAGTTATACTAAGGTTCTTGGCGGCGCTTTTTACCTTGCTCTATCATACTTGTAATCTCCTTTTGGACAGCTTCCGGCGGCATCTTCGTATCGTTATAGTTAAAAATCTCCGCATGATTGTAGTTAAAGGTAGTATATCCTTGTGTAGTTCTGCCAAGTACTTTTTTATGCGCTGTCTTCGGGATATACTGGCTTTCTTTTGCAACAAGGCCGTCGTGTTCGGATGAGCCGAGCAGATCGTTGACGCGGCTGTCGAAGTTCCAGCAATAGTCACGGGCATTGGCGCAAGCTGCTGCATAGCGGGGACTTCCCGTAAATAAGCCGACAATCCCCACGCATTTTGCAATATGGAAACCTTCTGCTGTTGCAAAAATGCCTCCGACCCATTTAAGCCCATTACGTATGTCTTGTTCTTCGCTGCCGGTCATACTCAACACATTGTTTTTTGTACCGACGATATAGCCCATCGGAATGTTTTCCGGCAGTTTTGACGTATGCTTATATCCGATGTACGTGCTGTATACAGGACTCTTCTGCCAACGCAATGCCCAATACTTCTCTCCCCAGCGGTTTGTTACTTGTTTCCATCCTAAATGCCATGTTATGCCGGTTTGCACCTGATAGAGATACGGTTTTGATTCTATAACATTTCGCTTTATAAAATTGCTTTGCGGTATCATATCCCGAATTTCGCAGTACTTATTTAAGGCATCTTGCTCTGCGACCGCTGTTGTTGCTTGTAAAGCCGGTTTTACCCATGCCTCAAACATCGGCTGGAATTTTGTAATTATATTCAATATCTTTTTTGCGATATTTTTCATATCTTCGGATGTCTTGATATTGAAAATCTTGGGAGCAGCCGCTATCAATCCGATCGTCAGTACCGGATTAGTTACTACTCCACATGCGCCTTCGGTTAGTATTGCAGCATCTCGCCGTATCTTTGCATTGGCTGCTGGCAATCCGCCATCGAGTGCTTTTATGCCTTGATCGATGCCGGAAACCGTTACTACGGCTTGCAGATTATTCAGCCTTGCTGCATCGTTGTTTTGGAGATACGTTGCAAATGCAAGCGCACGTAAGCCGCCTTGACTGTGACCGACTACGGCGAACTTGCCCTTCTTATCCGGATGCTCCTCTTCAACGTCCTTAATAGACTTGTGTTCCGCTTTTATAATATTATCAAGACCGTGTTTACTTGCCTTATATCCCTCGAAATCAAAGCCGTCGAATGCATACGTTGTTACTCCGGCAACACCTGCATCATAAAGTCTTGCTTTCGATTTTGCCTCTTCTTCGGCTGTTGCAACTGTAATCATACATACGATACATATCAATAGCGCTACATATTTCTTTTTCATTGCTCTGCCTCCTTTATTTACTGCAGCAGCAGTTTAAACAGCGTATCCTGCGCCGTATTGATTCCGATATCTTGATATACTTCGACAACCGTTTCTTTATAGCTTAAATCTCCCGGATCGCCGAAAATAAGCTGCTCATTCGGTACAACCGTGCCTTGTTCCTGCAAGGCGGCATGCTCCGCTTGGCTTAGTTTCGGAATATCATCTTCGCTGTTGTATATCGGAACGTCTTCGCTGATACCGGTAATCTTATTCGGGTTATCGTAGGTAATCTCCGTTACCGAACCGA
The DNA here is from genome assembly GCF_017161265.1 of Treponema medium. Taxonomy (NCBI): domain Bacteria; kingdom Pseudomonadati; phylum Spirochaetota; class Spirochaetia; order Treponematales; family Treponemataceae; genus Treponema; species Treponema medium. Next base: position 359,787 of record NZ_CP031393.1, on the reverse strand, counting down.
CCTTAACCGGTTCCCCGTCTTTATCCTCATACAGTACGATGGTGTTGGTGGTTATTTTAGTGCCGTCTTCTCTGATATGAACGGTTTCCGCTTCATACAGTGTATCGGTATGCGTATCAAAACTCACTCGTGAAGAAATCAGCCGGTCATCGGCATTTGAGCCGAGCAGGTTTGGCGGCAGGTTAAGCGTCAATAACCCCGTTTCTTCATTTTCGTCTACATCGAACGCAAGTCGGGCAGCTTCCGCTCTAATCATCTTAAGATTGACGCGGCTAACGGCTGTTTCACCCTTTAAAAAATCAAAGCTTGAATCGTTCGGATTATCGAGGGCAATACGCTGTTCAATGACCTCGGTTTGCGGGTCAAAAATAATCATCTCGCTGTCGTTACTCAGCATAGAGCGGGCAGCGATGCCGTGCAGTTCATCCGCGGGAAAGTCGAGCCGGATAAATGTCCGTCCTGCAATGGTTTTTACGGCAAGGCGATACTTGTCGCGCAGTTGCGCATGAACATCGGTACGGTTATTCAGCGTATGTACTTCTACATCCGCCTCAAAGCTTTCAACACCTTTGTCCGCTTTACCGTTCCATGTAATGGTGACCGGATTACTTTTAAACGGTTCATAAAGCTGCGATGTTCCGTCTACTGAATTTTTGCAAGCCGCTGCTGCAAGCAGAGCTGACAGAATAAAAAGATACGATACTTTTCTTTGCATAATCACTCCTTTGCATCTGTGCATACAGTTTACAAACTGCCTTTCGAACAAATCCTTGTTCTTAGAAGACACTTGCCGTTCAAACGATAAGTTGACCGGTATTTCCGTTTCTCTATACTTCAAGCGTAAGGGAGCTTTTCTCTGCCGTCAAGTTGAGATTCCATAAAGAACCGAAGTTCTCAAAAAAGAACTTTCGGTTCTCTTTTTTCGGGGTTGTTTAAAAAACGGTCTGACGTGTTTGTCTTCATGACCTTATTTAATCAGTTCATGCTGCTGCATAAAAATGAGGAAAGCGTGGTAATTCGCAACGTTCAACTCTTTGTAAATTTCGGTCATTTCTTTTTTTATAACCGATTCCGAAATACAAAGTCTTTCGCCGATTTGTTTGAAGGTAATACCCTCCGCCGCTAAGCAGAGGCATTGGTGTTGCCGCTCGGTTAACCGGAGTGAAGATACGCGGATGGGAGTTTTTCGTGTATAATAGTGTTTTAAATCATCTGCAAACAGGATAAAAAGACCGCCTGCTACACCGAGCCCAAGCCCGATATGCAGCAAAGAAAGCATAAAAGCGGTGCGTCCATGCCGAAACCACTGGGTAATTAAAACGGCTGCAAAGCCGCCGCTCAACACACTAACTTTATACCAAATATATGTTTTAAAGAAATTCGTTTTTAATAGAATGAGTAATCCCGCCAGATATAAAGAAAGTCCGAGCAAATTGCCGCCATGATAAATATTGACCAATCCTGCAATCAAACACGGAAACGTATACAGGATGATGAAGCGGGGTTTGATTACGATATAACCGAGAATAACCGCACATAAAATATTGGATAATCTGATCAACCTATCTGACGGAAGGACGGAAATATACTGCAATACAATGACGGCAGTCGTAACGGGTAGCATGATAATAGCCACAAGCCGGGATTTTTTTATGAGGGTTTGGGTATAGATAAAATGCCGTATTTCTTCTATAGGTTGTTTAGTGCGCATAGAAGCATCCCCCTTGCCAATCGTTATATAGCATACCGGTTAAAACCGGAACCGTAAAGCCCTTGCCGATAGCTTTTATCAATACAAATACCGCGGGATGAATTGCTTGCGGACAATCGGGGAATAACCGATACCCGGACAATCCGCAAGCTTATTTCTCTTTTCTAGTCGCGTATTTCAAAACGAAAGCCGAGCGGTAAATGGTCGGAATATCCTTCGCCGGTCAGTACATTGTACCTGACCGGCTTACCATCCTCAATAAGCGGCGGTTCATACAGTACGAAAAACAGCAGCGGTTCGATATAAGCCGTTCCGGCATCCGAGGCTGTTTCTAAATCCTCATAACCGTCCGCGCTGCTCTCGTAGAAAATATGATCGATTTTCTCCCACGAATTCTTAAAGTAATAGCTGCCGTCCGGCTGCGTACCTTCTTCACACTCGGCTCTATAACCCTCTATATCCCAACATACCGGAAAATCATTCAGCTGATTAAATTCTTCAAGGGTCTGATTAAAATCTCCGCATACAACAAAGGGAATGTGCGGATTTTTTTCTCTATGTTCTTGAATTTTCTTTATCAGCTGAGCTTCTTGTTGAGCGCGGACAGCCGCACTGTCGGAACTGCCGGTTTTTGACTTCCAATGTGCTGCAAATACGGTTAATAACTGCGGTTTATCTTTGCTTCCCGTATTCAATACCGCTTCCGTCAGAGGACGAAGTGAGTTCTTTTGCTCGGTATAAAGCCGGTGTACAAAGTATTGTTCAATGGGATACTTACTCAAGATTACGGTAGTAAAGGCGCCTTTCTCCGAACGCGGCGGACACACTGCATAAGGATAATTTTCCCCGCTCGGCAGTTGTTTACAAAAGTCTTCAATCACGCGGCTATTTTCAACCTCTTGCAAGACCGCAATATCGGGCAGCCGGTCTTTTTTTCCGGTCAGCTTTTCTCCTGCCGCGAACATGGTACCTTTAAGCCGTTCGAGACGTGCCCGATACTTTTGATCGGTCCATCGGGATTTGCTCCCTTTGTATTCTTTAAACTCGGTACCATCTTCTACGGCGTCAAAGAATGTCTGCGTGTTATACGTAACAAGCGTAATAGGCTCCTTAAACTGCGTATCCGTGAGCGGAGTGCACCGTGTGCATTGTAGAAAGAAAACCCCCGCGGCAATACAGGCAAAGAATGGAAACAACAATCGTTTGAGTTTCATGGTTTAACCTCCGGCTCTTATATAGAGCACGAAACGCAAAATGGCTACAAAATCGGGCTTGAAAAAACATATTTCATGTATTAAAATATAGAATTAGTCCAATAAAAAACACTTTGGACATACCACTGCAACAGTGGTTATAAATTGCAATAGAGAACCTCTAAAAACTTCAGTTTTGGGAGGTTTTCCTTAGATTTAAGTTGCGATGTTTTAATTTAAGTCATTATGATATAAAGACTTAAATTAAAACTCGTCGGGCATCTCTAAAAATCTAACCGAGTTTTTAGAGATGCCCAATAGAATCTTCTATAAAAACTTTATACAAGAGGAAAAAGTATTGAGAGGAGTAATAGTATGATGACTAATCTTGTGTATTCCGTATTGGCGCTTGTTCTTGCGGGAAGCATTGCAGCGTTGCTGTATGCCTTTGCAAAAACGCGCTGGATTAACCGGCAGCCGGTAGAGAACGATGACTTGCGGCGTATCAGCGGTTATATCTCGGAAGGAGCAATGGCTTTTTTGAACCGTGAATACAAGGCGTTGGTGCCTTTTATTGCAGCGGTTGCTTTGTTTTTGGCTGCCGGAAATAAAGGTGCTTTAAAGATAGAAGCGCTTACTTTTGTATTGGGTGCAGCAGTGTCCCTGCTGGCAGGATTTATCGGCATGAAGGTTGCAACCGCAGCAAATGCGCGCACCGCGCAGGCGGCAAAAAACGGCGGTCTTACCCCTGCGTTAAAGGTTGCATTCTCCGGCGGCAGCGTTATGGGTATGAGCGTTGTCGGTCTTGCATTGTTCGGATTTTTTATTGTAATGCTGGTCTCGTCCCTGTCGTATGGAACGTCAATCGAAGTCTTTTATAATATCACGCTGCCGCTCGGCACCGCCTTTTCGCTTGGTGCATCTTCGGTTGCGCTTTTCTCCCGTGTCGGCGGCGGTATCTTTACCAAAGCGGCAGACGTCGGCGCAGACTTGGTTGGCAAGGTAGAAAAAAATATCCCCGAAGACGACCCCCGCAACCCTGCCACTATTGCAGACAACGTCGGCGATAATGTCGGCGACGTTGCAGGTATGGGCGCCGACCTCTTTGAATCCTTTGTTGGTTCGTTGATTGGAGCTATGATTCTCGGTTTAACCGTTGCCGCCTCCGATGACCTAAAATTAAAACTCATGGTATTGCCGCTGTTGATTGCGGTTTTAGGTATTGTTGCATCTTTAATCGGAACGATATTTGTACGTGCAAAGCCGGGAAGCGACCCTCAAAAAGCCTTGAACGCCGGTACTTTCGGCGCGGCAATTTTGGCGACCGTATTCTTATTTATCGTATTGAAGTTCTTCATTGGCGAGGAAACATTTAACGGGAATGCCGGTATGTACCATATCTTTGGCGCAACGATTACCGGTCTTGCCTCCGGCGTTCTTATCGGGCTTTTAACCGAGTACTATACCGGTACGGGCAAAAAGCCGGTTGTTTCGATTATGAATTCGTGTGAAACAGGCGCTGCAACAACGATTATTACCGGTCTCGGCGTCGGTATGCGGAGCGCTTTCCCGACTATCGTATTGATCGGAGCGGCAATCTGGGGCAGCTTTAGCTTGGCAGGCCTCTACGGTGTCGGTATCGCCGCAGTCGGTATGTTGGTTACGCTCGGCATCCAGCTTGCCGTTGATGCTTACGGCCCCATCGCTGATAACGCAGGCGGTCTTGCTCAAATGGCGGAATTCCCCGGCGAAGTGCGTGAAATTACCGACAGCCTCGACGCCGTCGGAAACACCACTGCTGCAATCGGAAAGGGGTTTGCTATCGGTTCCGCAGCATTAACCGCTATCATCCTTTTCACCTCGTTTAAAGAGCATACCGGTGTCGATATCGTCGATATTACGAATATCCCCGTTTTGACCGGTATTCTGCTGGGCGTTGCGGTGCCGTTCCTGTTCTCCGCTATGGCGATGTCCGCAGTCGGTAAAGCCGCGTACAAGATGATTGAAGAAGTACGCAGTCAGTTTAAAAACAAGCCCGGCATTTTGAACAACACCGAAAAGCCGGACTATAAGCGTTGCGTAGACATCAGCACACAGGCAGCTATCCGTGAAATGGTTATCCCCGGTCTTGTCGCCATTATCACACCGATTTTAGTCGGCTTCGTCGGCGGTCCGGCGATGCTTATCGGGTTATTAACCGGCGTTACCGGCTCCGGCGTTGTACTCGCTATCTTTATGGCAAATTCGGGCGGTGCATGGGATAACGCAAAGAAAATGATTGAATCGGGCAGTGGCGCAGGGAAAGGTTCGGAAGCGCACAAGGCTGCTGTTGTCGGTGATACGGTCGGAGATCCCTTCAAAGATACCGCCGGTCCCTCGATCAATATTTTGATAAAGCTGATGTCGATGGTCTCATTGGTTATTGCGCCGATGCTGAAAACCTTCTGGGGCTTATAAAAGAAACCTTGTATAAAGCTTGCGACAATACGCTCCAATGGGTGTAAGCCGCAGGGCAAAAAAAAGCCGGTATATGGTTATCCATACACCGGCTTTTTTATTCATACGGAGAGTTTAAAACAGAACTTTAGCCACTCGCTTTTTTCTGTACTTCTTCCGCTTTTCGGGAAATTTTATTCCAGACGCCGGAAACACCCATTGCTTTTTTTACGATTTTAAGGGTTTGTGCGGCTTCCGCTCGCATCTTCATCGTACCGTTGTAAATAATCTCGTCGATGAAGCCTCGCTTGGATGCATACATCGCACGCCGTTCTCTAATAGGTTCAAGGAAAGTATTGATGGCGGCTGCGAGTTTATCCTTTACTTCGACATCGCCGACCTTTCCCTTCCGGTAGCGTTCTTTTAAATCTTCAATTTCTGCTTTGTTTGGATTAAAGGCATCATGGTAGATGAACACCGGATTCCCTTCCACAGTACCCGGAATATCGGCACTGGTTCGGTTGGGATCGGTGTACATACTGCGTACCTTTTTTACCACCGTTTTTTCATCATCGCAGAGGAATATCGCATTGCCGAGGCTCTTCGACATCTTAGCCTGCCCGTCCGTCCCAACAAGCGAGCCGCAGTCGCTTACCATAACCTCCGGCAACGGAAATACATCACCGTACATATAGTTAAACCGCTTTGCGATTTCCCGCGTCAATTCAACATGGCTTTCGTTGTCCTTGCCGACCGGTACCAGATTCGCACGGGGGAGCAAGATATCGGCAGCTTGCAGCACAGGATAGCCGAGGAGTCCAAGCGGTAATTCGGAAAGATGCGCTGCCTTTGCCATATCTTTTATAGAAGGAATACGCTGCAACCGCGGTACGGTAACAAGATCGGCAAAAAAGAGGTTCAGCTCGCAAACTTCCGGTACCGCCGATTGCAGATAAATAACCGATTTTTCAGGATCGATTCCGCAAGCTAAATAATCCAGTGCCATTTGCCGTACATTATCGGCAAGCTCATCGATATAGTGTTTTTCGGGCTTTGTCGTTAGTGTATGCAAGTCCGCAATAATAAAAAAGCATTCAAATTCTTCTTGAAGCCGTACACGATTCCTAATCGAGCCGACATAATGCCCCAGATGAAGGTTCCCTGTAGGGCGGTCACCTGTTAAAATTCGTTTTCTTTCCATAATGAGTGATGTTTATAATTCTGTACTTTTAAATAAAAGTTATCTTCTTTTGCCGAATAAGCGGAGAAGAGATAAGAAGATATTTACAAAGTCAAGATACAGTTCTAATGCGCCGATAATCGCAACTTTCTTAAAGTTTTCATTATCCTGTGCATAGCGAGCTGCTTCTGTAATCTTTTGAGTATCATAAGCGGTTAATCCGGTAAATACACCGACCGTTACAAAAGAAATCAGCCAATCAAGCGATGAAGAACGCATAAATAGATTAACAAGCGACGCAATTATCAGTCCGATAACAGCCATCATCAGGTACTTACCCGCCGATTGCAGATTGTTTTTTGTCGTGGCACCGTAAACACTCATTGCGCCGAACATCAATGCTGTTATTACGAAGATACGGACAATAGAAGTACTGGTATATACAAAGAGTACCGACGAGAGGGTCAGTCCGTTAACAATTGAGTAGATAACAAAAGAAGCCGCTGCAACCGGAAAACTCATCTTTCTGATACCTGCTGACAAAATAATGACAAGTGCAAATTCTGCGAGGATCAATCCCATGAAGGTAAAGCGGCTTCCAAAGATAAAATAGAGAAGTGTTTCGCTATTGAATACCGCAAAAGCTGCAATTCCACTGATTGCTAAAGCTGCAACCATCCATCCGTATACGGCGGTGATAAACCGCTGAGTGATTTTTTCATTTGCTTGCTGCAATGAAATGTTGTCAGTTGATGTGTTCATGCTCTTAATATACAAACGAATATCTAATATGTCAATCAATCGACTTGACAGGAGAAGCGTAAATCCGTATATTCAATTAGATTAAGCCCGGGGATGTTCCGGTTTCGACTAGGAAGCAGAGGCTTGAGTTGCAGGTGGAGAGCCGTGCTCCTAAAAAGCGGCAAACTTTATAACTGCCAACAATGACAGTTCCGACTACGCATTAGCTGCGTAATCGCGGAACCTACCGAGTGTTGCTTCCGAGCGAGGTAGAGTTCCGACGCTACTCGGAGCTTGCTTTTTACCGGATGCGGACGGTAGAAAGGACACTTCCCGCAATACGGATTCGACGCTTTCGGCGCTGACACCGGATCCCGACAATCACCTCGCGCCGATAAACCTGTAGACGCTCCTGTGTCTCTTTTTAGGACGGGGGTTCAATTCCCCCCATCTCCAACGCTCTTTATCCGCAGCCATCAGGTTGCGGATATACGGTGAAACTTTCTTTTTTTATCTCCAATCAATTTATTGATACATAATCAAATATGGGCGCGGTTTAAGCGAAAATACTTCTTCCGGTTTCATAATTGGAATATCATACCCGGCGCCCTCAACCATCGGCTTCAAAAAAAGCTTGAAAGATTTGAGCGGAATATTTTTTGCTGCTGCATTATACGCATACGTTTCTTTTTTTAACTTCGGCGATCCAAAACCGTCGGAACAATGGATGAGTTGCACCCGTTCATAATTGCTTTTTACTAATTGTCGCTGCTTAATCATTCGCGCATTAAACTGATGGATAACCAACATTCGCCTGCCGCCGATACCGTGCTCAATCATATAATTCTGTATAATTTGCTGCGCTTCGTTGATTTCCTCCGCAGTAACGGAACCGATTTCCTTCATCGGTTTTGTGGTTCTCCATTCGGGATCAAGTGCGAGATGGACATTCGGGTATTTTAAGAACGGAAGTAGCTTTTTCGTTGCCTCGGCTACAGAGTACTTGCCGATTTGATGGTCGAGGAACACGTACCAGCCCCGCTCCGCCGCAAAGGTAATGTACTGCTCTACAATAGTGGTAGAGAGTATACCGATTTCACCGGCAGGCCAGCAGGTGCCGTAAATGATATAAAATGCGGGGATAATTTTTCGATTGCCGTTTGCGGTATCGTAGAGTTTAACGAATTCGTTCATAATCGGCTCAATCTCTGTAAGCGAATATTGACCGAGTATCCCCATCGTGCGAGCATTGGGTTTCCCGTACAGCGCAAAGACATCGCTATTGAGCAATACCGATTGCAACCCCTGCTCCGCTCGCTCCTTGTTTTTTAAAATATCCTGATACTCAATAGGACCTGCCAGACCGCCTGTCTCCATCACAGTAATCTCCGGTCTATTCAGAAACAGGGCACGGGGAAAGACCGGCTTCCATTCAATTTGTCCCGGCGGAACGGCTGCATTCCTTTCAGGATTGACGGAATCATAGGCAGAGGCGCCGGTTGTATAAAACACGGCGACACAAAGAAGTAGGGCGATTTTTTTCGGCAAAGATACTACCATAGCTTTCATAGTATCGGCAGTAAATCAAAAAGCTATAGATGCCGCTTCAAATCCGGTTGTTAGTCTTCAGTCGTCGGCTTAAACACATTTTTATTTCCCTGCAACAGCCGGTACATATCGAGCAACTCACTGCGGATGCCGGAAAGCTCCGTAATCCGGCTGCTTCCTCCCTTGTCGGAAAGATCAGCGAGCAGCTGCTGGCCTGCACCTTCAAGCGTAAACTTCCGCACCTCAATCAGATACTTCATACGGAAGATTAAATCGAGGTGATGATCGGTATACAGCCGCCTGCCCTGCTCATCCTTTTGCGGACGCAAAAAGGGCAGTGCCTGTTCCCAGTAGCGGAGAACATACGCCTTGATACCGGTTATCTTTTCAACTTCGCCGATGGAAAAGCCTGTCATGGTTTTATCCGATCTTCCCATTTTACCCGACTGCCCTTTACCCGTACCAAAAAGGGGATTGCGCTAAAGCCGAGGTCTTTCCGAATCCGGTTGCTGATGTACCGGAGGTAGGATTCGGAGACAAGGTCGGGTTTATTGGCAAAGATTAAAAACTCTACCGGCCGTGCGGAGGTTTGCACCATATACTTGAGCGTAAACGAATTGCGCTGCCCGTGCGGCGGGGGCACCGCCTCAAGCCAGTCCTTGAGCGCGAGGTTGAGCGCGGATGTTTCTACCTTTTTTGTCAGTTGGTCGAATAGTTCCAGCGCGGTGTTGAGCAGGTCGGGAATGCCGCTTCCTTTCTGTGCGGAAACGGGAACAATCGGCGCATATTCCATCTTACCGAACATAATCTTGATATGCTGCTCCGCATCGCGGAATTTTTTTTCGCCTTTGACCAAATCCCATTTATTCAGCACAAAGATGACGCCCAGCCCCCGCTTGGTCGCCTGTATGATGATCTTTTTGTCCTGTTCGGTCAGTCCTTCTTCCGCATCGATCAGGTGAAAGACAATGTCGGCATGTTCCAAGCTTTTCATTGCGCGGACAACCGAGTAATACTCGATATCCTCTTTTACCTTTGCCTTGCGCCTGATCCCGGCAGTGTCCTGAATAATAAACTGTCTGTCTTTATAGAAAAACTCACCTTCCACTACATCGCGCGTTGTACCGGCAATTTCCGACACAATCGATGCGGAAGTTTTAGTCAGGTAGTTGCTGAGTGTGGACTTGCCGGTGTTGGGCTTACCGATAAGTGCGATGCGGATTGCGGTATCGGCGGGCGCTTCGCATACACGAGAAAAGTCCAAGCCCTTGGTTATCTCTTCGGCAAGCGGCGTAATATTGTCTCCGTGTTCGGCACTGATACACAGGAGTGTCGGAAAGCCGAAGCTGAGGTAGTTATAGGCTTCCGCTTCACCGCGCCCGCCTTCTGTTTTATTCACCGCAGTGATGAGCTTATCCCAATAGGGACGCAGAAAGCGGATAAACTCTTCGTCTTCCGCAGTGGGCGCAGAAGCTTCTAATAATAGAAGAATTTTATCGGCACGGCGGAGCGCTTCCTGCGTTTTCTCCACAACAAGCTCATCCATCAGGTCTTCTTTTTTGTCGCCGCTGCGGGTCAGCTTAAAACCGCCCGTGTCCATCAGCCGTACCGGTTTCCCGTTGATAATTGCCTGCGCCTCGATGGGGTCGCGGGTTACGCCGGGCGTCGGGTCGGTAATGGCGCGGCGCTTCCGCAAAAATCGGTTGAACAGGGTAGACTTTCCGACATTCGGTCGTCCTGCTATCACTACGAGTGGTGTGTTCTCATATTTTTTACGATAGTCGAATTCCGCCCCCGAAGCTTCCATGTCCGCATCCGTATCGCTATACACAGCCGTATCTATACCGAATGCCTCATCTTTATCGTCTCTTTCTGTATTTATCCTGTTATTTTTACTCATTATCTTTCCTTACACACTTACTGGATTGCAATTATAGAAAATTACCGCAGCTCTCTCAAGCACCCATCAGGATGTTCCCATGGCAAACGCATCAGACTGTTTTTTAGTAACCCCGCAGAATCATTGAGGTTGTTCAACCAGAGTTGAATCACTTCGCGATTCAAATGGTCTCACAACCTCAATGATTCTGCGCTTTTTATCTACTCTGCCTGATGCATTTACCCATCTGTCCCAAAAAAATGTGCGAAATTTTATTTCCTTAAAATGCAACAGTTGAATAAAATATGAATTTTGGAAACTGTTGCATTCGTGCGCGAAAAGCGCACACATCAATACGCAAGTTTTCGAAAGAAAACTTGACGGTTAAGGTGAGCGGCGTCATCGTAGACGCTCACCTTATACCTATGAAATTTCGCACAAAAAGGCAGCCGCCGCCTATAATTCTTGACAATACGTATTCATCATGTTATGTCTATACGTACAAGAGGTAATGCAGATGCAAGCAAAATTAACATTAAAAATGGACAAAGATGTTATCGATTCAATGAAACGCTATGCGGCAAACAACAACAAAAGTCTTTCACGGCTGGTTGAAGATTTTTTTAAAACCTCTATCGGAGAAACACAACAAACCATCGTATTATCTCCGCTCGTAAAAGAATTAACAGGTATTATCAGTGAAGCGGATATAGAAAAGAGCAATTACATCGATTATTTGGAAAAAAAATATGACTAAAAAAGTTTTTGCCGACTCCGATGTTATTTTAGATATTCTCTGTAAAAGAGAGCCTCATTATGAATATGCCGCACAAGTTTTTTCATTAGCTGACACACGGCAGCTCAGGTTATATACCACTCCTTTGGTCGTTGCAAATGTATACTATATTTTGCGCAAGGCTATAGGAATAGAAAAAGCCAAAGAAGCTTTGAGAAAATTACGGCTTTTGATGCATATTATTGCTATAGAAGAACAGGAAATCGACTTAGCTTTAAACTCGCCGTTCTCCGACTTTGAAGATGCGCTCCAGTATTATACTGCGGTACGGCATCACATGGATATGTTACTCACACGGAATATCAAAGATTACAAAGAAAAGGCTTTAATCATACAAACACCTGAGCAGTTTATAAAGACGCTATGCCGATAATGCTCAAGGCGTTCCCCTTCATTTTCGCACGGCAAAAATGAAGGGTCGGGCTTTACGCTTGTAGCTTTTTGCCATTACTGCATACAGGAGCAACGTTTTTTCGTACTCACTACAAAAGTTGCAGCTGCATAAAACCAACGGCAAAAAGGCTACCGCTCCAATCCCTAACGCAACGTCAAGCCTGTCTATTCGCCTTGCTCCCCTACAGCGGGAAGCACTTCATCGTTTCGCGGCGGATTTCTTCAGCGGTATCCAACCGGCTGACCGCTTCGTAGAGAGCCTCTGCATCGGAAATCCGGATAGATTCGATCCGCTGTGCAATCTCAGGGATTTTTTGCGCTGCCATGCTGAACCGCCGCAATCCCATCCCAAGCAGAAGCGGGACAGCCTCCGTATCGGAAGCCATCTCCCCGCACATAGACACGAATCCTCCGCGCGAATCACCGGTGCGGTGCAGGAGCTGTTCCGTCTCAATAACGTGCCGGATAAGCCGCAGCACTGCGGGCTGAAAACAGTCGGCTAAATGCGCAATGGTTTGGTTTTCCCGATCCGCCGCCATCGTGTATTGAATAAGATCGTTGGTACCGATAGAGAAAAAGTCAACCGCCGGTGCATAGAGGTCGGCGGAGATTGCAGCGGAGGGTACTTCGATCATAATGCCCACCGGAATATCTTTCTTATACGATATCCGATTCTGTTCACATTCCTGCTCAATCTCTTTGATTAAATTCCGTACTGCGGTGATTTCTTTTTTACAGGATATCATCGGAAGAAGAATATGTAGATTGCCGGCACAGCCTGCCCGCAACAGCGCCCGCAGCTGCGGTTTAAAAATTTCAGGACGATCTAGGCAATATCGGATTCCTCGCCAACCGAGAAGTGCATTCCGTTCTAAAAGATTTTCCTGCTCTTTCAGCATCTTGTCGGCGCCGGCATCAAAGGTGCGGATTACCACCGGCTTTGTCCCCATTCGTTCCAAAACGGTACGGTATGCCGTGTACTGATGTTCTTCGTCGGGGATATCTTTGGTTCCTAAAAACAAGAACTCAGACCGGAAGAGGCCGATTCCGGCAGTGTTTTGTACAACCGGCAGTGCCGATTCTTCCGTAAGCACAATGTTTGCGCTCAAATGAACGGGAGTACCGTCTTGCGTATACACTTGCGTATAGTCCCGTTCTTCTTCGGTTACCTCAATTTGTTCACTACTTGCGGATTTTATTTGGGCGATAGTTTCTGCATTGGGTTCCAAGGTCAGCGTTCCATTTGTAGCATCCAGCACGGCATACATTCCGCTTTTTGCCGAATCCATAAGTCCTTGAACGGCAATCAGCGTCGGAATATTCCACGCTCGTGCCATAATTGCGATGTGGCTGGTCGCACCGCCTTCTTCCATAATAATCCCGCAGGGTGCAAGTTTTTTTATTTCGAGTGCTTCGGATGGTTTAAACACCCGTGCCGCAAGCAGAGAGTCAGGCTGTACGCCGACAAACCGGGAAGGAGCCTGTTTATGCTGCGGATTTAAATAAGAAAACACCGGTTCGTAGGCATCCTGAATATCAACAGCCCGCTCGCAAAGGTAGCTGTCTCCCGAAGCAGTCAGCATAGACGTAACTTCATCCAATTTCCGTTTGAGTACCGCTTCGGCATTCGTCAGCGATGTTTCTATTTCCGTATAAATGCCGTGCATAAACTCTTCGTCGGCGAGCATTGTTTGATGGGTTTCCAAAATAGCCTGTTCGGGAGATTTCGTGTGGGTATCCGCTTCCTGATATTCGGCAAGCGCTTGTCGTAACTCATCTTGAGCCGTTTGTACGGCGGTGTGCAGTCGTTCCTGTTCAGTTTTAATATTTTGTGCGGTAATTGTATAAACGGGTGTTGCCTGTTCTATTGTTTCAGGAATACATACAAGCCGACAGGCTACTAAACCGTCGCAGACAGATAAACCGGTAAACTTTTTCATAAAATCATTATAGAAAAAATGATGAGGTTTGCATATATAACGGAACAGTACGGGTAAAAAGAGAACCGGTCCCTACGGGAATCGAACCCGTCTTTTAAGATTGAGAATCTCATGTCCTAACCGATAGACGAAGGGACCAAAACAGAGCATCGGTTGCTCTACTAAGCGAAAACCTCTAAAAATAATCATTTTTAGAGGTTTTCGGAGTATTCCCCAGGGAGGATTCGAACCCCCACAAGCAGAACCAGAATCTGCGGTGCTACCATTACACAACCGGGGAAAGTTGACGAAAGAAATACTATCATATATTGCTATTCCGTGTCAAGAATACGCATTGCATCACATTAAATCTAATCGAAAAAGATGTATTCGCTCTGATTCGCTCTTACATAGAACAAACTGCATCTTATTGCGTTTTTTATTAAAAATCGGTATCGTTATCGTGAAGAGATAAGGCCGGCCGGCAGTAATATCGACAAACTGACGCTGATGCGCAGTTTTAAAAGCCGAATCAACAATCTCGACGCAGAGCGTTCCTATGTAACTGCTTATCCACAGAGCACATCTCTTAACAGCGGTACAATTGAATGAGCAAACTGATATTCAAAGATTCATACGTAATCGTAGAACCGTCGTATCGGAATACGGATTTTCACAAACACAGTATGCTGCACATATTTTTAAGTCGCAGTCCGCTGTCCCTTTTATCGGGTTTGGAGAGTTATACCGGCAATGTTATTTTTTTAAAAGACAATGTTTTGCATAAAAGTCCTGAAGGAACGATAAACTATATTTTCCTTGTCGATCCGACCTCTTCGATTGCAGACGATATACGAGCCTTAATTCCAACCGGACAAACCGGCGTTTCCTTTCAAAAAGATATTGTACCTTCTGATTTTTTCGAACCGCATACAAATGACAGAATCGCCTTAAAGCTTGAAAGTTGTTTATCGGATATGGGAATTCATTTTTCCGGCAAAAAGATTATGGATAAACGAATTGAAAACCTTATTCTTGAAATTAAAACTTTTAAGCACTTGGGTAAACAAGTCAGCGATATCGCAAAAGAAAAACAGTATTCGGAAAGCTGGCTCACCCATCTATTTAAAAGAGAAGCGGGCATTTCGCTTAAAGGTTATCTTTTAATGAGACAGCTTGAGTATGCATGGAAGTTAATTTATTCCGGTCAAAGCATAACGACAGCATCCCTTGATTCAGGATTTTCCAGCCCCTCGCACTTTGCTTCGGTATGTAAGCGGATGACAGGAATATCCATTTCAAATGCATTATAAAGCAGATTTTTGAAAGCGTCGTATTTGAAAGCCTGATATACTAAATTGAAAATCATAAAGGAGGCATGATAAAAAACGGCGCCTGTTATAGCGTCGCCGCTTTTTATATCGAGTTTGCGTTGCAAACTCGTCAATTTTATGCGCTTTCTCAACCGGTGTTTGCGAAAGCGCGACTAAAAACTTTTTCGGAAGCGCAAGCTTCCTGCAAAAGTTTTTATAGGAGGCGCTTATATGAAACTGATGTATTTATTTGACAATAAAATAAAACCGTATCTGTCGAGAGGAAAAAAATATTGCAATCCTGCACATACGGGAGTTTTGCCGGATGGAATAAGCTGTATCAAAGAAAGCGATGTCAACATCTGGTTTTATACAAAAGACGGCGTTAGCATTGCCGTTGATTCGGGGCATTTGAATTTTCCGGACATTCAGGCACGTTTTGATAAGATCGGCATAAACCCGAATAATATACGGCATGTTTTTATTACTCATGCCGACGTTGACCACTGCGGAGGAATTGATTCAACGGGTACAAATATATTCCCGAATGCCCAAGTTTATTTGGGAAGCCAAGAAGAAGCGTATCTGAATAGATCCGTTTATAGAATAAAAAAGTTCGGCATTAAAATCAAAAATTGTGTTCAACTTGATAAAGGCTATAGAAAGCTTGAAGACAGGGAAATCGTAACGGCAGGCACTATAAAGGTGCAAGCATTTCACATTCCGGGGCATACGATAGGACATATGTGTTATATTGTCGATGATTTTATATTGTTCAGCGGGGACTGTCTTGCTGTTAACGATGACGGCGGCTATAGTTTCTTTGATTTTTTCACGCAGTATCCCGATATGAACAAGCGCTCGTTAATCAAACTTAAAAATATTGTAAAAGACAGTCACATAAAATACGTGTGCACGGGACACAGCGGAATACGAACGAACATTGAAAAGGTATTTAGTCATATTGACAAATCGGCAACATTCAGCAAAAAGCACCCGTTTGATGAAAAGGCGCCATGGGATTTTAGAGACAGTTAATCAACATACCCGGAAGCAGAGCGTTCGTCAAAACTATACATCCGTGTATAGTTTTGACTGCAATGATGTGGCTCTGTTACACCATTGCTACCGCGTGGAACAACCGCTATCCGTGATAGAACAAACTGCATCTTATTGCGTTTTTTATCAAAAACTGTTATTGTGTGCAAACAAAAGAAGTCTCATCAGTAAAACTGACGGCGGATTTTAAGTATGACGATAAGCGAGGTACTATATGTTTTCAAATAAATGGGTTGCATTCGGTGTAGGCGTTGCAGCAGGATTTGCTGCTGCGGCTCTTGTTCGGACTCCGGCATTCCGCAAGGCCTGTGTAGCAGTTACGGAAAAGGGTTTGCAGCTCAAACAGGATGCGGTTGCCTTTATGGAAGCGGTGAAAGAGGACGCACAGGATATCGCAGCCGAAGCTGCATATAACCAATCGCAAAACGCATAAGAACTTTTTATCAATTCATCGATGAACGTAACTGTTAAACACTCTCTCCCCGGCAGAATAAGACTGCATTACAGTGCCGCTGAAATTTTGCCGCAGCAAGCCGTTCTTGCACAAACCCTCATCGCGGTACAAGACGGCATAATCGACATTCAAGTTAATCCCAAAGTTTGTTCCTTCTTGGTTTACTACGACGTAAAAACGCTTGCAGAAGCTGAGGTGCTCGCCTTATTCCGAGTACTCTCCGATAAATACCTGTCTGATGAAAGTCTGCTCGCATCCGTTGCAAAAATTCCTGCACCCGAAAGCATATTTGACGTGTTAGCATCTACGCTCTTTGACGTTACCGTACGATCGCTTCTCCCGATGCCGATACGCAATCTGTTGCTCTACAAAAGGATTGTACCGCGCATCATGAAAGCGGCACAGTCTATTTTTGCAGGAAAATTCTTTAGCACGGATTTACTGGATGCAACGGCGCTGACAGTTGCCGTTCTTGACGGTAAGGCGCAGACTGCTCGCTTTGTCGCAACATTGCTCGATATGGGGGAAGAAATTGAAGAACTGACCCGTCGGCAATCGTACAATAATCTGGCACAAACGCTTTTGATTTCAAACGAGCCGGTACATCTTATCGAAGCTGATCAAGAACGGACAATCCCTCCTTCCGCACTTAAAAAAGACGATCTTATCGTTGTCCGTGCCGGCAGCCAAATTCCCGCAGACGGGAATGTTGAACGGGGAGAAGGGCTTGTAAACCAAGCGAGCATTACCGGGGAATCGTTGCCGGTAGAAAAAAAAAGCGGAACCACGGTCTTTGCAGGTACCATCCTTTTAGAGGGAGAACTGTATATCCGCGTGCGCACGGTCGGGTCGGAAACAAAAGTGAATAATATCATCGCGATGATCGATCGCTCGCAATCTTTAAAGGCAGCTGCTCAAAAGCGGTCGGAACGTATCGCAGAAAAAGTAGTCCCCTTCAATTTTTTGCTGACCGGTTTAACGTACTTATTCACACGGGATATCACCAAGACTATTTCAACATTGATGGTCGATTATTCCTGCGCGATGAAACTGGCTGCGCCGATTGCCGTTCTTTCCGCAATGAAGGAAGCGGCGGAGCACGGTATTTCGATAAAAGGCGGAAAATATTTGGAAGCGGCGGCGCTTGCCGATACCGTCATTTTCGATAAAACGGGAACTCTTACCTATGCGGAACCGGTCTTAGCTGGAGTCCATCCGTTTGGCGCTTTTACAAAGGATGAAGTGTTGCGGCTTGCCGCCTGCCTTGAAGAGCATTTTCCACATCCGCTCGGGAGAGCCGTTGTACAAGCCGCCCAAGAGCAAAATCTTGTACATCCCGAACGCCACGCAAAGGTTGAATATATTGTCGCACACGGTATTGCTTCTTCGTTAGAGGGCAAACGGCTCTGTATCGGAAGCGCTCATTTTATTTTTGAAGATGAAAAGGTTCCGACCACCAAAGCAATAGCCCGCGTGCAGAAGTCTGCCGAAAAGTCCGGTTATTCGTTACTCTACTTGGCGGTTGATGGACAGCTTGCCGGTATTTTGACTATTGGAGATCCCGCTCGGGAAGGCTCAGCGGAAACCGTTTCCGAGCTAAAACGCTTGGGTGTGCGTAATTGCGTTATGATTACCGGAGATGCCGAACAAGCGGCGGCAAAGGTTGCGTCGCAGGCCGGTATTACGGAATATCATGCGCAAACGCTGCCGGAAGATAAGGTGCGGTATGTTCAGGAAGCTCGAGATGCTGGACACAAGGTGATTATGATCGGTGACGGAATCAACGACGCGCCTGCACTTTCCGCCGCGGATGTTGGCATTGCAATGGATAACTGTTCTTCCATTGCAGGCGACACCGCCGATATTGTACTGGCCGACGATGGACTTTCCGGTTTAATTACGGTGCGGAGGCTCGGTCAAAAAACGCTGTCACGGATAGATAAAAACAACAAGTTGATTATCGGCGGCAATTCACTGCTCTTGTTTGCCGGTATGTTCGGTCTTATCCCGCCCGCACTCGCGGCGACGCTGCATAATTCGCTGACCATTGCCGTCAGTATCGAATCCATGCAAAAGCTGTTAAAGGAGGCGCGATGATTACCGGCTTTTTCCCCGGCCGCATACGGCTGCGGGCGCCTGTCTTTAAAGACACCGCAATCACCGAACGGGCATTATCCATTCTGAAAGCTCCGGCGCTTTCATCAATCGTCAAAGATATTGAGCATAATCCCGTTACCGGAAGCGTATTGATAAAGTACCATCCGACCAAGGTTCCCATAGCAAAGTTGACTTCATTGCTTCCATTTTTTAAAAAGCTGGAGAAAGAAGCTGAAAATTATTCTGAAAAAAATAAAACCGTCATTCTTGCAATGCTTGATGAGCTGGAAGGATATGTAAAAAACTGGGAAACGGCTTAACTGCTTTGGCAGCATTTAGAACACAGGGCAACCGCATTAAAAGTATTTTGAGCGGTTGCCCTCGTGTGTGTGAAAAAACTGTAGGGTTGGTTTAATAAATAGCGGCAGTTCCTTTTATCACGACACCTGTTTTTCCGTTCAGCGTGATAATATCGCCTGTTTTTAATACAGTCGTTGCTTCTGAGGCTCCAACGATGGTAGGCTTCGATAAGTTCATCCCCATCAGGGCGGCATGTCCGCTTAAATTTCCGTTTTCGGTAATGACGGCTCCTGCCCGTTCGATAAAGGAATTCATTAAATCGTTGGTCGCTTGGGTTACGATAATATCTCCGTCTGCAAAGTCGGTCAGCAAGTCTTGTTCGGTACGGATGACCTTTACTCGTCCGGTTACAACCGAGTGAACTCCGGTGCCCTTGCCTTTCAGCAATATCTTTCCGACGGTTTCAACCTTCAACAAGTTTGTCGAACCGGCAAGTCCGATTGGAACGCCCGCTGTCAGCACGGCAAGTTCTCCCTCTTGTACAAACCCTTGTTCTTTTGCAACGTTGATACACTGTTCGAACATCTCGTC
Source organism: Treponema medium (assembly GCF_017161265.1). Classification (NCBI taxonomy): domain Bacteria; kingdom Pseudomonadati; phylum Spirochaetota; class Spirochaetia; order Treponematales; family Treponemataceae; genus Treponema; species Treponema medium. The sequence goes on along the minus strand of NZ_CP031393.1, from coordinate 340,177 downwards.
GGTTGATTTAAAATAGGATGTTACAATCGGGTAGACACCCCAGTTAAGCGATAACCGGCGTGCAGTTGCTTCAAAGGGGGTTACTGCAACAATCGGCGCCTTGGGTTTGTATTTTGAAAGCGCCCGCGGCGTTTCCCCCGAAGACGTTGCAGTAACGATAACCTGTGCATTCATTTCCAACGCCATAGAACAGGTCGCGTGCGCGATGGCATTCGTAATGGTCAAAGAATGCTCCCGTGCAACCGCCCCCATAATCTTGTCGTAGTTCAACGAGTTTTCGGTTGTAACGGCGATGCGGTGCATCATCTTGACGGTTTCCACCGGATATTTTCCCGCAGCTGTTTCTCCGGAAAGCATAATGGCGCTCGTTCCGTCAAAGATAGCGTTTGCAACATCGGTAACCTCCGCCCGCGTCGGACGCGGATTATGCGTCATCGATTCGAGCATTTGGGTTGCCGTGATTGCCGGTTTGCTTGCTCGCAGTGTTTTACGGATAATCATCTTTTGCACGAGCGGAATTTCTTCCGGCGGAATTTCGATACCTAAATCGCCGCGGGCAACCATAATACCGTCGGCAACTTCAAGGATTTTGTCGATGGCATCGACGCCCTCTTGGTTTTCGATTTTCGCAATAATATGGATGTTGTTCCCGTTCTCTTCCTCCAAGACCTTGCGGATACTTAAAATATCCGCCGGGCCGCGGGTAAACGAGGTCGCCACAAAATCGACCTCGTTTTGAGCACCGAATTTTAAATCGGAAATATCCTGTTCGCTCAGGAATGGGAGATTGATTTTTACTCCGGGAATATTGATGCCTTTGTGATTCGATACGGGGCCGTCGCTGAGGACGGTACAGATAATATCGGTACCATCCGCAATCCGCTCGACACGCAGTTCGATTAAGCCGTCATCTATAAGAATCCGATTTTTAGGCTGTACTTCCTGTGCAAGGTTCTTATAGGTTACGCTACATATTTTTTCATCGCCGACAATATCGCGTGTGGTGAGTGTAAACTCCTGCCCCTTACTCAGCTGTACGGAATTGCAGCCGAAATTTTTTAGCCGTATTTCCGGTCCTTTGGTGTCCAGCATAATTGCAATCGGCAAGTTAAGTTCCTGTCTAATCTTTTTGATACGGTCGATACGGATCTGGTGCTCTTCATGCGTACCGTGCGAAAAATTAAGGCGGCATACGTTGAGCCCTGCCTTAAATAATTCGCGCAGTATTTCTTCCGAGTCGGAAGCGGGACCGATAGTACAGACAATTTTTGTCTTTTTCATATTTTCTCCTATCGAATGAAAGACCTATCGTTACTCCTTCTTTTTATCCTTCGAGATGGCGTCAACCAGAATAGCGATTGCACCGTCTCCGGTTACGTTACATGCGGTTCCGAAGCTGTCCTGTGCAATATAAAGTGCGATAATCAATGAACACATCGTGTCGTTAAAGCCGAGAATTGACTGCACAAAGCCGAGCGCTGCCATAACTGCGCCGCCGGGAATACCGGGTGCGGCAACCATTGCAACACCCAAGATCGCGATAAACGGAAGCATAACGCCGGCGCTTGCTGTTTGTCCGTGAAGAATCAAGATAGCCATTGCACAACTGGTAAGGGTGATGGTACTTCCTGCAAGGTGAATGGTCGCGCAGAGCGGAATAACAAAGTCCGCAATTTTTTCTTGAATACCGATTTTCTTCGCAGAAGCAAGGGTAACCGGTATGGTCGCCGCAGAAGATTGCGTTCCCAATGCGGTAACATACGCCGGCAGCATTGTTTTAATCGATGTAAAGGGATTTCGTTTTGCAATGGTACAGGCAATTATATACTGGATGAGTATCATTATGATGTGCAGCGCAATAACGATCGCAAATACTTTGATAAATACCTTGAGAATGAGCCCGACTTGTCCTGCATGGGTCATGTTGGTAAATACACCCAAAATATGGATAGGTAAAAGCGGAATAATGACAACTTCGATAACTTTTGTAACGATGCTCTGAAATTCGCGGGCGACATTTTTTAATGTTTCCGAACGGGTTACCGCAATACCGATACCGAGAACAAAGCTCAGTATTAAAGCGGTCATAACACCCATCAGCGGAGGCATATCGATACCGAATAAGCCGGGTAGAAGTGCATCTTCGGGGTTCGCATGAGAGAAAATATCCGCATGGGAACTTAAAAAGAGCGGGAAGAACATCGTGTCGGTTAGAAAGGCTAACGTACCGGCAAGTAGCGTTGAACCGTAGGCGATACCGGCAGTGATGGCAAGCAGCTTCCCTGCATCGGCGCCCAAATCCGCAATACCCGGAATAACGAATCCGAGGATGATGAGCGGAATAATGAAGCTCAGGAAGTTTCCGAATATTCCGTTAAAGGTTGCCAAAATCTGAACAGGCAACGGCAAATGGGTGGAGCGCGTCAGGGTACCGAGTAAAATACCGGCAACGATTGCAATAATGAGACGCGGCAAGAGACCTAATTTTTTTGTACTCACAATTAACTCCTTCTTAAAAGTATCCGGGCATCTCTAAAAGCTGACCGTTTTTTTAGAGATGCCCATCTTTCTCTTTATAGTGTAACTGACTTTCTGACAGTTGTCCAGTTTTTTTTAATATTCTGAAACCGGCGGCTCCTCTTCTACAATCTTCTTCAATAGTATATACTGCTCCATCTGATGAAAATTCAATAAGAAGGTACACTATGGAACTCACGTATAAAGCAAAAACGGCATGGGAAAATCTTACCGAAAACGAACTTGCTGAAATGCAAACGCTTTCTCAACACTACATCTCGTTTTTAAACACCGGAAAGACCGAACGCGAATGCGCCGCTCATATCATACGGCAGGCAAAAGAAGCCGGTTTTAAACCGCTTGAAGAGGTTATAAAGAGCGGTGCGGCGCCGGCGGGGACAAAGGTATATCTCAACAATAAGGATAAGTCCGTTGTGATGATGGTGCTTGGCGAGGATATCATGCAAGGGATGAATATTGTCGGCGCTCATATCGACAGCCCGCGCCTTGATGTCAAGCAGATGCCGCTCTATGAAGATTCAAACCTCGTGTTTTTAAAGACCCATTATTACGGCGGTATTAAAAAGTATCAGTGGACTGCAATTCCGCTCGCTATTCACGGGGTCATCTTTACAAAAGAGGGCAAGAAGGTTGAAATATGTATCGGTGAAGATGAAAACGATCCGGTGCTCTTTATCAATGACCTGCTCATCCACCTTTCAAAAAAGCAGCTGCAGGAAACTTTAGCGGAAGGCATTACCGCCGAGCAGCTTAACGTACTGGTCGGTAATATGAAACCGGCAACGCCGGATGAATCGGATGATAAGAAAAAAGACAAATCTAAAGAGGATAAAAAAGGAGATAAGGCATCTCCGGTTAAAGAAAATATCTTAAAAATCTTGAATCAAAAATACGGCATTACCGAAGAAGATTTCCGCGTTGCGGAGCTTGAAATTGTCCCCGCAGGAAAAGCGCGGAATGTCGGGCTTGATAACTCGATGATTGCAGGGCACGGCCATGATGACCGCGTATGCACATATACCACACTGAAAGCGATGCTCGAAGTTTCGGGGATTCCTGCAAAGACCGCTGTCGCCCTCTTTGCCGATAAAGAAGAGATCGGTTCGGTCGGTAATACCGGCATGACAGCGCTCTACTTTGAAAACATGGTCGCGGAGATTGCCGCCCTGCAAAAAGCTCCCTGCGATTTAGGCGTGCGCCGCGCATTTGCCAATTCCTGTATGCTGTCTGCCGATGTGTCCGCCGGTTATGACCCCGCGTTTACGTCCGTATTTGAAAAGCTCAATTCGGCGTTTATCGGCAACGGTATCTGCATCAACAAATACACCGGCTCCGGCGGCAAGGGCGGCTCAAATGATGCAAACGCCGAATATCTCCAAAAGATCAGGCATTTATTCGATACCAACAATGTTGTCTGGCAGACGGCGGAACTTGGTATGACCGACGCCGGTGGAGGAGGCACGATAGCCTACATCCTTGCCAAGTACGGAACGGAAGTCGTGGACTGCGGCGTACCGGTATTGTCGATGCACGCCCCCATCGAATTGATCAGTAAAGCGGATCTTTTGATGGCATACCGAGCATACAAGGCGTTTTTAAAAGGCTGAGTATCTCTAAAAAGCCGGTTAGATTTTTAAATTAATCGATTTTGGGATGGAGAATATATGAATACGGCATACCCTGAATTACAGCAGGCTTTTGAAAAGATGATCCTATCGGCGTCGGGTTGGCGGAAAGTTTTTGCACAATCCGGAAACGAAAACGACGGAACTCCGGAGATTTCCGCCGCTGACTGCGATATCGTCTTTCTTGCCGCGCAATCTTTTGCGGAGTTCTTACACGCGGAATTCCCGGCAATCCGCACGGTAATCGTAGCGCGCGACAGCCGCCCCACCGGAGCCGCGCTGTTAAAAGAGGCGGTAACGGCGCTTGCAGCTTCCGCCGCAGCAGGTTCAACAGCCATTACGGTGCAATCCGCCGGAATAACCGCAGCGCCGGAAATTATGGCTTATGCACGCACTATCGGGGCGGCTTTTATGTATATTTCTGCAAGCCACAACCCCATCGGGCATAACGGCTTTAAGTTCGGGCTGGATAGCGGCGGCGTACTGGACGGGAACCAATCAGCGCGGCTGATAGCCCTCTTTACACAGAAGTGCAAGGCTGCGCACCCGGATGCCGTAAACCTCTTGCGTAAAGATGCCGATCCGGCACAACTGCGCACGGTGTTTGAATCGGAGGCGGCGCACAAGCAAGCGGCGCTTACGGCCTACAAAAACTTTTTACGGGAAGTTATTGCCGATTCACAAGACACGACGGAACAAGCACGTTTTTTTGCCAGCCTTAAACAGCAATGCGCCGCGCTGGCCGAAGCGGGTAAACCGTTCACGCTGGTTGCGGACTTTAACGGCAGCGCCCGCGCCGCCTCGGTAGACAGGATATTCTTTGAACAATTAGATATGCAGCTTACCGGCATCGCGGAAAAAGCCGGGACCATTGTCCACGGCATTATTCCCGAAGGGGGGAACCTCGCAACTTGTGCTGCAAAGATCGAAGAACTGCACCGGAGCAATCCCGCACAGGCGGAGAATACGTTGTTCGGCTATATGCCCGACTGCGACGGAGACCGCGGCAATATCATTTACTGGGATGAGGTACAGCAAAAAGCGCTGATCCTTGAAGCGCAGGAAGTCTTTGCCCTGTCGGTCATCGCGGAACTGAGTTATCTGCACTACAGCGGTAACATCAGCGCGCCTCTCGCGGTTACCGTCAACGGGCCGACATCGCTCCGCATTAACGAAATCGCAAAAGCCTTGGAAGCGGAAGTGTTTTATGCGGAGGTAGGCGAAGCCAATGTAGTGAACCGAGCGGAAGATGCGCGCCGGTACGGTTACAAAGTACGCATACTCGGCGAAGGCTCCAACGGGGGGAATATCACGTACCCCGCCGCCGTGCGTGACCCGCTGAATACGCTCTTTGCAATCAGCAAGCTCTTGCTCATAAAAGATACCCCTGACCGCTCCTGCCCGTTCCGTATCTGGTGCGAGCGGTCGGGGCAAACGGCAAAGTACCGGAAAGACTTTACTTTTGCGGATATTATCGCAACACTTCCCCGCTATTGGACTACCCCGACGCAGGAAGCACGGGCGCTGATGCACATCCATACTACCGACCATACCGCATTGAAATCGGCATATCAGAAGATTTTTATGCAGGAATGGGCGGATAAAAAACAGCTGCTGAAAGACCGGTTCGGTATAGTAGCCTGTAAAGTATTTGCGTATAATGGAACGGTTTGCTCAGAAAACCTCAGGGATTTTGCGGTTTCCGCAAAGGGCGGTCTCAAGGTGCAGTTCTATAATGCAAGCCATACGCCGATTGCCTTTATCTGGATGCGCGGTTCCGGTACCGAACCGGTATTCCGCATTATGGCGGACATCAAAGGCTATGATCAGGCAGTGGAAGAATATCTGGTTCAGTGGCAGGGAGATATGGTACGCAAAGCCGATGCGGTGGTATCGGCAAAAAATTAAGGGAAGGTGGTATAACTTCGGCAGCCGCAGTAAGGCTGCCTCGTTAACCGTCAAGTTTTCTTTCGAAAACTTGCTTATTGATATGTGCGCTTTTCGCGCACGAATTCGCCTGCCTCCAAAATTGATATTTTGTTCGGCTGTCGAATTTATGGGAAGGATAACAGAATGGGAATTCGAGGAGAATTATTTACCACTCAAATTCCGGTAGAGAACCGGACATATTTTTTTAATGTGAAAGAGAATCGGCTGGGCGATGTGTTCTTGCAGATTGTTGAAAGCAAAAACACCGACGGCGCCGGTTTTGACCGCCATGCAATCGTCGTATTTCAAGATGAAATGCAGACCTTTTTGCAGGGGCTTAACGAAAGCCTCGAATTTATCGAAAAAAAGCGGAAAGAGCAGCTCAAAGCAAAACGAGAGAAAAAACAGCGAACTATTTCCGCGGAGACAGCTGACGGAGAAAAAAAGAAAATCATCAATAAACGGAACACAAGCACAAAATCGGCGCGAAAGGTACGCATCGTCAAAAAAGACGATGCAGAATAGGAAGTTTCTAAAAATCTCAGTTTTTTAGAAGTTTACCTCGATGGCTTTGTTCCTTTATTCGTTTATTAAAGAAAAGAGCTGGGAATATCGAGCGCATAGTTTGCATCTTGCATTTAGCCTGTACTTAGTGTATATTTCCATCGTTTCGGTTATCAGCTTTATGCGGAATGGAGCCTGTTTCGGCGGCACAGAAAGCAGCGGCGGTCATTTTTGTTGATTGGTATACTGCATATTTAAAATTGAGAGCAGTTGTGTGAATGGGTGAGGTGTGTTCTCATCTCTTTACGGAGGCTTTAATAATGTCGTTAGAAAAATTTATGACCTATACTATGCGGTGTATATCAATTTGTATCGCTGTTGTTATATTTCTCCTTTCTGCGCAGTCAAAGCTGCCTATTCCGGAGACCGTTTCTTTTCCCGGACTGGATAAGTTCTTACATGCGTGTGCTTTCGGGAGCCTCGCTTTTACGCTTTCTTATTGGTTTTCTACCGATAAGTGGCTTGGAGAACCGCTCAAATACTGTACGATTGTCTGCTGTATTGTTGCTTGCTACGGTATTTCCGACGAAATACACCAAATCTTTGTTCCCGGGCGTGATGCTTCTCTATATGACTGGTTTGCCGACTGTACCGGTGCGGTTTTAGCGATATTTGTACGTTTGGGGATGGTAAAATTCTACGTGAAAACTTGATTTTTAGGAAAAAAAGGGCGTGAATGAATACCGCAATTATAGAAAAGCTTACTGCCTTTTTTGACGCTAAGCCCGAAGTTATCCTTGCAATGCTGTATGGTTCGTACTCTCGCGGAACTGAAACTGACAAAAGCGATGTTGATATTGCCGTAGCGATGTCTGAAGCTTTGCATCTCGATGATCGGTTATCGTTACAGTTGGAGCTTTCCTTGCTTTTGCAGCGAGAGGTTGATCTGGTCGATATACGGAAGATAGCGGGATTGCTGCATTATAAGGTGTTTACGGAAGGCGTATGTGTAAAAAAGAAGCAAGGTGAAGGAAACGCTTTGCTGCATAGGCATGCTATGACTGCCCTTTACTGGTATGAAGATTATTATCCCATCTATAAACGCGGACAAAGGTATATTCTTGAACATGCTTTTAAACAAAATCTTATCGGTAATGTACAATGAGCATTGATAAAAAGGTAATCGGTGAAAAACTGTTGTCTCTTAACCGATGTTTAGAGCGTGTAAAACTGCACACGCCTGCAAATGTTGAGGCGTTGCAAAGCGATTTTGACACACAAGATATTATTTGTTTGAATATACAGCGTGCGGTACAAATTTCAGTTGATATTGCCGCTCATATTTTGGCTGAACAATTGCATGAACAAACACCGACAATGGCTGAAACTTTTTTAGCGCTTTCTCGACACGGATTGCTTGATAGTCAGCTTGCTTCACGTTTAGCAAAAGCAGTCGGTTTTAGGAATATCGCCGTGCATGAGTATAATACACTTGATATGAATATACTGTATTCAATTATTACAAAAGAAATAGGGTGCTTTTACGAATTTTCGGATGCGGTGTTAAGAATAGTCAGTTGATACTGTGAAAAAGGAGATGGAGTTCTGCGTTCCTTTGGCGTCTAATGTAGCATACTGTCGGTTATGCTATTATGATCGACATATATATGCTAATAGTGTTGACATATTATACCGGTTATTGATATATTCTTCTTACAATGTTACAGGCGGAATTAAAGAAAATATATCTTACACAACTTGAAAAATTGCGGAAAACCGATGACGGCATATATCGAGATGCATTAGCTGATATCCCCGATATAACAACCCATGCGTTTGTGGTATGCGGCGTTCGGCGGTGCGGGAAAAGCACCCTGTTACAGCAGTTTGTAAAAAAACTCAATAAGCCGTTTTTTTATCTGAATTTTGACGATTTACGGCTATTGGAATTCTCCGTTTCCGATTATGCAATACTGGATGCGGTTATTGAGGAATCGAAAAGCCGTCTTATTTTTTTTGATGAAATACAAGCCGCAGCGCATTGGGAGCTGTATGTGCGGCAAAAGCTGGATCAAGGCTTTCAAGTTGTATTAACAGGCTCTAATGCTTCTCTTTTAAGCCGCGAACTTGGAACAAAACTGACCGGACGGCATATCGCTAAAGAGCTGTTTCCGTTTTCTTATTCCGAGTATCTGCGTTTTGCAGATACACAAAAAGGTATTCAATCGTTTGAAAGCTATTTTCAAACAGGCGGTTTTCCCGAATATCTCAAGCTGAATAATGCCGAAGTTGTTATGCAGCTTCAAAAGGATATATTATATCGGGATATAGCAGTGCGCTACAATGTCAGCGATGATAAATCGCTGCAGCGGCTGTATGTGTATCTTGCTTCCAATGCCGCATCACTGATTTCTCCTAGTAAGTTAAAAACAGTCGCCGGAGTAAAGTCGCATACGACTATTCTTGATTATTTTTCATATTTTGAGAATGCGTATTTGTTGAGCTTAGTGCCGAAATTTGCGTGGTCGCAAAAAGCACAGAGCCTTGCCCCAAAAAAAGTTTATTTTACCGATATCGGATTGATACGAACGGCAGGACTTACGTTTAGCGAAAATGCAGGTCATATTTTAGAAAATTTTGTGTTTAACGAACTCCGCCGAAAGTACGGAACTTTTGACGATAAGCAAATCTACTATTATAGTGATGATACGTGCGAGTGCGATTTTGTCGTTAATCCACTTTTTGCACCGCAATGCATTCAGGTGTGCTTAGACTTGAACCTCGATAACACTGAACGGGAGTTGAATGGTCTTTTGGCAGCGATGGACTTCTTTAAGGTGCAGGAAGGGCTTATCCTTACGAGGAATGCTTACGATCTTTTTGTGAAAGAAGATAAAAAGATAACCATAATGCCTGCATGGGATTGTTTTGGGTGATAATGCGCCTATCTAATAGTACTGAAAGCTGTCGTTTTGAAGATTTGAAGAAAATTTTACTGTTTTATTTTATGAATGATACGGGTGCGGTAAATCATAAAAATGAGAGGTATATGAAATGAAATATAAGATTGCGTTAATCGGCTGCGGCCGAATTAGTTTTAAGCATATTGAAGCCTTTGTTGCGATGCAGGATAAGGTTGACTTAGTTGCTGTCTGCGATCCTGTGGCGGAACGGGCAGAAGAAAAAAGAGCTGAGTACACTAAAGCAGTGCCGGATGCTTCGGTAAAAGTTTTTTCCGACTATAAAGAAATGCTTGAGACATGTAAACCGGAGATTGTAACGATTGCAACCGAGTCTGGTAAGCATAAGGATATTGCGGTACATTGTTTGCAAAATGGCTCGCATGTAATCTGCGAAAAGCCGATGGCTCTTTCTACGGCTGATGCACAGCAGATGATCGATACAGCAAAGCAGTACGGTAAAACATTGGCAGTGTGCTTTCAGAACCGCTTTAATGCACCGGTTGTAAAAGCTCGTGAAGCATATCAAAAAGGCCGTTTCGGTAAAATGTTACACGGAATGATCCAAGTGCGTTGGAATCGGAATAAAAGTTATTATGATCAGGCAAAGTGGCGCGGTACTTGGGAGCAGGACGGCGGTACCTTGATGAACCAGTGTACGCACGGGATAGACCTTTTGCAGTGGATGATGGGCGAAGATGCCGTCCGTGTGCAGGCGCAAACTCGCCGGTTTATCCGTCCGATTGATGCGGAGGATTTTGGCTGCGCTATTGTAGAATTTGCCTCTGGTGCTGTCGGTATAATAGAAGGAACTGCCGATGTATATCCGAAAAATTTAAACGAAACATTGAGTTTATTCGGTTCCGAGGGGTCTGTTGTGATTGGCGGGCTTGCTGTTAATAAAATGGAAACATGGCGTTTTGCCGATGCGGAACAGGTTGGCGATACGGAAGAGAAGGTGCTCAATCCCAATGAAAAAGACCCACCGACGGTGTACGGCTTTGGGCATACGGCTCTTTTTAGAGATGTTATCGATGCAATCGAGCATAATCGTGAACCGCTTGTTTCGGGTGAAAAAGGTAAGAAAGCCTTAGAGATTATCTTGGCTATTTATAAATCCCAAAAAACCGGATTGCCGGTAACGCTGCCCTGCGATTTTTCAACGCTGGAAATGAAGGGGATTTTTAATTAATGAGGAGAGAAAAATAATGGATGTACCTTTTTATACGGCAACGAGAGAATATAAGAATCTGAAAAATGAATTTGATACTGCTTTATCCTCCGTGCTTGAAACGGGTGACTTTATTTTGGGGAAAGCCGTTGCAGATTTAGAAGAAGGAATAAAACAGTATACCGGTGCAAAATATGCGGTCGGCGTTGCTAACGGCAGTGATGCGCTGGTGATTGCTTCCGATATCCTCGGGTTTAAAGACGGTGCAGAGGTTATAACCCCTGCTTTTACATTTTTTGCGTCAACCTCCTGTATTGCCCGCTTAGGCGGTAAGCCTGTCTTTTGCGACATTGATGAAGATACCTTTTGTATGGATATGCGGGACGTGGAAAAACGTATAACAAAAAATACGGTCGGACTATTGCCCGTGCATTTGTTTTTGCAGACGGCAGATATGGAAGCTTGCATGACGCTTGCAAAAAAGCATAATCTCCGAGTGTTGGAAGATGCCGCAGAAGCCTTTGGTATGCAGGATGTGTATAGCGGCGCTTTGCATCAGTCCGGGACTATCGGTGATATGGGGATTTATTCATTTTTTCCGACCAAGACACTCGGCGGCTATGGTGACGGCGGTATGATAGTCACGAATAGTGAAGAATATTATTTACAAGCGAAAAGTTTGCGTGTCCACGGAGCAACAAAAAAGTACCACCATGACTATATCGGCTATAACTCTCGGCTTGACAGTTTGCAGGCTGCCGTTTTGAATGTTAAACTCAAACATATTGATGAGGCTATTGCAAAGCGAGCGGCACATGCAGCTCAATATCGGACTTTGTTAAAAGATATCGGACAGGTGAAACTCCCTGTCGTAAAAACGAAAGGAAAAGAAGTGTACTATGTGTTCAATATCCTTGCCGAGAAACGAGATGAACTGCAAGCATATCTCGCCGAAAAAGGTATAGGTACAACGGTGTATTACCCCAAGTGTTTGCATGAGCAGGAGTGCTTTAAGTATCTCGGCTACAAGAAAGGTGATTTCCCTGTTGCAGAAAAACTCTGTGCTTCCGTACTTGCTCTACCGATGTATCCTGAGCTGACTCAAGATGAAATTACCTATACCTGCGACGCAATAAAGGCGTTTTATAAGCGGTAGAGCGATTCTTTAAAAAAAGATGCCGCACTGCTTGCATCAGATTGCTTTGAAGAATAATGCGTTTAACCGAAGAAAAAGATATAATACTTTTATGCTTATACCTATAAAAATACTGTTTTTTTTCTGAGTTTTATAGCTATGGCTATAAAAACTTGTTTCTGTATTGACTTCTTATGCTTATATCTTTAAATTTATTTCAATAATTGAGGGAATTATGGATGTAAGCGCAAAAAATACAGTTAGACGATTGGATTATCTGCAGGAGATGTCTCCTTTTATCGGAAAGCCTTTTATAAAGGTCTTATCGGGGGTGCGCCGCTGTGGAAAGTCCAGCATTTTATCTTTACTGCGCGATGAGCTTATTGCTCAAGGTGCCGAAGCGGCGCATATTATTTTTATCAATTTTGAAAGCTTTGCCTTTTCTACGCTTAAAACCGCTGAGGATTTGTACCGGTATATTGTTGAACGGGTTCAGCCGAAACAGCGTGTTTATTTGTTGTTTGATGAGATTCAAGAAGTAGAGGGCTGGGAAAAGTGTCTCAATTCCTGTCTTGTAGACTTTGATGCGGATATTTATATTACCGGTTCCAATGCACGGCTTTTATCCTCGGAATTGGCGACCTATCTTGCCGGTCGGTATATTGAAATTCCGATATATACGTTGTCATTTGCGGAATATTTGCAGTTTCAAAACTGTTATTTTCCACAGCGGGATGTAACGCAGCGGGACGCTTTTTTCGCCTATTTGCGGAAAGGCGGTTTCCCAGTTATCCATACCGCGGATTACGGAGAGCAGGAAGCGTATAAGATTGTGGCAGACATTTACGCTTCGGTACTGCTCCGCGATACTATCCAACGGTTTAATATTCGTGATATTGAACTGCTGGAGCGGGTGGTAAAATATACCTTTGATAATATCGGCAATAGCTTTTCCGGTAAAAATGTTGCTGACTATTTTAAAAATCAGAAGCGTAAGCTTGATGTGAATACAATATATAATTACTTGAATGCGCTTGAAGCGGCATTTGTTTTGTATCGGACTTCCCGTTATGACATAAAGGGAAAAGAGCTGCTCAAAACACAGGAGAAATTTTATTTAAGTGATGTATCGCTCTTGTATGCTATTTTAGGATATACCGATCAAAAAATTTCCGGCATATTGGAAAATATCGTTTTTTTGGAATTAAAGCGTAGGCGATATAATGTATATATCGGTAAGCTCGGTGCAAAAGAGATTGATTTTATTGCAGGAAAACACGGCGCAAAGCTCTATATCCAAGTTGCATATAAATTAGAAAGTCAAGAGACCGTCAGCCGTGAGTTTTCTCCTCTTTTGGAAATCCGCGATCAATATCCTAAATTTGTCGTAACCATGGATGAGTTTTGGCAAGAAAATGTAGAAGGTGTGAGGCATTTTTACATTGCTGATTTTTTATTGAGTAAGGAATATTAAAGATTAATGGAAAAGAATTATTTTGTGCACGAATCAAGTTATGTTGATGAAGGTGCGGAGATAGGTGAGGGTACCAAAGTTTGGCATTTCACGCATATTATGAGCGGCGCTAAGGTTGGTAAAAAGTGTTCGATCGGGCAAAATGTCAATATTGGGGGTAAGGCAATTATCGGTAATGGTGTAAAGATTCAAAATAATGTTTCGCTATACGATGATGTTGTAATAGAAGATGATGTGTTCTGCGGCCCCTCCTGTGTGTTTACCAATGTCATAAATCCTCGTGCCTTTATTGAACGCAAACACGAATACAAACAAACTTTGATCAAAAAAGGTGCATCCATCGGTGCAAATGCTACGATTGTCTGCGGGGTAACCGTTGGCGAATATGCGTTAATCGGTGCAGGCAGTGTGGTGACGAAGGATGTTCCGCCGTATGCGCTTGTTTATGGTAACCCTGCACGGATGCATGGCACGGTGAATGAGGCGGGGGAGAAGGAGTAGAGGGGGAGAATGAAAGGAATTATTTTAGCAGGCGGTAGTGGTACTCGATTAAACCCGTTGACAAGATCTATCTCAAAACAGATATTGCCGCTTTATGATAAGCCCATGATATACTATCCGTTGTCTACGCTTATGTTGGCGCGTATCCGCGAGATTCTTATTATATCGACGCCGCGGGATATACATCTATTTAAAGAATTACTTGGTGATGGCAGCTGGCTTGGTATGCAGTTTGAGTATGCTGTACAGGAGAGTCCCCGCGGTCTTGCTGATGCTTTCATTGTTGGAGAAAAATTTATCGATAATGACTCTTGCGCATTAGTTTTAGGTGATAATGTTTTTTACGGACAAGGTTTTGGAAGCACTCTCGTGAACGCTGCTTCTGTCGTCTCTCAAGATTCCGGGGCTATGATTTTTGGCTATTATGTGCGTGATCCTTATTCTTATGGAATAGTTGAGTTTGATGAGAGTGGAAAAGCAATTTCAATCGAAGAGAAGCCCAAGCAGCCTAAGTCAAATTATGCGGTACCGGGATTATATTTTTATGACAATGATGTGATTGAAATTGCGAAAAATGTAAAGCCTTCACTTCGGGGTGAGATAGAAATAACGTCTGTTAATACTGCTTATTTAGCTGCTAAAAAACTAAGGGTAGAAAAACTTGGGCGCGGGTTGGCTTGGCTTGATACGGGTACCTTTGATGGTCTATTAAATGCCGCTAATTTTATTGCTACCATACAAAAGAGACAAGGTTTGTATGTGTCATGCGTTGAAGAAATTGCTTATCGGCGAGGCTGGATTACGGCATCGCAGTTATTCAGTCTTGCCGATTTATATAACAACGAATATGGCGAGTATCTAAAATACCTTGCCGAAACAGCAAATTAGGCTTATATGAATTTATTTTAACAGGAGAATAATGTTATGATTAGTTTTAATGTACCTCCCTATGTTGAGAAATCAGTAGATTATATAAAAAAAGCTATCGCTAATAGGAAAATATGCGGCGATGGAGAGTTCACTAAGCTCTGTTCTCAATGGTTTGAACAGAAAATTAAAGCTCCAAGGGTTTTGCTTACCACATCGGGGACAACAGCATTGGAGATGGCCGCAATTTTATGTGATATTCAACCCGGTGACGAAGTGATTATGCCTTCCTATACTTTTTGCTCGACGGCCAATGCTTTTGTACAGCGAGGTGCTAAAATTGTTTTTGTTGATATTCGCCCTGATACAATGAATATTGATGAAACTAAAATTGAGGCAGCTATTACTGAGAAAACAAAAGCCATCGTACCTGTCCATTATGCTGGTGTTTCATGCGAAATGGATAAAATTACAGCTATTGCAAAAAAATATAGTCTTTTTGTGGTAGAAGATGCTGCACAGGGTGTGATGTCTGCTTATAAAGATAAACCTTTAGGGACAATAAGCAATTTTGGGTGTTACAGCTTTCACGAAACAAAAAATTATAGTATGGGGGAAGGTGGGGCTATTGTAATAAACAATCCTAAGTACATTGAAAAAGCTGAAATAATCCGTGAAAAGGGTACCAACCGTAGTCAGTTTTGGCGCGGGCAAGTAGATAAATATACTTGGGTAGAATACGGTTCATCTTTTTTGCCGAGTGAGCTGAATGCTGCGTATTTATGGGG
Organism: Treponema medium; assembly: GCF_017161265.1. NCBI lineage: Bacteria > Pseudomonadati > Spirochaetota > Spirochaetia > Treponematales > Treponemataceae > Treponema > Treponema medium. The sequence continues at coordinate 324,685 of NZ_CP031393.1, read as the reverse complement.
ACAGCTTGAAGTTGCGGAAGAAATAAACAATAACCGGCTTGCAAATTGGAATATCTATTATACTAAGCTCAAACCTTTGCAAGATAACGGTTTGATTGAATTACCTGTTGTACCGGCTGATTGTATACACAATGCTCATATGTTTTATGTAAAAGCCAAAGACATAGAGGAGCGAACCGATCTAATCGCATTTTTAAAATCAAAAAATATCGGTTCTGTGTTTCATTATGTGCCTTTACATTCGGCACCCGCAGGATTAAAGTACGGTATGTTTAGTGGTGAAGATGTATATACGACAAAAGAAAGTGAGCGTTTACTACGATTGCCAATGTATTATGGTTTAACAAGCGCTGAGGTTGATTATGTTTGTGATTGTGTCTTTGAGTTTTATTCGAAGTAAATTTGATGCGGTAATTTTGAGGAGGATGGTTGAAGTATAACTGGCTGAAATATAATGATTTATGTAAAAATTATTTGATATGAAGATAGTTGCTTAAAACTGGATAACGAGTTTTCTGGGTGTGGTGTTAGATTGTACTAAATTCAAGGCGGTTGATATGAAAGAGAAATTGGTTATTATTGGTGCAAATGATTTTCAAGCACAGCTTATAAAAAAAGCAAAAGACTTAGGATATGAAACGCATGTGTTTGCGTGGGAAGATGGTGCTGTTGGGAAAACTATAGCGGACTATTTTTATCCGATTAGCATTGTTAATAAGGATGAAATTTTAGCAATTTGTAAAAAAATAAAACCAAGTGGCGTGTGTTCTATTGCGTCTGAAGTCGCAAATATTACGGTTAATTATCTTGCACAGAACTTAGGCTTGGTATGTAATTCTGCTGAATGTGTATTATTATCTACCAATAAGCACGAAATGCGTAAGGCTTTTGAGCGGAATGGTGATCCTTCCCCTAAAAGCTTTCTTGTTGATCAAACAACAGACTTAACGGTATTGCCGCTCGAATTTCCTGTTTTGGTGAAGCCGACCGACCGATCCGGTAGTAGAGGTATTACAAAGGTTTTATGTAGTGCTGATCTTGAAAATGCTGTTGTGTTCGCTTGTGAAGAATCTTTTGAAAAAAAAGCTCTTGTGGAAGAATTTGTTGAAGGTAAAGAATATAGCGTTGAGTTTATTTCTTATAAAGGGCAACACACTTTTTTGGCATTAACGGAAAAATTTACAACAGGTTCTCAGTATATTGAATATGCCCATAAAGAACCTGCAATAGTAAGTGAGCTAATGCTTAATAAGATTAAAAATATAATTTGTAAGGCTCTTACAAGTCTGCAAATACAGTACAGTGCATCCCATTCTGAAGTTAAAGTAGATAAAAATGGTAATGTTAAAATCATTGAGATAGGATCCCGTATGGGAGGTGCCTGTATTGGCTCAGATTTGGTGCCTTTATCGACTGGATATGATTTTATGAAAATGGTGATAGATATTAGTGTTGGTAAAACTCCTGATTTTTCGATTAAACCTCATTATAAACACGCCCTTATCCGATTTATTGTATCTAAAAATGATTTTAAGAGAATGTGTGATTATAAAATGCGGCATAGTGGTGCTGTGATTAGAGATGCAGTTATTCTTGATGAATTTCCAGATAACATAAAGGATAATTCTGGGCGCTATGGGTATACGATTTTTGGGTTTGATTCTGAAGCTATTGATCAAAGTATTTTTGGTGTGGACTAGGAAATATAATGCGGGAATACGGTGGATATTTACCATTGGAATTAACGCCGCTGCATAGTGATTTAGCATCTCTATGGAACGGTGTCAAGTCTGATAATATTTTAGCATTGAATAGTGGACGGGCTGCCATATATTATGCGCTACAAATGATGAAGCCAGAAAAAGTATATGTTCCGCACTATATTTGTAAAACAGTCGTTGATGTTGTAGAGAGATTGGGGATACCATATAAAAAATATTATATAGCAGAAGATTTGCGATGTCCATCTTTATCTCTTAAAGAAAATGAATGTATTTTAGTTGTAAATTATTTTGGAATATTGGATTCGTATATCGCTGAGTATATACGGCAATATAAAAATATTATCATCGATAATACACAAGCTTTATTTTGCCCTCCTGTTTTAAAAGATGGAGTGTATAATGTATATTCTTATAGAAAATTTGTTGGAGTATCTGATGGAGGCGCTTTAGTTGCTTCCTGTTTGAGACCGCTTGCCAATCTACAAAAAGATACTTCATATTCAAGAATAAATTTTTTAATAAAAGCTATTGAGTGTGGAACAAATGCTGCGTATATGGATTATCAAGCGGCTATAGCTTCTTTTGCCGATGAGTATCTTGAGATGTCTCTTTTTACACGCCGTTTGTTATTGTCCGTAAATTATAAATATGTAAAAACGACGCGAATGCAAAACTATGCAGCACTTCATACATTCCTCCAACAATATAATAGATTAAAATGTAGTGAACTTGGAAAAAATACCGCGGCTTGCTGGTATCCGTTATTATTAGCAGAGGATATAAGTGCTGCTATGATTAAAAATAAAGTATATGTGCCAAGACTATGGAAAGAGCTTTTAAATGAGCATTTCACCGGTACCTTCGAATATGAATGTTCATCACATTTACTGTTGCTTCCGATTGATCAGCGGTATACGATTGCGGATATGCAATATATAGCTTCATTGGTTAAAAGGTATATTGTTGCTGCGATGAAGGAGTAATATTTGTCGAGCTTAAATAAACAAGTCTACAGTGGTGTCCAATGGATAACCCTTTCGACTATTACTCTTGTAATAACGCAGATGGTTTCAACTGCCGTTTTAGTGCGTTTGCTTGATAAGAGCGACTTTGGCTTGATGGCGCTCGTGATGGTTGTAAAAGGTTTCGCCGATATTTTTATGGACTTTGGCATCACCGTTGCTATTCTGCATAAACAAGATATGTCGCAAAACCAATATAGCAGCTTATATTGGTTAAATATGTTTGCCGGTATTATTATTTATGTAGTGATCTGCTTAATTTCGCCGCTTATCGCATCGTTTTATCATGAAATTGCGCTATTAAAATTAATTCCTTTGATGTGTTTGGCTATTCCGTTTTCTTCGATCGGACGGCAGCAAAAGACGCTCTTGCAAAAAGAATTGTATTTTAGAGCAATTGCAGTTGTCGATATCATATCTGCTTTAATGGGGTTATGTGCGGCTCTTTATTTTGCTTATACCGGCTGGGGTGTTTATGCGTTAGTATTTTCTAATCTGGCTCGATATACTGTTGGCAATATTATTTATTTTTTTGTGGGGGTAAAAATTGTTCCAATAAAATTGCATTTTAAGTTGTCCGAAACACTCTCTTCTTTGAAAATAGGGGGATATCATACCGTATCACAGGTTATAAATTATTTTACCGGTAGTTTTGATGTTTTGATTATAGGGAAACTGCTTGGGGCTGAAGGTCTTGGTATTTATAATTTAGCGAAAGATTTAGTGACAAAGCCTTCCGCCCTTGTGGCGCCTATTGCATCAAAGGTTGCAACGCCTATTTTTTCTAAAATGCAAGATGATTCCGAACAGATGAACCGAAGTTTTTTTTCTGTGCAAAAAATTGTTTCGTATTTGAACGGTTTTGTCTATCTTGGCGTATTTGCATTAGCAGAGCCTTTTGTCGCTTTTTATTATGGTGAAAAATATCTGGTATGTGTGCCTCTTATTCATGTATTGGCAATTTACTATTTTATACGTCAGTATGGAGACACAATCGGGATGGTGTGTATTGCAAAAGGAAGAACAGATATAGATATGTGGTGGAATATTATTGTAGTGTGCTTTACGCCTTTAGTATTATGGATTGGTGCGCAATATTCTATTTTGGTTGTTACTTTTGCCTTGTTACTATCTCAACTTGTTTTAACATATCCAGGTTGGTATATGTATTCAAATAAATTATTAGGAATACCGTTTATACGCTATTATAATAACTTTCTAAAAACGGTGGGTGTATTCATTTTGCCAATTATAGTTTCGTTACTTTTAATTCGGTTTTTATCGTTTCCTGCCATTGTAGTGTTTTTAATTACAGGAGCTGTGTTTACGGTCATAACGTTTGTTTTATTGTTGGTGTTTGAAAATTCTTTAGTTAATAAGATAGTGAGGCGCTAGTGTGATTTATCATTTTTTGCCGCAAGGGAATTATGCAGATCAATTTCTTTCTTTTATGCGTCTTAATAAAAAAAACTTCTCAGATGAGCATAAGTTTTTATTTTTATCCTATGGTGAAAATACGGAAAATAAGTCTTTCTGTAGTGATGATTCTAAGGATACCTTTGATTTTTTATCAATACTAAAAATATTTTTGTGTTTAAAGAAACATGATGCTGTTATTATTCATAATTATTCTCACCCCTATTTGTATCTCGCTTGTGCTTGCGTATGGTGGAAACTCGATAGGGTCGTTTGGAAAGTATGGGGCGGTGATTTATACTGGCATACTGAAGTCAAAAAAGGTAAATATAAAATTTATGAGTTTTTGCGGGCTTTTACAATAAAACGATTTGGTTATGTGAGTACTGATCATTCCGAGTTTGAACTCATAAAAAAATATTATAATACAGGTGCTAAAAATATATATACCACTTATCCGCGAGCGTTTTTTGAATTTCCTGCACACGCACCTCAAGATTATGTTTCTATTCTCGTAGGTAATTCGCGGGATCCTTCAAATGAGCATATAGATGCATTGCGATTGCTGTCGCGTTTTAAAGATGAAAACATTAAAGTGTATGTAATACTTTCTTATGGGGATTGTCCTGCCGGTTATGTTGATAATATAAATCGGATAGGGAAGACTTATTTTGGAGATAAATATATCCCTATCGCTGAGATGATGGACTTAAAGACGTATCAACAATTTTTATCGAATGTTGATATTATGGTTTGTAACCATCGAAGACAACAGGCGTGGGGGAACCTACTGGTAATGTTAAAATATGGAAAAAAAGTCTTTATCCGTTCTGGTATATCAACCGAAGAGGATTTTAATGAATATGGTTTAAAATTTTTCTTGACAGACGATATTGAATCTATGTCTTTTAGCTCATTTGTTGGCTTTCCTGAATCAGAGGCTAAGCAAAATGATACTATTCTGACAAAGATGTTCTCAAATGAAACTCTGTTCTCTCTTTGGGATAATTTATTTAAAACAATAACCTCTGTATCTGCGTTATAGGGAGTATAAATCTATGAAAGAATTTGATATTTCACTTGATAATGCCGTTTTTACGTATGTGCTACATACTAAAAAACATAAGGACTTGTCACAATTTATTTATATTGAAAAATATGGTCTTTATCTTAGTTATAGCAAAAAAACCGAAGTTTTAACCTTTCAAAATGCTCATGGCTTTGTGTATATCGTCGGATTATGTGTTGACTCTTTTGGGGAGATAGAGCGATGTGATATACCTGAGTTCTTATTACGATCTTCTAACATTATTACCGATATTATAAAAGTAGCGGCACGGTTTGCCGGAAACTATGTTATCTTTATATCTCTCAATAATAATTTTTATGCCTTTTCTGATGCTACCGCTTGTATGCAGATAAATTATGCTCTTGATGAAATATGCCTTTCGTCATTTGACCATGTTGTTGCAGCTACCTTAGCTTTGCCTATAGACAATAGAACTCTTCGCATTCGAATGAGCTCTGACTTTGTGGCAGCTATGCCAAATGATATAACTATTTATAAAAGAGTAAAAACAGTACTCGCAGATCACTATATCAATATAACAAATAGAACAACTACTAGGTATTACCCCTATGGTGAATTACAGTATTTTGAGAATCCTCATGACGTTTTGAAACGTCAGGTGGATTTAATTGATAATATCGTCAAAGAATATGCAAAATATTATAAGATTGTCTGTCCTTTAACCAGTGGTTGGGATTCTCGCGTGGTTTTCTCGTTTCTTTTAAAAAATATTGAAGAGTTATCGTCATATATTTTCGTGCATAAGTACTTTACGGAAACTACTGATGATTTGCGTATTTCACGGCAAATCTGTAGCCACTTAAAAACACCTCATAGAGAAATTCCTGATTTGGTGCCGGATGAAGCTTTTATTAATGCAGTGTATAATGTTATCGGTAAATACTATTATAGGGATGATATTGCAATGGCTTATACCTATAAGAAAACATTCGGTGAAGCTGCTACCATAAATGGGAATATTATAGATCATCTTGGGAAAAGTTCTTTAGTTAATTTATTACCTACATGGTGTGCAACATCAGCCTATTTTACAACAAAAGAACGTAAAATTTCTATGGACTCTAAACTTGAGGTAGAAAACTATTTAAAATCAATGAGAAATGATAATGTTTCCCCAGACTATGTGTATGATTTATTTGGAATTGAAGATCAATGCGGACGTCTATGCGGATATTTCCAAAATATTTATGCTGCGGCAGGTATTACTTTGCTGAATATATTTAATTCCCATGCTATTATCGATGATTGGGTTAGGATTAAGCATAAAGATAGAAAGCAGCATTGTATTCATTTATATTTCTTAAATACTAATCATAAAGATTTGCTGCAATTTCCTTTTAATCCTGATGAAAAGTTTAAATTTATAGGTAATTCTAAAGTGTTGTTTTTTTGTGCTACCTATATTAGGCATTTTATACGAATGTTACGGAAGCCTCATCTAAAGCAAAATAGAGGGTATTAGTGTGATTTTCCCCTATTTTATTCCGCCTGCGTTGGCGTTTGTAGCAGCGGTTGTAGAAAAAGGAATGAAGCTCAATGTAAAAAGAAATATTTATAGATTGGTTTTGCTATCTGCTATTGTGATATATTGTTGTGTTTACCTAAATGGAAGTGATTGGCCGAATTATGAGATGTTTTTTGAGAAGGTGACGTGGCATAATTGGCTAGAGGAGTCGAAAGATGTAGGGTTTGAACTGGGTTTTAGTTTGTGTCTGTTGTCACTAAAAGTAATAGGCTGTAATTTTATGATGACGTTGATAATAATGAAGGTTTTTTCATTGATTATTATCTCTCATTGTTTTTATAAATTTTCTTTATCAAAATATGCGTATGGCGATGCAAGAAATGTTTTTTTATTATTGTTTATTTTTTATACAACAAATGGTATGTATTTGTATGTTGAAACAATAATTAGATTTTCAATAGCGCTTGCAATTGTTTTTAAAAGCTTTGAATATCTTATTACCCGTAAGTTTGCTCCATTTTTACTTCTTGTATTGCTTGCCTCGTTATTTCATAGAACTTCTTTGGTTGTAGTTCCGTTGTATTTTGTGAGAGATATTAAACTGTCTAGTTTTTGGCTGTTCGTATTGGTGGTGGTTGTTTATGCCTTTTTTACTCCACAGATGTTGTTGATTGTTTTTAGATTCATAAATGGCTATGGTAATAATATATTTATTGCAAAGCTTGTTGCATATCTTGAATTGACAATACGTTTACAACAAACTAATCCTTTGGCAATTGGCAATATTGTACATTTTCTGTTTTTTATTTTAATACTGGTATTTCGTAAGGACATTGAAGGTAAGTCAAAATGTGGTCAACATTTGTTTGCTGCATCAGTAGTGTTTTTTATTGTTTATTTTGTTACGCTTTATATGGGGCCTATTTCTCGAATTAGGCTGTTTTATAACTTCTTTTTTATTATTGTGCTAACAGAACTATTTTCTCTAACATATATAAACCGTGGAATTATATTTATAATGGCTGCTGTTTTTTTTGTATGGGGTATGTATTTATCAATAGAGAATAATTTTTGTTTTAAATACTACACTAATTATATCACAGCTGCTATAGAAGGCAAGGCTGATCTGACTCTGTATGAGAAATTTAGCATTTATCGGTCATGGTCTGTCGAGCAATAATTTTATGATGTTGATCGATAATATGAAGGATACTATATGAAAGTTTGCCATGTAATATCTGTCCACACAGCTAAGGATGACAGGATATTTTATAGCGAATGTCTTTCGCTGGTAAACGCCGGATATACAGTTTTTGAAATTGCCCCTAATGTACCGGATGAAGTATGTAACGGTATCCATATATACGGCACAAAAATTCTGCATAACATAAGGAATTAAACTATGAAGTTTCTAAAATTAATGTTGTGTCCTTATCGTATCGAAGCACGATCTCGTAGAGAAATAGAGGTTGTGAAAGATCTGATTGGTGCTGCCAATACAGCTGTTGTTGAATTAGGTGATAAGGAATGTAAAACAGAAATAGATGGTAGTACAATATATACGTATCCTATGAGATTTTCAGGAGGGGTCTTTGCCCGATTGCCTAATTTTTTTAGATTAGCAATGAATATAAGACGATTGAGTGCTGAAGTCATCAGTTGTTATGATATATCTGCATTGACAATTGCATGGATATCTACATTATTTTTACCTAAAAAGAGTAAGCCTTATCTTGTGTATGATTCTCATGAATTTGAACTAGGCAGGAATAGTAGTAGGAGTAAGTTTGATTTTTTTTGTGTAAAAATGATGGAAAACTTTTTGATAAAAAAGTCTGTATTCTCAATTATGGTAAATGATACTATTGCTGATGAAGTGATGCGAATCTATAAGTTAAAAGAACGTCCGATAGTAGTTCGTAATGTACAAGATTATGTTGAAGTGGATAAGAATGTAATTCGAGAATATCGTGAAATGTTTTATTTGAAATATGATATTAAACCTTCCGATTTTATTGTAATGTATCACGGGGCTATAATGAATGGTAGAGGTATCGAAACCATTATTGAAGCTGTTAAAAGTTTAGATGATGTTAAGGTTATTATTTTAGGTTTTGGTAGGCAAGACTATATAAATAATTTATTTGAAATGGTTGAAGATCTTCAACTGAGTACAAAGGTCTTTTTTCATGAAGCAGTTGATCAAACTGAGCTTTGGAAGTATGTAGGGGCAAGTGATGCTGGTATAGTTGCTATTAACAATATCTGTTTAAGTTATTATTATTCATTACCAAATAAATTTTTTCAAAATGTTCAGGCCCACACTCCAATTATTGGTGTTGATTTTCCTGAAATAAAAAGAATGATTGAAAAGTATAATATTGGATTAGTATGTAATTCTGACTCTCCAGATGATTTACGATATTCTATATTAAAGTTGAAAGATGATAAAAAGTTATATAGTATTTTTAAATTAAATCTAGAGACAGTCGCAAAAGAATTATGCTGGGAAAAAGAAAAAATTAAACTTACTAATGCATATAGAGGAATATTGTTAGGGTAAGTTATACATTCGGAAAATATCTATGCAGATAATCATTTCACATGATGTTGATCATCTTTATCCTTCAGACCATTTTTTGCGGGATTTAATTTTTCCTAAATTATGGGTAAGAAGTTTTATTCAGCTTTGTAAGAGACAAATTAGCTTTTCTTCTTTTTGGTATCGGTTGATTTCTATTTTTGATAAGCGTTTAAATAGAATTCCTGAAATTATAGAGTTTGATAAACAGCACGGTGTAAAATCTACATTTTTTTTCGGTATGGATAATATACTTGGTCTCTCTTATAAAAAAGAAAAGGCAGAGCACTGGATTAAGTATGTCTTAGAGAACGGTTTTGATGCAGGAGTTCACGGTATTGAAATTTCCGATATTGAAAAGATGAAAAAAGAGTTCAATGATTTTAAAAAGATTTCAGGCCTTTCCTCATTTGGCATTAGAACTCACTATGTCCGATATGATGATCAAACATTTTCTAAAATGGAAAAAATAGGTTATATTTTTGATACATCGGAATTTAATAAGGAGAGAATAGAATTAAAATCGGATTATCAAATAGGAAAGATGAGAGAATTTCCATTACATATTATGGACGGTTATATTATTCATAATGATCTTGAAAAAGCAAAAACAATTGCAATGGAGACTTTGAAGGCGGCAGAGAACAAAAATATAAGGTATTTTACCTTTTTATTCCATGATTATATGTACAATAATAAAACTTATCCGATTGATAAAGCTTTTTATGAATGGTTTATAAATTATTGTACTGAAAATAATTATAAATTTCTTTCTTATAAAGATTTGATTGGTAATGTAAAATATGAATAATATTATAGGTTGGTAATATATTTAAACGGCTAAATATTCTATATAATTTGCCGATTATATAAAGCCCAAAATAAAGCATATTTTAGGTTATAAAATATAAGGAATACTTTTATGCACATTCTTACAATTATAGGCGCTCGTCCGCAATTTATTAAAGCGGCGGTATTAAGTCGTTATATTAAAAATAATCCTCAACTTGGTGTAAGAGAAACAATCGTTCATACCGGTCAGCATTATGATCAAAATATGAGTGATATATTTTTTACCGAAATGGATATTCCGCAGCCCGATTATAATTTGCATATAGGTTCCGGTTCTCACGGTAAAATGACCGGTCTTATGCTTGAAAAGATTGAAGAATTGCTTTTAGGACTAAAACCTGATGCCGTGCTTGTATACGGTGACACCAATTCTACATTAGCAGGCGCTTTAGCCGCAAGTAAGCTGCATATTCCGGTAGCTCATGTGGAAGCTGGTTTGCGTTCTTTTATGATGACGATGCCTGAAGAACAAAACCGTCGTCTTACCGATCACCTTTCGACATGGCTTTTTTGCCCGACAGAGACAGCTATAGAAAACCTCAAAAAAGAGGGAATTGTTTCTGCTGATGGTGTACCTTCATCAGACAATAAGGTAGTGTGTAAAACGGGTGATATTATGTATGATGCCTCGCTTTATTACCGTCAGAAAAGTAGTCCGTTGCAAACACCGAGTAATTTTATATTGTTGACCATTCACAGGGCAGAAAATACTGACAATCCGGTACGGTTAAAAAATATTGTAGATGCTGTTAATTCACTTTCTGAAAAGCGGTTCGTTTTCCCCGTGCATCCCCGTACAAAGAAAATACTGGCGGAACATGGATTGCATTTTGGAAGCCACGTTACGCTTATAGAACCTGTCGGTTATTTGGAAATGCTTAAATATGAAGAAGCTTGTACTGCCGTGCTTACGGACTCAGGTGGTGTACAAAAAGAGGCATTTTTCTTTCAAAAACCGTGCATCACCATGCGTGACACCACTGAATGGGTTGAACTTGTAACTTCCGGCTGGAATACGCTTACCGGCGCTGATACTAAAAGAATCGTATCTTCGATCCGGAATATTCGTACTCCGAAAGATTACCCGCAACTTTATGGTGATGGGCATACGGCAGAAAAAATCATAGAGGTGTTACAAGAATAAGTATGAGTAAAATCAGGATAAAAGATTTTGGACCTATTCATTCAGGTTTTCAGAAAGATAATTTTTTTGATATTAAAAAGCTCACTTTGTTTGTAGGACATCAAGGTGCAGGTAAGAGTTCCGTTGCAAAATTGGTTTCTTCTTTTGAGTGGCTGGAAAAGGCTCTTTTACGGCGGGATTTACCTTCAAAAATACTTTCAGAAAATACTGTACGGACAAGTAGTTTTTTTAAAGAGTTGTTTAACTACCATAATATTTTATCCTATTTTTCAGATAAAACGGAAATAGATTATATAGGTCAATATTGTCATTTTACTATCCGAGGGAAGAATTTAACTTTAGAAAACAAAAAAACGGAAGATTCTATTTATGAAATGCCTAAGATTATATATATACCTTCGGAAAGAAGTTTTATTTCTTCGGTTGAGTCTCCTGAAACAATATCAGGTATTGCTCCCGCTTTACATACTTTTCTTGAAGAAAGCCTTAAAGCCGGAAGGAATCTTGACGGTATGAAATTTAAGTTGCCCATTAAAAATATTTTTTTGCAATATAATAAAGACAAAAAAGAATTTTTTATTATGGACAATAATGCAAAATACAAAATTAACTTGACAGAATCTGCAAGCGGCTTTCAGTCATCGTCATTATTGTCTCTCGTAAGTACATATCTTTCCGGTTGTATTGATAAACCTGATTTTGATTCAAAACGAAAAATGCCTGTTGAATTACAGGAAAATGTAATTGCAAAATATAATAAGTTGTTAAGTGTTATGGGAGTAGCAGCTTCTTTTTTAGGAGTTGTTTTGTCTAGTTCTTTTTTAATACCCGCCGGTTTAATGGCTATACTTACAGCGGCCGGTATTAGCTTACCTCCTAATAAAAAAAAGCAATCCGGTGATGATAAACTGGCTTCTACAGTAAAAAAATATTTTGAGGGAGTAATGCCTCTCTATTTTTTTAATATTGTGGAAGAGCCTGAACAAAATTTGTTCCCTAACTCTCAAAAGGATGTAGTTTTTCATCTATTGAAATGTTTGAATAAAAATACAAACAACAAGTTACTTGTTACTACCCATAGTCCCTATGTGCTTGAAACTTTCAATAATTGTATTTATGCAGGAACACTGCAGAAAAGAGGTGTTGATGTAAAAAATATTATTGCTTTGCCGTATCAAATCCAGTATGATGACGTTGCCGCTTATGCAATAAAAAAAGGAAGCATTATTGATATAAAACGAAACGATTTATATCAAATCGATCCTGCTGAGATTGATTTATATTCTTCTGAGATTAATGAAGTGTATACTAAACTATTGGATGCCGATTATGAAAGGACTGATGAAAAAAATACCTGATGAGTGTTGTGAATACTATGGTAATGATAAAATATTGGTATGTCAGGAGAACAAGCGAAAATTTGTAATGCACAATAACTCCGGCAGAAACCTTCTCAAAATTCGTGTTGACGGTTGCTTGATTACTTCAGGTACTCGATGTGATTTTGCTGTAGATGATAATAGTACGGATGTGTATTTGATAGAGCTAAAAGGTAAAGATTTACGGAAGGCTTGTATTCAGTTAAAAAACTCATATAAGTATTTTAAGAAGAATTTTAGTTATAAAACTATACATTGCCGTGTGGTTCTATCAAAAATCTCGAGCCCGGCGGTGGCCTCATGTGAATTAAAAGAAATGTTAAAAATGGTTAAAGAAGAAAAAATATCCTTTAAATATAAAAATGATCGTTTAGACGAAATTCTTGAATAGATGAAAATATATTCTTGAAATTGCTTGTTTTAGCATGCACAATAAACTTTTAGGGAGTTCGCTATGTCAAACTTTGAAACAATCATCAGAAAAATCGAAAGCAATGCCGAAGTTGTCGGTATTATCGGTTTAGGTTATGTCGGCTTGCCGCTTGCTGTATCTTTTGCAAAAAAAGATGTACAAGTCTTAGGCTTTGAGAAAAGCTCTAAAAAAGTAGAATTGGTGAATACTGGAAAAAACTATATCGGTGATATAAAAGATGAAGATTTAAGCCGTGTAGTAAAAGAAACAACAAAGCTTTCTGCAACAACTGATTTTTCTCGAATTAAAGAATGCGATGCGGTCATTATCTGCGTTCCGACACCACTCGACCATTTTAAAAAACCCGATATGAAGTTTATCGAACAATCTTGCATCGATATCGGCAAAAATATGAAAGCAGGTACTTTTATTTCGCTTGAAAGCACTACCTATCCGACAACCACCGAAGATTTTATGAAGCCGATTATCGAAAAAGAATCAGGCTTAAAAGAAAGTAAAGATTTTTGGCTTTGTTTTAGTCCCGAACGGGTTGATCCGGGGAATAAAGATTATAAGACTGATAATACGCCGAAAGTAGTTGGTGCTTTAGGCGAAGATGCTCAGAAAATTGCGATTGCTCTCTACAGCAAGGCGATTCAGCATCTCTATCCTGTCTCAAGTCCCCGCGTGGCGGAAATGGTTAAAATACTTGAAAATACCTATCGGCTTATCAATATTTCACTTATCAATGAACTGGCTCTTTTAGCGGGTAAAATGGATATTAATATTTGGGAAGTGATAGACGCTGCAAAATCGAAACCCTACGGTTTTCAGGCCTTTTATCCCGGTCCCGGTATCGGCGGACACTGTATCCCGCTTGATCCGTTCTATCTTGAGCATATTGCAAAAGGCTTTAATTTCGATTTAACAATGATAAATACTGCCGGCAATATCAACAATCAGATGCCGCATAAAATGATGAATAAGATTATGTATGCGCTTAATCGCAAGCAAAAAGCAATGAATGGTGCAACAATTCTATTCCTTGGTGTTGCATATAAGCCGGATATTGATGACCCTCGTGAAAGCCCTGCCTTACTTGTTATGGAGGAATGTGCTAAAAAAAGAGCAAATGTCCTGTATCATGATCCGTATATCCCTGAATGTATTGACGATCACGGAAAAAAATGGGTCGGTACGGATTTAACTGATGCCCTATTATCTAAAGCAGATTGCGTTGTATTTACAACCAATCATTCATGTTTTGATATTGAGCATATTGTAGCAAAATCGAGCTTAGTGGTGGATTTACGCAATGCGGTAAAAAGTGTCCACATTGAAGATGATAAAGTATTTAAGCTGTAATATCCTTTAATGGAACTTGAATGAATATTCTATTTATAAGCCATTATGCAGGTTCTCCAGAAATGGGAATGGTGTTTCGTCCCTATTATTTTGCAAAAGAATGGATAAAACAAGGGTATGCCGTTACTATTATTGCAGCCTCTTTTACTCATATACGAAAAAAGAATCCAGATGTAGTGGATGATTTTCAAGAAGTTTCTATTGATGGTATTAAATATGTGTGGATAAAAACACCGCAATACCGAAATATATTTCAACGTGTTTTGAATATCTATACTTTTGTGTCTAAATTGAACCGTAAGGCTAAAAATATCGTTCAGCGCTATAAACCCGATATTGTTATTTCTTCCTCAACCTATAATTTTGATATTTATCCTGCAATTAAAATTGCGCGATATGCAGAGGCAAAATTAGTATATGAGGTGCGTGATTTATGGCCGCTAACCCCGATTGAATTGGGTGGTTATTCTAAATACCATCCTTTTATTATGGCAATGCAAAAAGCTGAAAATGTTGCGTACAGAAAAGCTGATTCTGTGATTTCTGTGTTGCCATGCGTTCATAGCTATATGCATCAGCATGGCTTAAACTTAAAGAAGTTGGCTATTATTCCGAATGGAATACCAAAGGAAGATTGGGATAAAGAAAATATAAAGGCATTGAGTAACAATGAGTTGTCTTCGTTTATAGCCCAGGAAAAGGCAAAAGGTAAAATTATCATTGGCTTTACAGGAGCTCACGGGCAGGCAAATGCCTTACAATATTTGCTTGATTCCGCCCTATTAGTAAACAATAGGGGGTTTACTATTATTTTATTAGGTGATGGTCGTGATAAGAAATCTTTGCAAAAATACGCTAAAGATAAGATGATTCAGAATGTATTTTTCTATTCCCCGGTTTCAAAGCAAGAAATTCCTTCTTTTTTAAATTTATGTGATATTTTGTATATTGGCTTGGTTGCAAAGTCTCTTTTTCGGTTTGGTATTAGTCCTAATAAAATAATGGACTATATGATGGCTGCCAAACCGATTATTAGTGCTATCAGTGCCGGTAATGATCCTATTTCAGAGGCTCAATGTGGTATAACTGTTGAACCGGAAAATCCACAGGCTATTGCTGACGGTATTTTAAAACTTGCTGCTTTGTCCGAAGAAGAGCGTGAAGTAATGGGAAAAAGAGGGCGCGATTACATCCTAAAGAATCAAACCTATGATATTTTAGCAAAAAGATTTTTAGATTTTGTAACAAGATAGTTATAAGAGAGTGTGTTCGAAAATAAGTGTGGTATATTTTTAAAGCCTTTCATTATATCTCAAGGAGTTGCTCTAAGTGCGTAGTTTTAACAATATTCTTATCACAGGTGGAGCCGGTTTTATCGGGTCAAATTTTATCCGTACCTTATTAAAAAAAGATTCCACATTTACAGGACGTATTATAAACCTTGATGCATTAACTTATGCCGGTAATGCGGCAAGTCTTTCTGATATAGAAGCTGAATTCGGTGGCAGCGCTGCCGATGCGCGATATGTCTTTATTCATGGTAATATTTGCGATAAAGAGCTTGTCGCAAATATTTTTGGAAAATATAACATCGATACTGTGGTACACTTTGCGGCAGAAAGCCATGTAGACCGTTCTATCTTGGGACCGGAAGTTTTTTTACAGACAAACATACTCGGTACTTTCACACTGTTGGAGGCAGCAAAAAAGGCATGGCAAAAGAGCGATGGTTCCATGCGGGATGATGTGCTGTTCCACCATATAAGTACCGATGAAGTGTACGGATCGCTTGGAGCGGAAGGCTATTTTCAAGAAACTACGCCGTATGATCCCCGTTCCCCTTATTCGGCAAGTAAGGCGTCAAGCGATCATTTGGTAAAGGCGTATTTTCATACATACGGGTTGCCTATCACCGTGTCTAATTGTTCCAATAATTATGGACCGTTTCAGTTCCCGGAAAAGCTCATTCCGCTGATGATTTTGAATATGCTGGATGGAAAGCCGCTACCTGTTTATGGCGACGGGATGCAGATACGTGACTGGATTCATGTTGAAGATCATAACCGTGCAGTACAGCTTATTATGCAAAAGGGACGGGTAGGGGAAACCTATAATATCGGTGGTGAAAATGAATGGGAAAATATCAAGCTGTTACATAAGCTAATCGATATTGTTTCTGAAAAAACAGGACTAAATAAAGAAAAAATTACGGCTCTCATAACGCATGTAACCGATCGGCTCGGGCATGACCGGCGCTATGCTATCGATTGTACAAAGCTTAAAACAGAGCTGGGCTGGAAGCGTATGTTTGATTTTGAAACAGGTCTTGCACATACTGTTGATTGGTATTTGCAAAATAACGTTTGGATAGAAAATGTCCGTTCCGGCGAATACCGTAACTGGATTGAAAAGAACTATAGCGGTCGATAATATATTTGAAATGCAAAAAATACATAGGCTGGAACTTTCTAAAAATTAACAGGATCGAATAAGCTCTAAGGAGATTATAGTGGAACATGATATAAATAATAATTCTGACGAAATATCTTTGTTAGATTTAGTTGCTGTATTATGGCGCTGGAGATGGCTGATTGTTGCGCTAACGGGTATAGTTTCAATAGGTGTTTTTACCTATGTTCTTATTGGTAAAAAAATGGATCCCCAAAAGTCATATATGCCGGATGTATACACCAGTACAGCCTTTATGCGCATACAAAGCAGTACAAGTTCTTCCGGTGGAGCTTTAGCGTCGATGCTGCAGCAAAATGGTCTCGGTAATCTAGCAGGATTGTCCGGCGGCGGAGATAATACGCAGCAGTTAGCGCTCTATATTGCCGGCAGTAATTCTTTTCTCGATACTATTGCAGATGAATTGCATATTGCCGAAAAATATAAGATTAAAAAATTCCTCAAAACCGAGACTCGAACCATAGTCAAGGGTTTACTTAAAGCAAAAATAGATGAAAAAAGCGGAGTGTTTTCATTAGCTGCGACGCATATTGAGCCTGAGTTTGCTCAGAAAGCTGTCTTGGTTGCTGTTGAGTATTATGAAAAACGGTTTGCAGAGCTTGGTCTTGATAGAAAAGTCAACGAAAAAGAAAATTTAGAGAAAAGTTTGAAACAATCATTTGATGAAATAAAACGTTTAGAGCGGGAAGCAGGCAATTTGGAAAATAAAATAGCTCAATCAGGTGGGATGAGAGGTACCGCTCTTACGATAGAACAAATCAAGCGTGAAATTTCTATTCAAGAAAAGATATACGGGCAATTAAAAGCTCAGTATGAACTCTTGAAAGTAGAAATGGCGGGCGAAACTCCGGTATTTCAAATATTGGATATGCCCGAAGTACCCGAAAAAAAATCCGGACCGTCGCGCGCAAAACTATGTATCGTTGCTTTTGCTGCAGGATTATTCTTTTCGATTTTTCTTGCTTTCCTTTTGAATGCTGTGCAGGAGATATATCGCGATCCTGAAGTGCAGGCAAAGTTCTTACGGAAAAAGGACAAGCAACATGAAGTATAAAACTATTTCACTCGTCTGTGTATGTTTTATTGCAGCTTTTTCATTATGTGCAGCTTCAAATTCCGATGCGGAAACTGAGTCAAAGCGATTAGCTCAACAAGCAATGGCGAATCCCGATTATCGTGTTTTGCCGGGGGATATATATCAACTTGGTTATACGATTGGGCAAAATGCTGTGAGTTATCAGATCGTTGTGGACTCAAGCGGCATTATCCGTGTTTCTAATTTAGGTTCGGTGAATACAAACGGTAAGACCTTTATGGCTGTTAAAAAACAAGTTGAAACACTGGTTTCACAAAATTATCCACTGAGTGTGGTTCAGTTTGTACTTACTGCCCCCAGTACTTTTACCGTAACGGTGAAGGGGGAAGTGAATAAAACAACAGAAGTAAAAGCATGGGGACTTATGCGCGCATCTCAAGCTATTACCGGTCTATTAACGGATTTCGCTTCAAGTCGTTATCTCTCTATTACAGGACGTTCCGGAAAAACAATTGATTATGATTTTTTCCAGGCAATACGTTTTGGGGATCTTACTCAAGACCCGTATTTATCACCCGGTGATGTAATCTCTATCCCGCGTGTTAAGCGGCGTGTTACACTTTCCGGAGCAGTTGAGCGTCCCGGAACGTATGAATTGGCAGAAACAGAAACGCTTGCTCAGCTGATTGACGTTTACGGCAGTGGATATACCGCCGGAGCCAATAGAACACAGGTTAAAATAACCCGTACAACAAACACAGAAGACGGAAGTACAAAGTTTGATTCTTTTTTTATTGCGCTCAGTGAGCAATCAGGGGGAAGTGAACCGTTACGGCATTTGGATAAAGTCTATATTGATACTCAAAAAACACTGCGTCCTTTTGTGTATCTTGACATTCCGCTCGATGTTGAAACACGACGTACGATTTTAGCAGATAGTCAAAAAGGTAATACAAATGGAATTTCTTCAACCCAGAATGATACAAGTACAATAAATAAAGACGGTGATCTTAAAATTGTTGCTACGACTATTCCAATTCCTTTTAATGAAGGTGATGATCTTATTTCTATTGTTCGCGAGCGCTTGCCGCTTTTTACTAAGCCATGGGTTGATGCAGCCGGTGCGTATATCTTTCGGCAAGGAAAACAGATACCGGCAAATTTAAGTCCGCTGTTGTTTGATCAATCCTATCACGAAGTTATTCCAATCGAGGCAGGAGACCGACTGATTGTTCCGGAGATTAAACAAACTGTAACCGTGGCTGGTGCTGTAACGAGTCCCGGTGCGTATCCGTATACGCCCGGTCGCAAAGCCGACTTTTATATTGCATTAGCTGGAGGTTTTGACTATCAGCGGAATACCGGTGGAGCTGTTGTAATTAAAGATGTATATGGCAAAAAACTTGCCAAGGATTCGGTTATCGGTCCGAATACGATTATTACGGCAAAAAGCAATGCCTTTATGTATAATTTTAATATGTATGTTCCGCTCATTACGGTAACAGCAACGATTATTACTGCAACAATAACAATTCTGACTTTTATTTATAAAAAATAACGGATGTATGATGGCAATATGGGCTGCAAATATTCCATATCGCCTGTGCAGGGCAACCGTTCAAAAAGCATTTGATGCGGTTGCCCCGACTCTTATATTCTCCCTTCCTCTTTAAAAATTCAACAAAATAGTATATGCTTCCTTCATGAACAATACAAAAACCGACGGTGATTTTCTCTTTGCGCTTGATTATATATTGAATAAAGCGAATCTACGCGAGATTGAAGCATTTGCCGCAGCGGTTGAACGCCGGCAAGGTCAGCTTGAGGGAGCGATAAACGGTAGCATCCCGTTTACTCCGGAAGAAGCAGCCAAGAAAATGTCGGAATCGATCTACGCTTCTATTGATGCAAGTATGGACGGCGTTCGGCATACTTTTCGGGATTATGCCACTGATATCTTGCAAAAAGAAGCACCTGAACTTTCCAAGCAGCAGATCGTCGATCTGGTTGATTCATGGATTCCGCAATCAAGTGGTTCACGCGGAAAAAATCGTCGTGCCTCTTTGGCAAAGAACGGTTCGGTGCAAGGTGTTCCTGCCGATCTGTTATACGAAATGGTTATACAGTTCGTTTCGTACAGTTTGGGCGAAATGCCGGTTGAAACACAGCGCAGCCTTACCGCTGCAATGCATGATTGGACAGGCTCTTATTGGCGGCGCTTTCCTACCGGTATAAAGCAGGAGATAAAAACTTTTTTGAATGGAGAGACAACATCCGGTGAGTTTCAAGGTCGTCTGCGCGAGATGTTGGGGTTAGCATAAGGAGATTTACATGCAGGAAAACGAACAGCCGTTCGAGGCGTGGACCGGATATTATAAAATAGAATATCTTGATGAAGAACCGAAAGTGACGGAAAAAGAGCTCTTTGATACGGTATTTGCCAAGTTGGAAAAAATACAAAAGCAGGCGATACTTGAAAAAATCAAAAGAGCAGAAGCTCAGCTTATAAGTCTAGGAGAAGAACTGGATATATTTTTAGCGAAAAAGTGATGAGAGCCTGTGCTTTAAGTTTTTTCTAATAATGTAAGTAGTATGCACCTATCTCCAGTACCTTTTGAAAATAGACTGTTAAGCAGTTGTACATTCACACCCAAGAATATACGTCCGTGTATATTCTTGGGCTGCGAGTTTTGCCTAATGCCTAAACTTGTTACTGATTTATGCCACCACCATCCGTGGCACGTTCAAAAATTGACCTCTTTGTCAATTTTTGACTGCGAGTTTTTTACAAAGCAAAAAACTCGTTTCTGTTTGGAACCACTGGAATTCGTGCCGGCTCGCACACACAGTGCGAAACATTGAGCAATACTCACAAGCCGCGTCGGGGTTGTCGATTCTGTTTTTTATCCAATCCTTTCTTCTATGGAATCTACTAAATTATCTGCAATCGTCAACATCATTTTCAAATAAAATGAGAGAACTTCTCAATGTCAATCTCATTTCAGGGCTTTATTCTAGGTATTTTTTGTGATATGCTATATCTGTTTTTAAAGTCAGGCATTCCTGAAAAAACAACTGAGTTTTTCGAGATGTCCATCAGACATTTTTCACCGGCGTTGCCGGAGGGTACTGTCCGAGATACCTCTTTCCGGGCAGTAGGTTTTACAAAATGGTCTATATAGGAGCCATAGTATGAAGAAAATCGGTGTTGTAGGCGCAGGCACGATGGGGCAAGGGATTGCCGCATCATTTGCTTCAAACGGGTATCAGGTTACGGTATGCGACATAAAAATCGAATGGGCGCAATCGGGAATAGATAAAATTGCAGCTAATTATGATAAATTGGCAGCGAAAGGCAAAATAACGGCAGAAGCGGTTGCTACCATAAAGGGAAATTTAAAGACCGGCGTATATAAAGATTTGGCTGATAGCGATTTAATTATCGAAGCCATATTGGAAACCAGCGAAGCTAAAAAAACGCTTTTTACCGAACTGGACAATATTTGCAAAGAAACGACAATTTTTGCAACAAATACCTCTTCTCTGTCCGTTACCGAAATTGCCAAGGGCATTAAACACCCCGTTATTGGGATGCACTTCTTTAATCCTGCCGATAGAATGAAGTTGGTAGAAGTTATTTCAGGAATCAATACGCCTGTTGAAGTAAAAAATACTATTATAGAAATCGCTAAGAGTTTAGGAAAAACACCTGTTGAGGTACACGAAGGCCCCGGCTTTGTTGTAAACCGGATTCTTATTCCCATGATTAACGAAGCTGCTTTTATTCTGCAGGAAGGCATTGCAACTGCCGAACATATCGATACGGCAATGCAGCTGGGCGCAAACCATCCGATGGGACCGCTTGCGCTTGGTGATTTAGTTGGTCTTGATGTTGTATTGGCTATTATGGACGTATTGTACCGTGAAACGGGAGATAGTAAATATCGCTGCTGTACGCTTATCCGCAAAATGGTGCGCGGCGGATTACTCGGGCGCAAAACCGGAAAAGGTTTTTACGACTATTCAAAGTAAAAGCGGAGGTGTGACAGATGAATACGGTACTGTTTCATATCGATGGACATATTGCAACGATAACCATTAATAAACCGCAAGTTTTAAATGCGCTCAGCACAGAGGTTTTGACCGATCTTAATCAGGCGTTGGATGAGGTTGAAAAAGTACAAAATATTTACGCGGTGATTCTTACCGGTGCCGGTGAAAAAAGCTTTGTAGCAGGCGCTGACATTGCTGAGATGAAGAGTATGGATGCACAGCAAGCGACTCAG